>NZ_SSXE01000410.1:1712-4657 GCF_021699195.1 Nonomuraea sp. MG754425 | reverse complement strand
TGTACGCGTCCGTTTCTTGAGAACTCAACAGTGTGTTAAAAGCCAGTGCATGATTTTTCATGCAACACCTCGTCAAGATTGTTTTCTTGATGGATTTGCTTGGATGAGTTTTCCGAACATTGTTTGGAGAGTTTGATCCTGGCTCAGGACGAACGCTGGCGGCGTGCTTAACACATGCAAGTCGAGCGGAAAGGCCCTTCGGGGTACTCGAGCGGCGAACGGGTGAGTAACACGTGAGCAACCTGCCCCTGACTCTGGGATAAGCCTGGGAAACTGGGTCTAATACCGGATATGACCGCCTCCGGCATCGGGTGGTGGTGGAAAGTTTTTCGGTTGGGGATGGGCTCGCGGCCTATCAGCTTGTTGGTGGGGTAGTGGCCTACCAAGGCGACGACGGGTAGCCGGCCTGAGAGGGCGACCGGCCACACTGGGACTGAGACACGGCCCAGACTCCTACGGGAGGCAGCAGTGGGGAATATTGCGCAATGGGCGGAAGCCTGACGCAGCGACGCCGCGTGGGGGATGACGGCCTTCGGGTTGTAAACCTCTTTCAGCAGGGACGAAGTTGACGTGTACCTGCAGAAGAAGCGCCGGCTAACTACGTGCCAGCAGCCGCGGTAATACGTAGGGCGCAAGCGTTGTCCGGAATTATTGGGCGTAAAGAGCTCGTAGGTGGCTGGTCGCGTCTGCCGTGAAAGCCCGCAGCTTAACTGCGGGTCTGCGGTGGATACGGGCCGGCTAGAGGTAGGTAGGGGCAAGTGGAATTCCTGGTGTAGCGGTGAAATGCGCAGATATCAGGAGGAACACCGGTGGCGAAGGCGGCTTGCTGGGCCTTACCTGACGCTGAGGAGCGAAAGCGTGGGGAGCGAACAGGATTAGATACCCTGGTAGTCCACGCTGTAAACGTTGGGCGCTAGGTGTGGGGGTCTTCCACGATCTCCGTGCCGGAGCTAACGCATTAAGCGCCCCGCCTGGGGAGTACGGCCGCAAGGCTAAAACTCAAAGGAATTGACGGGGGCCCGCACAAGCGGCGGAGCATGTTGCTTAATTCGACGCAACGCGAAGAACCTTACCAAGGTTTGACATCACCCGGACTGCGGTGGAGACATCGTTTTCTTCGGACTGGGTGACAGGTGGTGCATGGCTGTCGTCAGCTCGTGTCGTGAGATGTTGGGTTAAGTCCCGCAACGAGCGCAACCCTTGCTCCATGTTGCCAGCAACACCTTCGGGTGGTTGGGGACTCATGGGGGACTGCCGGGGTCAACTCGGAGGAAGGTGGGGATGACGTCAAGTCATCATGCCCCTTATGTCTTGGGCTGCAAACATGCTACAATGGCCGGTACAGAGGGTTGCGATGCCGTGAGGTGGAGCGAATCCCTAAAAGCCGGTCTCAGTTCGGATTGGGGTCTGCAACTCGACCCCATGAAGTCGGAGTCGCTAGTAATCGCAGATCAGCAACGCTGCGGTGAATACGTTCCCGGGCCTTGTACACACCGCCCGTCACGTCACGAAAGTCGGCAACACCCGAAGCCCGTGGCCCAACCTTTTAGGGGGGAGCGGTCGAAGGTGGGGCTGGCGATTGGGACGAAGTCGTAACAAGGTAGCCGTACCGGAAGGTGCGGCTGGATCGGTTGCTGTTTGTTGTTTGAGATTTGCATAGTGGACGCGAGCATCTTTGTGGCCAAGTTTTTTAGGGCACACGGTGGATGCCTTGGCATCAGGAGCCGATGAAGGACGTGGGAGGCTGCGTTAAGCCTCGGGGAGTCGCCAACCAGACGTTGATCCGGGGATGTCCGAATGGGGAAACCTAGCACCAGTCATGTGGTGTTGCCTCCGCCTGAATGTATAGGGCGGTTGGTGGTAACGCGGGGAAGTGAAACATCTCAGTACCCGTAGGAAGAGAAAACAAGAGTGATTCCGTGAGTAGTGGTGAGCGAAAGCGGATGAGGCTAAACCGGGCGTGTGTGATAGCCGGCAGGCGTTGCATGTTCGGGGTCGTGGGACCTTCTGGTGGTTTCTGCCGAGACCACAGACAGTGATAAATCTGCCTGATAGTTGAAGCCTCTGGGATGGGGCGCCGTAGACCGTGAGAGCCGGGTAGGCGAAATTGGGTGGACTGTTTGAGGGGATCCCAAGTAGCACGGGGCTCGAGGAATCCTGTGTGAATCTGCCAGGACCACCTGGTAAGCCTAAATACTCCCTGATGACCGATAGTGCACGAGTACCGTGAGGGAAAGGTGAAAAGTGCCCCGGTGAGGGGTCGTGAAAGAGTACCTGAAACCGTGTGCCTACAAGCCGTAGGAGCTTACATCAGTTTGCTGGTGTGTGATGTGACTGCGTGCCTTTTGAAGAATGAGCCTGCGAGTTATGGTGTGTGGCGAGGTTAACCCGTGTGGGGGAGCCGTAGCGAAAGCGAGTCTGAATAGGGCGTTTGAGTCGCATGCTGTAGACCCGAAGCGGAGTGATCTACGCATGGGCAGGTTGAAGCTCAGGTAAGACTGGGTGGAGGACCGAACCCACCAGGGTTGAAAACCTGGGGGATGATCTGTGTGTAGGGGTGAAAGGCCAATCAAACTCCGTGATAGCTGGTTCTCCCCGAAATGCATTTAGGTGCAGCGTTACGCGTTTCTTGCCGGAGGTAGAGCACTGGATGGCCGATGGGCCCGACAAGGTTACTGACGTCAGCCAAACTCCGAATGCCGGTAAGTGAGAGCGTGGCAGTGAGACTGCGGGCGATAAGGTTCGTAGTCGAGAGGGAAACAGCCCAGATCACCGACTAAGGCCCCTAAGCGTGTGCTAAGTGGGAAAGGATGTGGAGTCGCAGAGACAACCAGGAGGTTGGCTTAGAAGCAGCCACCCTTGAAAGAGTGCGTAATAGCTCACTGGTCAAGTGATTCTGCGCCGACAATGTAGCGGGGCTCAAGTACACCGCCGAAGTCGTGGCA
>NZ_SSXE01000410.1:0-1690 GCF_021699195.1 Nonomuraea sp. MG754425 | reverse complement strand
GGGTAGTAGGTAAGCGATGGGGTGACGCAGGAAGGTAGTCCAGCCCAGGCGATGGTTGTCCTGGGGTAAGCATGTAGGGTGAGATGTAGGTAAATCCGCGTCTCGTGTGCCTGAGGTGTGATGCCGAGCCGATTGTGGTGAAGTGGATGATCCTATGCTGCCGAGAAAAGCCTCTAGTGAGTGTTGTGGCGGCCCGTACCCTAAACCGACTCAGGTGGTCAGGTAGAGAATACTAAGGCGATCGGGTGAACTGTGGTTAAGGAACTCGGCAAATTGCCCCCGTAACTTCGGGAGAAGGGGGACCTCTGCTGGTGATGGCATGTGCTGTCTGAGCTGGTGGGGGTCGCAGTGGCCAGGGGGAAGCGACTGTTTACTAAAAACACAGGTCCGTGCGAAGTCGTAAGACGATGTATACGGACTGACGCCTGCCCGGTGCCGGAACGTTAAGGGGACCGCTTAGCTGACTTTCGGGTTGGCGAAGGTGAGAACTTAAGCGCCGGTAAACGGCGGTGGTAACTATAACCATCCTAAGGTAGCGAAATTCCTTGTCGGGTAAGTTCCGACCTGCACGAATGGCGTAACGACTTCCCCGCTGTCTCAACCGCAGACCCGGCGAAATTGCACTACGAGTAAAGATGCTCGTTACGCGCAGCAGGACGGAAAGACCCCGGGACCTTCACTACAGCTTGACATTGGCGTTTGGAGCGTCTTGTGTAGGATAGGTGGGAGACTGGGAAGCTCGGACGCTAGTTCGGGTGGAGTCATTGGTGAAATACCACTCTGGTCGTTTTGAACGTCTAACTCTGGTCCGTGATCCGGATCGGGGACAGTGTCTGGTGGGTAGTTTAACTGGGGCGGTTGCCTCCTAAAGAGTAACGGAGGCGCCCAAAGGTTCCCTCAGCCTGGTTGGCAATCAGGTGTTGAGTGTAAGTGCACAAGGGAGCTTGACTGTGAGACTGACGGGTCGAGCAGGAGCGAAAGCTGGGACTAGTGATCCGGCATCGGCGTGTGGAAGCGGTGTCGCTCAACGGCTAAAAGGTACCCCGGGGATAACAGGCTGATCTTCCCCAAGAGTCCATATCGACGGGATGGTTTGGCACCTCGATGTCGGCTCGTCGCATCCTGGGGCTGGAGTAGGTCCCAAGGGTTGGGCTGTTCGCCCATTAAAGCGGTACGCGAGCTGGGTTTAGAACGTCGCGAGACAGTTCGGTCCCTATCCGCTGCGCGCGCAGGAGACTTGAAAGGAGCTGTCCCTAGTACGAGAGGACCGGGACGGACGAACCTCTGGTGTGCCAGTTGTACCGCCAGGTGCACGGCTGGTTGGCTACGTTCGGAAGGGATAACCGCTGAAAGCATCTAAGCGGGAAGCTCGCCTTGAGATGAGGTCTCCCACCCTGTTGAGGGGGTAAGGCTCCCGGTAGACGACCGGGTTGATAGGCCGGAGGTGGAAGCACGGTAACGTGTGGAGCTGACCGGTACTAATAGGCCGAGGACTTGTCCTCAAAGCAGACTTTTGTTTTGCTCGCGTTCACTAGGCAATTCTGAGACAGCAAACGCGTTGGTGTTTGTGTGTTTCGGAGGGTTACGGCGGTTATGGCGGGAAGGAAACACCCGGTTACATTCCGAACCCGGAAGTTAAGCTTCTCTGCGCCGATGGTACTGCACTCGGGAGGGTGTGGGAGAGTAGGTC
>NZ_SSXE01000409.1 GCF_021699195.1 Nonomuraea sp. MG754425 | reverse complement strand
GTGTTTGGGGGAAAGGGGGCGGGACACGGTTGTGGATGATGTCCCGCCTCCGACCGGTGAGGTGTGGGCTCAGGAGAAGACGACCGACTTGAGCTGCAGGCGGCTTGAGGCTCGGCCGCCGGGGCGCAGGGAGTAGTAGTCGCCGGTGCAGTCGGCGCCGGTGAACATGGTGACCGTCGAGTTGGTGCCGTTGATCGGGCTGTGGGCGCTGAAGCGCGTGTCGTAGACCTCGGGGAGGTTGAGGCAGGTTCCGCTGTTCGGGTTGGACAGCTCGGTGGTGCTCGTGCCGTTTCCGGTCGGGTAGGCGTAGGTGAAGGTGCCGGTGGCCGCGTAGGCGGGGGCACTCAGGGTCAGGGTCAGCGCCAGGGCGGAGATGGCCGTGGCGGTGGTCTTGCGGGCGGTCATGGCGAGCATGTCCCTTCGGGTGGGTGAACGCTTCGATCGGCACCACATCCTATGACTACTCTGAGTTATTCGATGACTACGTAGCGATGGGTTCGGGTCAGCGGCCCTTCTCGTAGACGACGAGGCCCCGTGAGAGGTGCAGGGGGACCAGGATCAGCTCGACCAGGAGGGCCTTCCAGGCGTAATAGAGGTTGACCGCCTTGTTCAGGTAGACGAAGGGCAGGTTGAACAGGACCTGACCCAGGGGGAGGCGGCGGCGTCTGGCCGCGTACAGGAGGGCGGGGAGGGTGAGGAGGAGCTCGCCGCCTGCCCACCACGCCATCGCGTACGGCACCGGCTCGTCGAAGAAGGTCGTGGTGAGGAGCACCGGGGTCGCCCACCACAGCGGGGCCACCAGGATTTCCAGCAGGGCCACGATGATCCAGGTGGCGAGCATGGGCTTGCGGGTGAGCAGGCGGGGGAGGTGCAGCCGGACGTTCTGCATGAAGCCGGCCATCCAGCGCCACACCTGTTTGCGCAGGTACGTGAGGGTCTCCGGGTCGGCGGCCCAGGCCACGGCGTCGGACACGTAGACCGCTCGGTGGCCTTCGAGCTGCTGGCTCCAGGTGAAGTCCATGTCTTCGACGATGGTGCGTTCGGGGAAGCCGCCGAACTCGGTCAGGGCGGTCCGTCTGAACATCGAGCAGCAGCCGGAGCAGACCATGGGGCTGTTGGCGAGTTGCTGGATCGGGCGGTGCCAGTGGAAGCCGAAGAGGTATTCGGTGGATCTGCCGCGTTCCCACGGGGTGCGGGTGAAGCGGGTCTGGACGTTTCCGGCCGCCACCTGGACGGCCGGGTCGGAGAAGACGGGCTTGAGGCGCTCGATGTAGTCGGGGGCGAGGACGGTGTCGGCGTCCACCGCCAGGATGAGGTCGGTGTTGCAGTGGGGGAGGGCGTGGTTCTGGGCTTTGGCCTTGCTGCCGAGATTGCGTGGTGGGCGCAGGACCGTGACGCCGTGTGAGGCGGCGATCTCGCCGGTGCGGTCGGTGGAGCCGTCGTCGATGACGATGATCTTGTCTGGGGGGACGGACTGGGAGGTGATCGAGCGGAGGGTGGCGGGGAGACCGAGTTCCTCGTTGTGGGCCGGGATGATCACGGTGACGGTCGGCTGGGGTGCTGGGCTGGGTGTGTTCGCGGGTGTTGTCGGCGGGGTCACCTGCGTCGCCTCCTCAGCTTGAGCGAGATCAGGGACAGCAGGCCGACCGTGGCGTAGATGATCAGGCCGAAACCGAGGGTGGGTGGGCCTCCGGGCATCTTCTTGCTCCCTTGTCGTG
>NZ_SSXE01000408.1 GCF_021699195.1 Nonomuraea sp. MG754425 | reverse complement strand
GTGGGGCTCGTGGTGCGTTGGTGGCGGGTGGTGGCGATGGTGTCCGGGGGTGCGGCGCTGGCCGGATGGGCGTCGATGGCGTTCGGCGTGGGCAGGCCGTACTGGGCCGTCGTGACCGCCGCGGCCGTGTTCGCCGCCAACACCACCATGTCCTGGAGCCGCGCGCTCCAGCGCGTGGTCGGCAACCTGCTCGGCGTCGCCGTGTTCACCCTGGTGGTGCCGCTGACCAGACTGGGCGCGATCGCGCTGATCGTGACCGTGCTGGTCATGCAGTTCGTCACCGAGGCGGTCATCACCCGCAACTACTGGCTGGGCAGCGTGTTCGTGGCGCCGATGGCCATGCTGATGACCGAGTTCGCGGGGGCCGAGCCGGTGTCCGCGCTGGTGGCGGACCGCTGGCTGGACACCTGCCTGGGCGCCGCAGCCGGGCTGCTGGCCTGCGTGCTGCTGCCCGACCGGCGCGCCGCCCGCCGCGTACGGGCCGGGCTGGAACGGCTGGAACGGCTGGTCGAACAGCCGCTCACCGAGGGACGCGCCGCCCGCGACCGGCTGCGTGCCGCCCTGGTCGAGCTGCGCGAGGCGGCCGACATCGCGGCGGGCGAGTGGTGGAGCGCGGCGCTGCCACAGGAACGCATCGCGGCGGCCGAACGCGCCGGCCACCACAGACTGGCCGAGCTGACCACCACCTGACCCACCGGCCGAACGGCTCAGCCACCACAGGCCCGGCCGAGACCCGAGCGACTGAACGGCCTGGCCACCACAGGCCCGGCCGAGCCGACCACCGCCTGACCGGCCTGCGCGTTCAGGCAGGCCGGGGTAGACGAGCGCGGCCGAACGGCTTGGCCGCCACAGGCCGGGCTCGTCACCGCCTGGTCCGCCGGGCCGGCGTCACGCGTCCGGCCCGCGGCGCCGGCGCGTACGATCGGAAGCCACCGGACAGCCGGACGCGAGGGAGGACGGGCACGTGGGGGACGCCGTGGAGGACGCCGTGGCGGTCGCGCTGCGCCAGTGGCGGGAGGTCCTCCCGGACGCCGACCTCGACACGATCGCCGTCATCGGCCGTCTCAACCGGTGCACCGCCCTCCTGCACCAGGCCACCGACGCCCCGCTCGGCCGCGCCGGCGTGAACCGGGCGGAGTACGACGTCCTGTGCGCCCTGCTCAGGGTCGGCGGCGAGCTGACGCCGGGCAGGCTGGCCCGCGAGACGTTCGCCTCCGGCGCGGCCGTGACCAAGCGGGTGCGCCGGCTGGAGGAGATCGGCCTGGTCGCCCGCCGGGTGGACGACCGCGACCGCCGCGTGGCCCACCTGTCGCTCACCGGGCGGGGCAGGGAGTTCATCATGCGGCTGATGCCCGAACAACTCGAGTACGAGACCGCGCTGCTGTCCGGCCTGCCCGCGGACCGGGAACGGGAGCTGGCCGCCCTGCTGGCGGAGCTGCTGCTGATGCTGGAGGGCCGCCTGGGCGGGATGCTCGGCTGACGGGCGATGACGGCGGCGGAGGTTTCCGGCAAGGGCCTGACGTCCCGGCCCGGCGGTTCGATCAGAAGGCGTAGTTGCGCAGGACCGCGAGGGCCGCGGGGCCGTGCGGCCCGGTGGCCGTGAGCGCCGAGTCGGCGGCGGCGAGGCGGTGCGCCCCCACCCGGCAGAAGTCGCCGGCCGGCCCCGTGATCGCGGACTCCGCGCCGGGGTCGCCGAAGCGCCACACGTCCCCGCCCGGCGCGATGAGCTCGCAG
>NZ_SSXE01000407.1 GCF_021699195.1 Nonomuraea sp. MG754425 | reverse complement strand
CGCTGAGCTGGGCGCTGGCGGAGGGCCTGTTCGCGCGCAGGTCGGCGCGGTCGGTGCTGCTGGAGGCGGTGCGCGACGGCTGGCCGATGGCTCCGCCGCCGCGCGTGCTGGCGCTGCCGCGGCCGATCTATCCGCTGCCGCCCGGCGTGGACCTGCTCATCGGCCCGGACGAGCACTGCGACCTGTCGCCGCCCGACCCCGAGCTGGTGACCGCGGCCATGGCCCGGCTGACCGGGGGCGACGCCCCGGCCGCGCCGGACCAGGCTCTGGTGTCCGGGCGGATGCGGCTGCTGGTGGACCACGCCTGGATGCACGAGTACGGCGAGGCGCTGCCGACCTACCGGCCGCCCGGGCTGGGCCTGCCGGTGAAGCCGACCCAGCTCGTCCGCGTCATCTGAGCGCGTCCAGGTAGGTCCGGTGGCTTCGGGAGAACTCCTGCCCGTTGTACCGGTCCCAGTTGATCGACCAGCTCATCAGACCGCGCAGGCCCGGGTAGACCCCTCTGGGCCGGTAGGTCCCGCAGTTGCTCCCCTTGGCCAGGCAGTCGAACGCCTTCTGCACCTCCGCGACGCTCGTGAACCCGTTGCCCGCGTTGACCGAGGCGGGCAGCCCGATGGCCACCTGGTCCTGGCGCAGCGGCGGGAACACGTTGGCCGGATTGCCCATGATCGGGAAGCCGGCCAGCAGCATGTCCGTCATCGCCACGTGGAAGTCGTGCCCGCCCATCGTGTGGTACTGGCCGTCGAGGCCCATGATCGGGCCCGAGTTGTAGTCCTGCACGTGCAGGAGGGTCAGGTCGTCGCGCAGGGCGTGGATGACGGGCAGGTAGGAGGCGCTCCTGCGGTCGGCCGCGCCGTTCGGGCCCGGTCCGTAGAACTGGTGGCCGAGCTGGACGAAGAACGTCTCGGGGGCCATGGTCAGCGTGAACGACGGGCCGTAGCGGCTCTTGAGCGTCCTGAGCGCCGAGATGAGGTTGACGATGACCGGGGTGGTGGGGCGGGCCAGGTCGGTGTCCCCGGGGTCGAGGTAGAGGGAGTGGCCTTCGAAGTCGACGTCCAGGCCGTCGAGGCCGTACCGGTCGATGATCGCGGAGACGGAGGCGACGAACGTGTCGCGGGCCGCCGCGGTGGTGAGCTGCACCTGCCCGTTCTGCCCGCCGATCGAGATCAGCACCTTCTTGCCCTGGGCCTGTTTGGCCCTGATGGCGGCGATGAAGTCGGCCTCGGGTTCGACGTTCGGGCACTCGGCGGCCGGGCACTGGCGGAACCTGATGTCGCCGGAGGTGACGGAGGTGGGCTCGCCGAAGGCGAGGTTGATGACGTCCCACTCGGCCGGCACGTCGGCCATCCGGAGGTAGCCGGATCCGTTGGAGAAGGAGGCGTGCAGGTAGCCGACCAGGACGCGCGCGGGCAGGGTGCCGCCGTTCCCGCCGCCGCTGGTCGTGCTGCCGGTGGCCTCCTGGCCGTAGGCGGAGCAGTTGCCGGCGGCGTCGCAGGCGCGGACCCGGAAGCGGTAGGCGGTGGCGGCGGCCAGCCCGGTCGCCTGGTGGCCGGTGCCGGTGACGGCGACCGGGGCGCCGCCGTCGCCGGCGTCGCCCGAACAGCCCCGGCACCCCCGTGCACCGGGGACGACACGGCCTGCGCACCGGAACACGTCCAGCCGGTCAGACCGCTCTCGAAGCCGGGATTCGTGACGATGTTGGCGGCCAGGGCCGGGGTGGCGGTCAGCCCGAGGGCGAGCGCCACCGCCGGCAGGACGGCGAGCGGTCTTCT
The DNA here is from genome assembly GCF_021699195.1 of Nonomuraea sp. MG754425. Taxonomy (GTDB): domain Bacteria; phylum Actinomycetota; class Actinomycetes; order Streptosporangiales; family Streptosporangiaceae; genus Nonomuraea. The sequence continues at coordinate 1,194 of NZ_SSXE01000407.1, read as the reverse complement.
CATCCGGTGAACCCCTTGAAGACGCCGGTGAACTCGTAGTTCGACTGCGCGATCCCGCTGCACGTCGGCGACACCCTGCCGTCGGGGCAGCCGCCGTTGTCGCGGGCCGCGGACCAGAACCCGACGAACCCGATGTGGTTGGTGTTGGCCCAGGCGAGCAGCTTGCGGGCGTCGGCCTGCGTGGTCGTCATGCCGGTGTCGTTCTTGCCGATCATCGGGATCACGCCGAACATGCGTCTGAGCTGCGCGTCCGTCTTGGCCGGCCAGACGCCCTTCATCTGGCCCAGCGTGGCCTGGGCGGCGGCGATCATGGCGTCGCCCCAGTTGCCGGTGTAGCCGAAGTTCATCAGCATCGGGTTGACGACCACGTCGAGGCCCTTGGCCGCCGCGTCCTGGAGGATCTGCAGCGAGAACGGGTCCACGCCGTAGTCCTGGCCCTGCACCCGCAGCGTGTAGCTGATGGAGGTGCCGCGCTCGCTCTGGAGCTGCTTGAGTGCGGTGTTGACCTTGTTCACGTCGATGCTGGCCTCGACGTCCACGTCGAGGTGGTTGGTGCCGACGGTGTCCAGCACCTTCTTGTATGCGCCGACGAGCGCGGCGACGCTCCCGCAGACGTGCTCCAGGTACGGTCCCAGCGCGCCGCCGCTGGCCACGATGACCTGGCCCCCCTGCGCCTGGAGCGCCTTGACGTCGTTGACGATGCGCGTGTCGCCGATCGGGATCGTGCCGCCCCAGGCGGGGTTGCAGCCGGTGCTGTCGCCGAGCGCGAAGGCCAGCGTGTAGTTCTTGACGCCGGTCGCGGCGGCGGCGCTCGCGAGGGACGGCGTGCTCATCGTGATGTCGATGTAGGGGGCGTAGCGGATGTCGCCGGCCGGCGGGGTCGTGCCGCCGGTGGTCCGGCCGCTGACCGAGGAGGAGTAGGCCGAGCAGTTGCCCGCGGCGTCGCAGGCGCGTACGCGGAAGGCGTAGGAGGTATCGGGGGTGAGGCCGGTGGCCTGGTGGGTGGTCCCCGAGACGGTGGTGGGGGCGGCGCCGTCCCTGGACACCTCGTAGCGGGTGACGCCGACGTTGTCGGTCGCGGCCGACCACGTCAGCGACAGCGACGAGGACGTGGCCCCGCCCACGGACAGATTCCCCGGCACGCTCGGAGCCTGCGTGTCCGGAGCACCACCAGGGCCGTCGAGCACCACGTCA
>NZ_SSXE01000406.1 GCF_021699195.1 Nonomuraea sp. MG754425 | reverse complement strand
CCCCCGCCGCGCCCGCCCAGGCCGGCCCCCGGAAGGTGGCCGTGGAGTCGGTCACCGCCGTCTGCCCGGGGACGAAGGGGGAGCAGGTGAACGTCTACCTGCCGGGCACGCTCAACGGCGAGACCATGGAGAACGGCAAGCCGTACGTGACCAAGGGCCCCGGCGGCCTGGAGGCCGGCTACCTCACCCGCAGCACCAGGGGCGCGGGCCGGGGCCTGGCGGGGGTGCGCTGCACGGAGCCCGCCCCGGAGACCTGGCTGCTCGGCCCCGGCCCGGCCGACGCCGACGTCCGCCTCCATCTCACGAACGCCGACAAGGCCCCGGCCCAGGCCGACGTCCAGGTGTACGCGGCGGAGGGCCGGATCTCGAGTGACGCCGGCCTCGGCCTGGAGATCGCGCCCGGCGAGCACCGGGAGATCGATCTGAAGTCGCTCGCCCCGGCGGCCGACGTGGTGGCCGTGAGCGTCACCACCATCTTCGGCCGCGTCGCCGTCGCGGTCCGGACGGCGCCGGAGACGGGCGGTGTGGACTGGCTCCCGTCGGCCGCCCCGCCGGCCACGCGCGTGGTCGTCCCCGGCATCCCCGGAGGCGGCGGCCTGCGCCGGCTCCTCGTGGCGGCCCCCGGCGAGACGGACGCCGTCGTCCAGATCACCGCGGTCAGCGAGGACGCCGAGTACGCCATGAAGGGCAGGGAGACGCTGGAGGTGCCGGCCGACAGCGTGACGGCCCTGGACGTCACCACGGGCGTGGCCGGCTCGGCCGCCGCCCTGGTGCTGACCTCCGAGACGCCGATCGTCGCCGGCCTGGCCATCACCGGCACCGGGGTGCACCCCGACGTCGCCTTCACCGCCGGAACCCCGTCGTTGTCCCTGGGCAGCGCCGTCGCCCGCAACGGCGCCGGCTCGCAACTCCTGCTGACGGCGCTCGGCCGGCAGCCGGGCAAGGTGCGGGTGCAGGTGGTGCCGGGGAAGGGGGCGGCGGAGGAGCCGTACGAGCTGACGGTCCCGGCGGGCCGGACGAAGGCGTTCAAGCTGACGGCCAGAGGCGACTTCGCGGTGGTGGTCACGCCGGTGTCGGGCGAGGTGTACGGCAGCAGGCTGGTGGCCGAGCGTCAGCGAGCGGGCGACCTGCTCACGACACAGCCGCTGTCACCGGCCCGGATGTGGACGATGCTCCCGCCCCTGACGGACACGGCCAACGTGGTCCTGCCCTGAGCGCCGGTCAGCGGCGGTCGTCGTAGCCCGGGTCGACCGTCTCCGGGGACAGGCCCAGAAGCGTGGCCACCTGCTCCACCACCGTGTCGTGGACCATCGCGCCCAGTGTCTCCCGATCGCGCGCCCTGGCCTCCAGGGGCCGGCGGTACACCACGACGGACGCCGGGGTCTGGCCGGTGGCGGCCTCGGCGCGGCCGAAGGGGATCGGGTCGGAGTTGAGCCGCGGGCCGTCGTCGAGGTCGCTCAGCGGCGGGACGTCCTCCACCGCGAACTCCACCGCCGAGAGCTGTTTCTCCCAGCGGGGCCTGAGCCGGTCGACCGCGTCGAGCACCAGGTCGTCGAAGCGTTCGCTGCGGGACTTGGCCATGGGGATGTGGGAGGGGGCGAGCGGGCCGCGGAGGCCACGACCGTGGCGATCGCGCCGTCTGGGACCGCGCTTCTGAGTCACGCGTGCCAGTGTACGGGGCCGTCCCCGCGGTCTTCATGAGCGTGGCCGTGTCGCCTCAAGGGGGGCGGGCGGGGCTGTCGGGAAGGTTGCGGAGTTGTCGTCCGGAGGCTCGATCGGTGTGGCCG
>NZ_SSXE01000405.1 GCF_021699195.1 Nonomuraea sp. MG754425 | reverse complement strand
GGGCGGGCGGGTAACAGGAAACCGCAGATGAGCAGGATGGGCAGGATGGCCAGGCGGCGTCGCCTCGCGCGTCTGTTCACACCGGTCCTCCGTTTCTGGTAGCGCTAACATTCGTGGGCCAGGAGGAAGGACGCGCTCCCTCGAGGTCCGGCTTGCCAGTCCGGCCGTGGTCCGTCGGAACGGTGTTCGCCGGAACGGCCGGCGTCGGCGTGGCTCACGTCGGGACGGCAGCCACATCCGACAGGCCCGGCCGCCCCCTGCACGAGCCTTGATCGCACGGCCCGGGACGAGCGTCAAATTCCGCCCGCGGGAGGTCCCACCGACCTGCGGGTTCCCGCTGAAACTTTCATCCGCGCCGCGGACGCGCCAGGGCCCGTCCGCGGCGCGTTCAGAGCCGCCGCCCGGCCATCCACTCCGTGATCGTCGCGGCGATGACCCCGGGCTGGTCCTCCGGGGTGTGGTGGCCGGCGACCCGCTCGTGCGCCACGATCTCCAGCGAGGCGATGTTGGCAGCGCACCAGGAGACGGTCTCGGACGTCCACATCGTGCCGGGGCCGGGACGGAACCCGATCAGCAGCTTCGGCACCTCGGCGCTGGCCGCCAGCCACTTGTCGAACGCCTCGATCCGGGCCACCACGGCGGCGGGCTCGCCGTCGAGCGGCATCGAGCGCGCCCAGCGCAGCAGCGGCAGCCGGCTCTCCCGCGTCGGGTACGGCCGCAGGTAGGCCGCCAGGTCCTCGTCGGCGGGCGGCGTGACGACGCTGCCGGGGAAACCGCGCAGGAAGGCGTTGTCGTCGAGCATCATGGCCTCCCCGACGCCCTCGGTCTTGATCGCCCGGAACAGCTCCCGGCCGCCTTCGGGGAACTCCTCCCAGGTCATCGGCTTGACGATGGCCTCGGTGAAGGCGATCCCGCGTACCCGGTCCGGGTGGCGGGCGGCCCAGTCGAAGGCCAGGGCGCCGCCCCAGTCGTGGCCGACGAGCAGCACGTCGTCGAGGCCGAGGGCGTCGAACCAGGCGTCCAGGTAGCGGGCCTGGTCGTCGAAGGTGTAGTCGATGTCGGGTTTTCCGGACTCGCCCATGCCGATCAGGTCGGGCGCGAGGCGTCGGCCCGGGCCGACGGCGGGCATGATGTCGCGCCACAGGTGGGATGAGGTCGGGTTGCCGTGCAGGAAGACGATCGGCGCGCCGGAGCCGAGTTCCCGGTAGGACATCGTGGAGTCGAGGACGTGCTGAACGAGCATGTCTGTGGGGTCCTTTCAGAGGTTCAGGTGCAGGATGCGGTCGACCGCGATCTCGATCACGACCCGGCCGGGGGGCGCGGGCGGGGATGAGCGGTAGCGGCTGGTGTAGCGGCTGACGGCCGTGGCGATCCGGCGCCGGTCGTCCGACACCGTGGCGTGGCCTTCGAGGGTGATCCAGCGGAAACCGTCGACCTGGCAGAGCGCGGCCCGCCCGCCGCCCGGGGCGGCGGTCAGGTTGCGCGCCTTACGGGAGGCGGCGACGGTGAGCACACGGGCCAGGCCCGCACCCGGGTCCCAGGTGAATCGCACGGCCACCAGGTGCGGGGAGCCGTCGGGCCGCAACGTGGTCAGGACGGCCACACCGGGCTCGCCCAGGAACGCCTTCGCCGCACCGGTCAACCGGACGGCGGCACCTGACGAACCGGCACCACGGCCGGCCGGACCGGCACCGGCACCGGCGCCACGGCCGACACCGCGCCCGGACGAACCGGCACCACGGGCGGCGTCACGGCTGGAAGGGCCGGGAGCGGAGGCGGAGAGGCCGGGGGTGGGGCCGGAGGCGGAGAGGCCGGAGGCGAGGGCGG
>NZ_SSXE01000404.1 GCF_021699195.1 Nonomuraea sp. MG754425 | reverse complement strand
CGCGTGCCGCATCGCGTTCGACAGTGACTCCTGCACGATCCGGTACGCCGACAGCTCCACGGCCGGCGGCAGCCCGTCGAGCGGCCCGGATCGTTCGACGCGCGGCCCGTCGACGGCGGAGGCTTCGAGGTACGCGCGACATTACCGATCGTGGAGAGGGAGGGCGCTTGATCCGGGTTCTGATCGCCGACGACCAGGGGATGGTCCGCACGGGGTTCACGGTGTTCCTGAGCGGCCAGCCGGACATCGAAGTCGTGGGCGAGGCGGCCGACGGGCGGGAGGCCGTGCAGCGGGCCACCGAACTGAGCCCTGACGTGGTGCTCATGGACGTGCGCATGCCGGTCATGAACGGCCTCGAGGCGACCAGGGAACTCCTGCGCCGCCAGGGCACGGCGAAGGTGCTCATCCTGACCACGTTCGACCTCGACGACTACGTCTACGAGGCGTTGCGGGCCGGGGCCAGCGGGTTCCTGCTCAAGGACGCCTCGGCCGCGCAACTCGTCGAGGCCGTGCGGGTGGTGGCGGCCGGGGAGGCGCTCATCGCCCCGGCGATCACCAAGCGGCTGATCACCGAGTTCGCCCGCCTCGGCGCGCCCCGGCCGGTTTCGGGCCGGCGGGTGGAGGAGCTGACCGAGCGCGAGACAGAGGTGCTCAGCCTGGTCGCGCAGGCGCTGTCCAACCAGGAGATCGCGCAGAAGCTGTTCGTGGCCGAGCAGACGGTGAAGACGCACGTCGGGCGGGTGCTGATGAAGCTGGGGCTGCGCGACCGGGCCCAGGCGATCGTGTTCGCGTACGAGACCGGGCTGGTGCGGCCCGGCGAGTGACCCTCGGCCCGCCTTCGCGATCTGGTCAGCCCGAGCGCAGGCCCGGGAGGAGTTCGATGCGGATGTCGTCGTTCTCGGTCAGCGGGATCGTGCGGCCGAGCCCCGCGCGCCACTGCTCGTACGGCAGGACGGGCACCAGGTAGTGCCTGTTCTCGCGGCTGAGCAGGACGCGCAGGCCGTCGTAGCGGTAGCGGTAGTGGTAGCCGTCCTTCGGCAGGTCGGCCGGGGTGACGCCCGGGGCGTTGAGCGCGAGCCGGTCCTTGGCGTAGATCGAGACCTGCGTCTCGCGGGGCAGCCGGGCGATGAACTCGCGCGCGGCGTCCCTGCCGCTGAGCTGCGCGAACAGGGCGGCGCTCCAGAGAAGGCAGAGGATCGAGACCCCGGCCGCCATGATGAACGCGCTGCGTCCCAGCGGCTGCTCGCGAAAGGGCGCGACCAGCATGGGCGGGCCGGACGCCACGAGCAGCAGGATCAGGATCGTGCTGACGGAGCCGCCCTGGAGCGCGACCGTCGCCAGCACCAGCCCGGCGACGGTGAGGCTCAAGCCGCCGCCCACGAGGAGCCGGCGGCGTAGCGCGACGTCGCGTTGCAGGCCGATGGCGAGCCAGGCGAGGGGGAGCACGGCGAGCCACGGCAGGACGGTGGGGCGGAAGACGTTGAGGCCGCGCAGGGCGTACTCGTCGAGCCGGTAGCCGATCGCGGAGGCGTGCAACTGGAAGAGCTCGAGGTAGCTCTCGGTGTAGACCCAGCCGACGTAGATGACCACGGTCGCGGACGAGGTCAGCAGGAAGGTGCTCAGGGCGATCGGATCGATGGCGGAGGCACTACGGACGGGGCGCGGCGACTCGTCGCCGGCGGCGGTGGTGTCGCTCACGACTCTCCGGTACGGGGTCTCAACGGGCAGAAGGGCATGGGCCAGGTCGCGGGTGGGGTTGGGTTGGGCTCGGGGATGGGTCCGGTGGGTCGGGCGGACTGAACGGGTCCAGCGGGGCAGGAGTGAAATCACCCTCATCGATGGGTCACATGGGTC
>NZ_SSXE01000403.1 GCF_021699195.1 Nonomuraea sp. MG754425 | reverse complement strand
CGTGGGAGTGGGCCGGGCCCGCTCGGTGGTCTCGGCCGGGTCGGGGACGGGGTCCGGCTCGGGCGGGGTGTCGGCCTGCGTGGGCTCGGTGCGCGGGCTCTGCTTGGGCTTGGGGGTGTTGGACGGCCCCGGAACGTCGGAGTCGCCCTTGTCCACGTCGTGCTTGCGGCCCTCGGGGTCGATGACGACGGCCTTGTCGCCGTTCTCGTCGTTCGCCCAGAGCAGGCCGTCCTTGACGAACACGTCCACCGGGCCGGGCCGCTGCGCCACCCGGAGGGTGGTGGGCTGCCCGCCGGTCGCGCTGTCCCAGACGATCAGCGAGCCGCTGCCGTGGTCCGGCACGTACACCTTGGAGCCCAGCACCTGCGGCACCCCCAGGTCGGCGGGGTTGTCGGCGGCGAACCTGGTGCTCAGCACGGAGTTGGAGCCCGTGTCGATCACGACGATCAGCCCGGACCGCCCCGCCGACAGGATCGGCACCAGGGAGCCCTCGGTGCTCGCCGGGGTGAGCGCGCCCCCCTTGGCGGCCTGGGCCACCTCCTTGGGCAGGGTGATCTCGCCGACACCGCCGTCCGAGCCGATCACCGTGGCGGTGGCGGCCCGGCTGTTGACCACGACGGGCAGTCCTCCGGCGATGGTGACCGACAGCTCCTCGCCGGGCTCGCCGACCTTGACCGGCTCGTCCGCCGCACCGTTCGCGACCGGGACGACCTCACCCTTCGCGGTCACCGGCACCCACAGACGGCCCCCGCCGTCCACCCTGGCCGCGCCGAGCGGTCCCGGCAGGGTGACGGCCGCGCCGACGGTGCCGAGCGTGACGGGGTCGATCTGCTGGATCTTGCCCGTGGCCGGGTCCACGGCGTAGGCGGTGTCGCCCGACATGGCCAGTTGCATCCCGGCCGCGCCGAAGTCGCGGGTCTGGGAGACGCTGAGCTGGCTGGGCTCGACGCGGCTGACGAATCCGGTGGCGTCGTCCACGAGCAGGACGTGGCCGCCGTCCTGGACGACGCGCAGCCGGCGGCCCGCCTTGTCGTCGAGGTAGCCGTCCACCTCGCCCGACAGGCCGTTGACGTGCACGATCTTGCCCCGGGCCGCGGTCCACAACCACGCGCCGACGTCGGCCAGCTTGGGGTTGGCGCTGGAGACGCCCACACCGAACCAGGCCGCCACGGCGACCAGGACCACGGCCGCCGCCCCGGCGATCACGGCCGTGGCACGATCGCCTCGGAGCACGCCCACCTTGCTTACTCACCCCGGATTGTACGAGTAGGAAATGATTCGCCCCTGAATATCGGCCTCACCCTAGCGCCCGGAGGTCCGTCACGGGCGTGTACTGGCTGGTAGCCATGGGAGAGCCGGTGTGAGAGTGCCAAGAGTGTCGGTGTGAAGCCGTACCTTAGAGCCCGTGTCCGAACAGCCCCTGACCCTCGACTCCGTCCTCACCGACGAGGCGGTCCTGTCCACCTACCGCCGCATGTTCGCCGCGCTGGCCCGCGACAGCGGAGCGGTGGTCGACGACCCGGCCCTGGTCGACATCGCCGAGACACTGTTCGCGGCGTTCGCGGAGGCCGGCGAGGAGTGGCTGACGCACGAGCAGATGCGCTTCGCCTGCCGGTCCTACCCCGCCGACCAGTTCGACAACCGGCTGCGCGTGCTCAAGGGGCTCGGCGCGATCCGCGAGGTGTTCCCCAAGCCCAACCAGCTCCGCCACCGCGCCTCGTTCACCAGCGTGGTGGGGCTGATGTTCATCCGGCGGATGATGGACGACGGCGGCCAGTCCGAGATGCACCGGCTGCTGGCCCTCGAAGACCTCAACGTCGCCGATCCGCGCACCACCATGGAGGAGGCCAGGCAGAGCGCGGTCAACCTGGCTCGGGCGTTCCGGCTGTGGGCGCTGGAGCTGATCACGCTCACCACGGGCACCATCGAGGAGCTGCGCGA
>NZ_SSXE01000402.1 GCF_021699195.1 Nonomuraea sp. MG754425 | reverse complement strand
ATGGGGCTGGGGCATGTCATCACGTTCACATACTCCAGCCCTCGCACACCGGGAAACCGAAAGATCACCCAACGTGATCTAGCCATGTAGTACTAGACGCCATCCCCGACCCCCGCAGCCGTCGCGGACGCCGCTACCGGCTCGGCCCACTGTTGGCGTTATCCCTGCTCGCCGTCCTCAGCGGAGCGACCTCCCTCGTAAAGATCCCCCGGTTCATCGCCGGGTATGACCCACAGCTACGCCAACGAGTCGGTCTGCCCGGCACCGTGCGGCTGGCTGCCAGCACCTTGGGGCGCCTGCTCGCCCGCCTGGACGGCGACGCCTTCGACACCGCCACCTACGCCTACCTGGCCATACTCGCCGCCGACGCATCACCCACCACCAGCTCGTCCTCAGCCCGGACTCCGCTCACCATCCTGGCCGTGGACGGTAAGACCCTGTGCGGCAGCCGCACCGCCAACGGCACCGCGGTCCATCTACTGGCGGCTACCCGCCATGACACGTCACGGCCCTTGGAATGCCGATATTCCTACAAGCCCTTGAAATTCAACACCCGCTTTTCTTGTCGCCTCTAAAACGTCAGCATAATTTTTCATCTCAGAGGAGCTGAATGTAGATACAGTCAAATGCGCACCTGTCCACTTACCTGAATCCATTGACACATCCCTCGGCCGATCATCAACAGCGATAGTCCAGCCATGGCTTTGAAGAAAAGCAACAGCCTTCTCAAAGGAGAGCTTCTCGCTGTCGCCCTTGGCGTCGACTACCAACAGATGGATCACTTCACCCTCGGCCGTATCATCTTCATACTTCTCTTCCCAGATGACCGTACCGATCTTTCGTGCTTCTTCGAGCACAGTGGCGTTGACCTCATATCGCGCGGAAGAATCACATCCAACAACTAGGACGAGGACAAGGGTTACCACCCAGCGAAGTCGCATGGCAAACAGGATCCCGCCTTCCCATCGAGGGTTTCGGCCACCGCACCTTCCAAGTGCTGCCAGCATCACCAACATTCTACCTGTCCGCACCTCCACATCTCTTCGGCATCGCGCGCATACTAATGCAGGTCATTACGTCGATTTATTGCTACATGCTTGTCGTTCCAGCCTCTCTCGAGCTCGTCGGGGTCCCAGCCATTCTCTGCCCATCTTTCGAACTTCCTGGCATGAATTTGTTCACCTGGCGGCCTGTTCGCATATACGACAACCCCAGAACAACCGCAGTAGCCTATTGCGGCCTCCATGTCATTCAAGGGCCTGCCATGTATTTTGATATTTTCCTTCAGATGCTTCATCCAGGCGGCCGCCGCTCGGATCGCATTTTCGGGTTTACGCATCCACGCCGCCAACTCCTCGATTGTACGTTTCTTCTTGTCGAGATACTCCTTACCATTATATTTAGCCAACATCATTCGAACTTTATAGATTTCCAGCTGCGCCAGTCCGACGGAGGCATTTTCGCCTTCTTTCTTGACGGACGCTTTATCGCCCAAATCGGGGCCGAGAAGTTGCTTGTGCTGCCAATGGCTTTCATACATGAGAAGGGCCGCCAGAATATTTCTCTGGATTCCGTAGTCATGAGCGGCCTTGTCGATCTCCTTCCAGTGGCGAGCGATGTATTTATAGCTCCGATAACGATAGAAACTATTGGCAGCTCCAGATTTCGACGAGGCAGGCTTAGCATTGGACCTTCCCCCAGCAAGTTGAGCACCAACTTGCTGCGTCTTTCTCCACTCACCAAGCCGCGCATCCGCAGGATTCAGCTTCGCCGCCTTTTCCATGGCGGCAAAGCTTTCCAGACCTCCTGCCGAGATCCAGTTGAATGCCAGCTCCTTACCTGTCATTGAGCCGTTTTCATCCCCCTGCGGTGGGTTGATGATCACAGCATGATCGCGAGGTGGACGTTCGCCTGATGACATGGCGAAACCCCTGGTAGACG
>NZ_SSXE01000401.1 GCF_021699195.1 Nonomuraea sp. MG754425 | reverse complement strand
CCCGTCACCGGCCTGCCGGTCGTCACGGACGAGGACTTCCTCGTGGTGCGCACCAACCCGGTCACCGGCCAGCCCGAACGCCTCGGCCGCGTGGGCCGCGACTATCAGGTCCTGCAGAACGAGGACGTCACCGGGTTTCTCCAGACCCTGGTGGACGAGTCGGGGGCGATCTTCGATACGGGCGGGTCGTTGAACGGCGGACGCCGGGTGTTCGTCACGATGCGGCTGCCCGAGCCGCTCATGGTCGGCGGGTTCGATCAGCTCGACCTGTACCTGGCGGCGTTCTCCCGGCATGACGGGTGGGGGTCGTTCGTCACCGTGGCCACCCCGGTTCGGGTGGTGTGTGCGAACACCGAACGGGCCGCGCTCGCCAACCATGCCTCGAAGTTCACCGTTCGGCATACCGGCAACGTGGCCGGCCGCATCGCCGAGGCGCGTGAGGCGCTGAAACTCACGTGGCGGCACGGCGAAGCGTTCGCGGCCGAGGCCGAGAGGCTTCTCGCCATGCCGATGGATGTCAAGGAGTTCCGGCAGTTCGCTAACCGGCTCCACCCCCTTCCGGCCGACGCGAAAGAGCTGGCCAAGCGCAATCACGACCTGACGATGCGGGATCTGGAGTACCTGTTCGCGCAGGCCCCGACTCAGGAGCCGATCCGGAACACGCGCTGGGCCGCGTACAACGCGGTGACCGAGCGGCTGGATCACAAGAGCCCGGTGTTCGGCAGCCGCGACGTGGCGACCGTCCGCGCTGAGCGGGCCCTGCTGGACGACCACGACAACGCCAAGCTCAAGGCCCGCGCGTTCCGGCTCCTGGCCACCGCCTAACCCCCCAGCCCCCACAACGCCCACAACCCCGCTGTCCGGTACCGCCCCGCACGGGGGCCGTACCGGACCCCGCCCCGGCCGTTGCCGGACCGGAGCGTACCGGCCGCCCGCCCAGATCCCCGGGGTTGCCCCGGGCGGCGGGGTCCGGGCCGAGGCCCCCCAACCCGGCCGGCATTCGCCCCCCGCGTACGTCATTCACCGCTATCACGAAGGAGATCGTCATGGAACGACTCGAAGACCTGGCCAGCCACTACGCCACCGTCGCTCGCCGGGAACTCGGCGAGGCTCTCAACCGCATCGCCTCCCTCGACGATGAGGGCACGTTGTACGACAGGGACCTGGCCCGTATCGCCTACGCCTACCAGCGGATGTCGTGGTGGCAGCAGGTCACCGACCTCACCCACGGCCGCGAGGAAACGGTCGACGGCGCGACCGCGCTGATGACCGTACGGCAACGGGCCCAGGACCTGCTGATCAACGCCCGCCCGGTGAACAACGGAGGCCTGTTCGCCCTGGCGATGGCCGAGTCCCGCCGAGGAGGCGCACGGGCCTTTCTCAACGCGACCGAGAAGCTCGCCGAGGCGCTGGCCCTCCCGGTCGATCACGACACCCGCCCGGCCGACACCGCCACGCCAGCCACCGCGACCGAGCGGGCCTCGGCCCCGGAACATCGCCCGTGACGGCGTGCGCGGGGCGCATCCCACCGGCCCGCGCACCGGCCGTCCCTCATCGGCCTCACCCGCCTGCACCTGCTCGGCTCGGGCCGGGCGACCGGTCCCTGTCACTCAACGAAAGGACACCACAAGATGGATCACCACTACCAGCCCGGCCCCCTGCCCCCGCCCGGCGAACCGAGCAACATCCCTCCCACCCGGGACAGCGCCACATCCCGGGGTGAGACGGGGCGGCTCTCGTGTGAGCAGATGACCGCCGAGAAGATCATCGCTGTGCGTCACACGTTCTACACGGCGACAGCGAAGGCGATCGTCGCCTTGCAGAACGGGCAACGGCTGTGTGGTGAGCAGGTGTTCGCCACCGCACACGCACAGGCATCGCGCGTCTGGTGGGATCTGGTCGATGAGGAGATCACCAGCAAGAAGCTGACCTCCGATCACGCGGTGCGGCGGGTGCGGTCCTGGGC
>NZ_SSXE01000041.1 GCF_021699195.1 Nonomuraea sp. MG754425 | reverse complement strand
CGGACCCCCACTCCACACCTCCACCTCCCACTCCGCCGACCGCGTCACCGTCGCCCTCACCACCGACGGACCCATCGGAATCGACGTCGAAGCGGTGCCCACCGGGACGGTGGACGACCTGGCGCGCTCGGCGCTCACCGAGCGGGAACAGGACCTGTTGCGAGCCTTCAGTGAGGAGGAGAAGCGTGCGGTGTTCGCCGAGATCTGGGTGCGCAAGGAGGCGGCGCTCAAGGCGACCGGACTGGGCCTGCGCATCTCGCCGACGAAGGTCGAGGTGAGCGGCCCCGGCGACCCGCCCGCGCTGCTGGACTGGCCGCTCGACATCCCGCCCGAGAACGTGTGCTTCCGGTCGCTGTCACCCGGTCCCGGCTACGCGGCCGCGGTCGCGGTGATCGCCGGCGGCCGGGCGATCGAGGCCGTGGAGTTCCACGTCCCCACCGCGCGGCCGGACTTCGCCGACGCCGCGCCGGCCGCCGCGTGACCAGGGAGAGATCCTGATGAAGAAGACATTCCTCCTGCTGCCGGGCTCCTGGGCGGGCGCGTGGATCTGGGAGCCCGTGCTCCGGCGGCTGCGGCTGCGCGGGTACGACGCCCGCGCCGTCACCCTGCGCGGCCTGGCCGCCGGCCAGGACGACGTGGCGGGCATCGGCCTGCAGACGCACGTGGACGACGTCCTGGCCCTGCTGGAGGGCGAGGGGTTGCGGGACGTCGTGCTCGTCGGCCACAACTACTCCGGGCTCGTCGCCGGGCAGGTGGCCGACCGGGCGCCGGGCCGCGTCGCCCACACGGTGCTCGTCGAGGCGTTCCTGCCGCACCAGGGCCGTCCGATGCTGGACGTCTTCCCCGAGCGGCTGAAGGCCCAGGAACTGAGCCTGATCGCCGGCAACGGCGGCCGCTGGCCGGCTCCCGACAGCGACGTGCTGTCCGACGGCCAGGATCTGACGCCCGCGCAGGCCCGCACGCTGGCCGGACGGCTCGTCGGGCACCCGGGCCGGACCGTCGCCGAGCCCGCCGCGCTGAACCGTCCGCTCGCGCGCCAGCGGGGCAGCTACATCGTGTGCACAAAAGAGCACTTCCACGGCCATCTCGCCGCCGACGTCACCGCCCTGCGCGCGGAGCCCACCTGGGACTTCCACACGCTGGACACGGGCTGCTGGCCGATGTGGACGGCGCCCGGGCCGCTCGCCACCGTGCTGTCCGGCATCGCGGCCCGCGCGTCATGAAGGGGCGGCGTCAGGCGGGGGCCTCGACGTGGACGCGGTCGCGGAACCACCGGGCCAGTGCCCGCATCTCGCCGGCCAGCCCGTCCTCGGTCTCCCCGGCCACGGAGACGGTGGCGGCCCGGGCGTTCGACGCCGTCGCCGAGTCCTGGACGGTGTCGCCCGGCCCCACCCGCATCTGCACGTCGGTGACGCAGGGCCGGTCGCGCACGTCGTCGGCGGCGGGCATGGCGCGCACCCGTCCCGGGCGGGCGATCAGGTGCACCCAGCCGTGCGCCCGGGTGTCGTACCGGCGGTCCCGGCCGATGGCCGACGGGCGGCCGAGCACGGCCCTGGCCCACTCGTCGTACAGGTCGACGCCGAACTTGGCGGCCGTGGTCTCCAGCACCATGCCGCCGCCGATGCGGCCCGCGCACTCGCTGAAGGCCAGCCGGTCGCCCTGGTCGAACAGCTCCATGTGGAAGACGCCGTCGGTGTGCCCGAGCGCCTTGAGCGCGGCCGAGGCCAGCTCGCGGACCTGGCGGTACAGGCCGGGGTGGGCGCCGGGATCGACGGTGACCGAGCCGACCAGGCCGCCGTCCTGGATCTCGATGAGGTTCTGCAGGTAGCGGGACAGGCCGAGGAACAGCAGCCGGCCGTCCCTGACCACGCCGTCGGCGTGCATCTCGCCGCCCGTCATGTACTCCTCGACCAGCCACGGCCCCTGACGGCCCGACGCGGCCAGCACGGCGGTGACCCGCTCCAGCGCCTCCTGCCCGCGCACCACGTACGTGTGCTGCGTGGAGACGCCCGAGAGCGGCTTGACCACGAACGGCGGGACGACGCCGGGCTCGTCGAGCGCGTGCACGGTACGGCAGCCGGCGACGGGCAGGCCCGCGTTCCTGACCAGCCGTTTCTGGACCATCTTGTCGCGCAGCGCGACGGCGGTGTCCATCGTCAGCCCGGCCCGGCCGTACGCGGCGGCGAGGACGGCCGCCGGGACGATGCACTCCTCGTGCTCGGAGCAGATCACGTCGAAGCCGCGCGGGTCCACGCCGTCGCGTATGAGCCCGGCGACCACGTCGTCCAGGCGGGTCACCTCGGGGACGACGACCACCGGGCCGGTGAACCCGTGCCGGGCGGGCGCCTCCCGCTCCGCCGCGGGCACGACGAAGGCGGCCTCGCACCCGTGCCGCGCCAGCACGTCGGCCGCGTCGCTCCACCATCCGAGGTACAGGACGCGCGTCGTCATGAGCGCTCCTCCTTCTCCTGCGGGAGTGCGGTGATGGCGCAGCGGTCGTCGGGCATCGGGCGGACGCCGAGCACGCGGAAGCCGGCGGCGCTCAGCAGCGCCTGGTACTCCTCGCGGGTGCGGTTCTGCCCGCCGGGGCTGACCAGCATGTTCAGGTCGGACAGCTTGCCGTTCAGGCACGCGTTGGGCGGGCCGATCTCGCGGTCGACGACGATCAGGTTCGCGTCGGCGGACATCGCCCGGCGGCACTGGCTCAGGATCCGCACGGACTGCTCGTCGTCCCAGTCCTGCAGGACGCCCTTGAGCAGGTACGCGTCCCCGCCCGGCGGCACGGAGGAGAAGAAGTCGCCCCCGACGACGCGGCACCGGCCGGCGACGCCCGCCGCGTCCAGTTCCCGGCGGGCGGCCTCGACGGTCTGCGGCCGGTCGAACAGCACGCCGCGCAGCCGCGGGTGGGCGGCGAGCACGGCGGCCAGTGTCGTGCCCTGGCCGCCGCCGACGTCCACGAGCGTGCCGAACCGGCTGAAGTCGCAGCTTTCCAGCAGGTCCGCCACCAGTCCTCGGGAGAGGTTCATCATGGCCTGGTCGAAGATCGCCTGCTCGTCCGGGTCGGCGGCCCTGGCCTGCCAGACCTTGACGCCGTGCACGAGGTGGAAGGCGTTCTCGCCGGTGCGGACGCCGTCCAGCAGGCCGCCCCACGCCCGCCAGTGGGCTGGCCGGCCGATGTAGCGGGCCCAGCCGCCCATCGGCTCCTTCGCGTCGGAGCGCAGGCACTCCCCCAGCGGGGTCAGCGTGAAGCGGCGGCCGTCGTGCTCGCGGAAGACGCCTGCGGCGGCCAGCGCGCGCAGCAGCCGGTAGAGCGAGGCGGGGTGCGTCCGGGTCTCGGCGGCCAGGTCGTCGTTGCCGCGGGGCAGGTCGCCGAGCAGGTCCGCGAGGCCCAGCGCCGCGGCGGCGTGGATGGCCTGGGAGACCTGATAACCGTTGATCAGTTCACGCAGGACCGCGGCCGGTGGCCGCTCGCAGTCAAGCATCTCACTCCCGTCGAGAAGCGCCGGTTTTCGCCGGTCGCCCTTCGCCGGGCGGCCGGGGCTCGTGGCTCACAGTGGCACGGGACGCCGCGCCGGACTTCTTTCAGCGTGTTTTTCTCCGCCTTTCCGGCCTGGGCCATCGGGCATTCTCGGAGATGTCCCGCGCAGGCCGGCGGTCCACCATTTCTGCTGTGCCCGAATTTCTTGATATCGGGCCGGATTGGAGATTGACGGTGGGGCGCTCTCGTTCTTTGCTGGCCTGTCTGGTGGAGCGTGCCCGCGTCCGGCCCGATTCCGTGGCGCTCGTCATGGGGGACGAGCGCGTCACCTACGCCGGGCTGCACGCCATGGCGGTGGCCGGGGCCGGGCGGCTGGCGGCGCTGGGCCTGCCGGCGGGCCGGGCCGTGGCGGTGCGGGCGGTGAAGTCGCCGCGCACGGTCGCCTCGATCATGGCCTGCCTGCTGGCCGGGCGGCCGTTCCTGCTGCCCTCGGCCGAACTCGGCGAGCACGCGCTGGAGGAGCTGCTGGCCCGCGCCGGCTGCGCCGCGCTCCTCGACGACGACGAACTCCGCGAACTCGGCCCGCACGGGGACGCCGGCCCCGGCGAACGCGGGCACGAGGACGTCTCCTTCATGCTCACCACCTCGGGCTCGACCGGCGTGCCGAAGATCGTGCCGCTGCCGGCCGCAGCCGTGGACCGGTTCACCGACTGGGCCATCGACCGGTTCGGACTCGGGCCCGGCACGGCGGTGCTGAACTACGCGCCGCTCAGCTTCGACCTGTGCCTGCTGGACGTCTGGGCCACCCTCAAGGCGGGCGGCACCGTCGTCGCGGTGGACGCGGCCAGGGCGTCCGACGGCCGTTACCTGGCCGGGCTCATCGAGGCGGAGAACGTGGCGGTGGTCCAGTCGGTGCCGATGATGTACCGCCTGCTGGCCGACGCCTGCCGGGACCGGCCGCTGCGCGGCGTCCGGCACGTGCTCATGACCGGCGACAAGGTCTCGGCCCGGCTGCTGGACGAGCTGCCCGCGCTGTTCCCGGCCGCCCGGCTCTACAACGTCTACGGCTGCACCGAGACCAACGACAGCTTCCTGTACGAGGTCACCGGCGGTGAGCGCAGCCTGCCGATCGGCCGCCCGCTGCCCGGCGTGGAAGCGCTGGTCGTGGACGAGGACGGCACGGTGCTCGACGGCCCGGCGACCGGCGAGCTGCTGGTGCGCACGCCGTTCCAGGCGGCCGGATACCTGGGGCGCGAGGGCGGCTTCGGCGGCGGGCGCTTCCGCTCCGGAGACGTGGTGCACCGCGCCGAAGACGGCGTGTTCACCCTGGTCGGCAGGAACGACTTCCAGGTCAAGGTGCGCGGCACCAGGGTGAACCTGGCGGAGGTCGAGCACCTGCTGCTGGCCCACGAGGCGGCTGTGGACGCCGCCGTGGTCGGCGTCCCCGACGACCTGGCCGGAGTGCGCATCCACGCGGTCGTGCGCAGGACCGCGCCCGGCGCGCTGAACAGCCTGGCGCTGCGCGACTACTGCCGGGCCAGGCTGCCCAGGGCCGCCATCCCCACCACGATCCAGGTCGTGGACGACCCCTTGCCCGTGACGCCGACCGGAAAGCCGGACCGGCAGACGATCCTGCGGAACCTGCGGAACAGGAGTTGAGCATGGACCCTTCGCTGGCCATCAAACAGTACATCGTGCGGGAATTCCTGCCCGACATCGCGCCGGAAGAGCTGGACGACGACTACGACCTCGTCGACAACGGGGTGGTGAACAGCCTCAGCCTGCTTCCGATCATCAATTGGCTGGCCGACCGCTACGACATTCCCATCGACGACGTGGACATCTCGATGAACGACTTCCTGTCCGTCGCCGCCATTCGCCGATTTGTCAGCCGTACCGCACGTGAGCGCGTGCCCGCGCTCTCCGAGAACTGACGGGGGAAAGACCATGATCGTTCGACAGGTTGACGACGTGCCGGGGATCGAGTGGGGCAACGGCATCAGCCGCCGTCTGCTCGTGGCCGACGACGGCATGGGTTACACGCTGACCGACACCACCGTGTGGGCGGGCACGAGGTCGCCGCTGCAGTACCGCAACCACCTGGAGGCGTGCTACTGCGTCTCCGGCACGGGGATGGTCGTGGACTCCGACGGCGGCGAGCACCCGATCGAGCCGGGCACCCTGTACGCGCTCGACCAGCACGACGCCCACTACCTCGTCGCCTCTCCGATGGAGAACCTGCGTCTCATCTGCGTCTTCGCCCCGGCGCTGACCGGGCAGGAGCGGCACGACTTCAGCGGCCTCGAGTTCTCCCAGTACTGACAGGAGCCAGGGTATGCGGGAGTGGAGCGACGGGCAGCGGCGGCTGCGGGAGTCCTTCGCCGAGGTGTTCTCGGCCTGCGGCGAAGGGCACCTCCAGCGGGACCAGGGCGGGGAGTTCCCGCATGCCCAGTGGAAGCTGCTCGCCGAGCAGGGCCTGCTCCGCCTGCCGTTCGACGAGAAGTGGGGCGGACGGGGCGAGGACCTGCTCAGCACGATGCACGTGCTGGAGGGTCTCGGGTACGGCTGCCGCGACAGCGGGCTGAACTTCGCCGTCTCGACCCATGTGGTGAGCACGGGCGTCCCCGTCCAGGCGTTCGGCTCGGACGAGCTCAAGGCGCGCTACCTGCCGTCGATCTGCGACGGCACCGCGATCGGCGCGCACGCGATCACCGAGCGGCACGGCGGCTCCGACGCGACGAGCATGCGGACGACGGCGACCCGGGAGGGCGAGGTCTACCTGCTCAACGGCGAGAAGTGTTTCGTCAGCAGCGGCCCGGTCGCCGACCTGTTCCTGGTGTACGCCAAGACGGACGTCGACCAGGGCATGTTCGGCATGACGGCGTTCGTGGTCGAGCGGGACACCCCGGGCTTCGAGATCGGCCCGCCGATCGACAAGATGGGCCTGCGCACCTCGCCGTTCTGCAACCTGACCTTCACCGACTGCGCGGTGCCGGCCGCGAACGTGGTCGGCCGCCCGGGGCGCGGCTACTTCATCCTCGACCACGTGATGAAGTGGGAGATCCTCTGCTCCTTCATCATCAGCATCGGCGCCGCGCGGCACCGGCTGGAGAGGTGCGTGGAGTTCGCCAGGTCGCGGCTGCAGTTCGGCGCCTCGATCGGCTCCTGCCAGCTCATCGCGGACAAGATCGTCGACATGCGGATCGGGGTGGAGACCGCCGCCCGGTGGCTCTACGACACCGCCGAGAGGTTCGCGGCGGGCGAGGACGTGATGGTGGACATCGCGATCTCCAAGCTGCTGGCCAGCGAGGCGAACCTGAAGTCGGCGGCCGACGCGGTGCAGGTGTTCGGCGCGCGCGGCTACCTCACCGAGTACGGCATCGAGAAGGACCTGCGCGACGCGACCGGAGGGACGATCTACTCCGGCACCTCGGAAGTCCAGCGGGACAAGATCGCCCGCATGCTCGGAATCCAGCGACCTTAAGGGCGAAGAGATGACCGTAGAAACGATCCCCGGGGAGTTCCTCGCGGTGACCGAGTTCCTCGACCATGACCATCCCGTCGTGACGGAGTTCGTCGCGCGCGAGCTCGCCGGGCGCTGGGGCACGCCGAAGGAGAACGCGGTCACGCTCTACTACGCCGTGCGCGACAAGCTCAACTACGAGGTCTACAGCGCCGACCTGAGCCGGGCCGGGCTGCGCGCCAGCGCCGTCATCGCGCGCGGGCAGGGCTTCTGCGTGCACAAGTCGATCGTGTACGCGGCGGTGTGCCGGGCCGCGGGCGTGCCCAGCCGCATCGTGCTCACCGACGTGCGCAACCACCTGGCCTCGCCGCGGCTGCGCGAGCTGGTCGGCGGGGACGTCTTCCGCTTCCACGCGCTCAACTCGGTGTGCCTGGACGGCCGGTGGGTGCGCAACACCCCGGTGTTCAACAAGATGCTCTGCCGCCTGTACGGGATCGCGCCGCTGGAGTTCGACGGCGTCGAGGACAGCGTCTCCCACCCCTACGACCTGCAGGGCCGCCGGTACATGGAGTTCCTGGGCGAGCACGGGGAGTTCGCGGACTTCCCGTACGAGCTGGTCGTGCCGGGCATCCGGGCCGCGCACCCGCGCCTGTTCGCGGGCGAGCACGCCACGACCGGCGGCTCGCTCGTCGTCGAGGCCGGCGACTCCCGGGAGGCGTGACATGATCAGCTCTTCGCGGCTGCTCTCCCCGGGCCGCGACGGCACGCTCGACCAGGTCGTGGACCTGATCGAGCAGCTCGACGGCTGCGTCCAGGGGTTGCAGCGGGCCCAGCTCGACCTGGCCGACCACGCCGCGTACTGCGCGGAGCGGGGCCTGCCGGCCGACGACGCCGGCGTCTTCCACCTGACGCAGACCGTGCACCAGGCCAGGCAGTTGCTCGCGGAGCGGCGCGGCGCGCTCGTCGCGGGGCCGGAGCCGGACGGCCGGGCGCTGTCCGGCGGCGAGGCCGGGCTGCGCTGGGGCCTGGCCACGCTCGCCTACGTCCGGGACGCGATGGAGTGGTGCTCGGCCTCCTACGGGCAGGCCGGCACGATCCAGTTCTTCGACCTGGCCGCCCAGGACTCCCCCAGGGTCAACTACGAGCGCTACGAGCACCGCTCGGTCGAGCAGGTCGAGGAGCAGTTGCTCAGCACGCTCGGCCTGTGGCCGGAGGAGCACGGGCTCAGTGTCACCTCCTCCGGCGTCGCCGCCTACTCCCTGGTGGAGTCGTTCCTGGTCAGGGACCGGCTGCGGCCGGGCGACAAGGTGCTCATCGCGCCGTACATCTACTTCGAGGCGGCCGAGCAGCTCTCCTGCCTGCCGCCGTACGAGGTCGTCTGGGCCGCGCGCTACGAGGTGGAGGACCTGGTCGAGGACGTGCTGCGGCACCGGCCGCGGTGCCTGTTCGCCGACCCGCTGACCAACACGGCCCAGCAGCGCATGGTGGATCTGCGGGCGCTGACCGAGCGGCTGCGCGAGACGCTCACCTGGCCGCTCACCCTGGTCGTGGACGGCACCATGATGTCCGGGGTGCTGCCGCCCGACCTGCTCGCCGGCGGCGGCAACCTGGAGATCGTCTACTACGAGAGCTGCTCCAAGTACCTTCAGCTCGGGCTGGACTCCAACATGGCCGGGCTCGTGGCCTACCCGGCGTACCTGCGGGAGCGTTTCGAGCGGCTGCGCCGCAACTCCGGCTCGATCCTGTACCGGCACGCCGCCGACATGTTCCCGCGCTACCGTCCGGAGAGCTACCGCAGGCGGATGGGCCGCATCGGCGACAACGCCCGCCGGATCGCCGCCCTGCTGGGCGCGGACCCGCGGGTGCGCGCGGCCGGGCAGGTCTTCCACCCCACGCTGGACGGGCATCCGGACGCGGAGGTCGCGCGCACGCTCGGGTACGCGGGCGGCTGCGTCACCTTCCTCTTCCACGACCCCGACCGCAACACCAGGAGCGGGCTGGACGAGGTGATCGACGCGACGATCGGCCGGGCCGGGGCCCTGGGCGCGCAGCTCACCAAGGGCGCCAGCTTCGGCTTCTCCGTGCCGCGGCTGTCGGCCGCCGACGCCTTCGCCGAGGGCGAGCCGCCCTTCCTCCGGTTGTACGCGGGCGACCGCGGCACCCAGGTCGAGCCGCTGGCCGAGCAGGGACAGCCAGGTCACCGCGGTCACGATGTTGATCGCCACGACGTCGTGGCGATCAACATCGTGACCGCGGTGACCTGGCTGTCCCTGCTGTACGCGCTGAAGTACCTGGAGCCGGCGATCGTCAACGTCGTCGCGCTCGCGATCGGCCCGGCGCTGGTGGCGCTGGCCTCGCCGCTGATGCGCAAGGGGCATCCGCTGCTGCGGGGCGAGGTCGTGGTGTCCGTGGGGGTGCTCGCGCTGATCGGCCTGCTGATGTGGGGGTCGGCGACGGGCATGAGCGGGCTGGGCCGGCTCGACTCCTCGGAGGCCGTCGTGGGTCTGGTGCTGACGATCGTGTGCGGCCTGAGCTGCACGGCCAACGTCATCTACTCCAAGCGGCTCAGCGACGCCGGGCTGACGCCGTCCTCGTCGCTGGCGATCCGGTACTTCCTGGCCATCGGCGCGTCATGGGTGTTCGTGCTGGCCGGCGGCGACGTCCGGATCGGGGAGGCGTTCCTGCCGGCCGCGGTGATCGCGTTCATCGGCATCGCGCTGCCCAACTACCTGAGCCAGGTCGGCATCAAGCACGTCGAGCCGATCACCGCCGCGCTGATCGGCACCCTGTCGCCGATCTTCGCGTTCCTGCTGCAACTGTTCGACAGCCGGCTGACCCCGTCGGCGCTCACGCTCGGGGGCCTGGTCGGCATCACGGCCCTGGTCGTCCTCGGGGTGGTCGTCAGGGCCCGGCACGACAGATCCGCGGCGGCCGAGCCGCCGGTCCGGGCCGAAGTCGGCGCGGGATGAGAGGAGAGCGCTCATGCGCAGTGTGCTGATCGTGGACTACGCGGGCCGCGGCCACGCCTTCGCCGACCTGTTCGTCCGGACCGACCCGGACATCACCGTGCACTACGCGCCGGGCTGCGCGGCGATCGAGCACGACCGCATCGTCTCGGTGCCGTGGCTCGACCTGTACGACCCCGACCCGGCCCCCATGGTGCGCTACGCCCTCGACGCGGGCGTGGACCTGGTGCTGGTCGCCCACCCCAGACCGCTGGCCAACGGGTACGTGGACGCCTTCCGCGCGGCGGGGCTGCCCACGATCGGACCGGACCGGTCGGCGGCCCGCCTGGAGTCGAGCAAGGTGTTCACCAAGGACCTGTGCTCCAGGCACGGCATCGCCACCGCCGCCTACCGGTGGTTCGACGAGCCGGGCGCGGCCGTCGAGCACATCCGCGCGACCGGCGCGCCACTGGTGGTCAAGTGCGACTACTCCTGCCAGGGCAACGGCGTGTTCGTCTGCGACGACGTGGACGAGGCCGTGGAGGCGGTCGAGCGGCTGATGGTCACCAGGGACTTCGGCCCCGGCGGCGCCCGCGTGGTGGTCGAGGAGAAACTCGTCGGCGAGGAGCAGCTCTTCTTCGTCCTGGTGTCCGGCGAGCAGTACGTGATGTTGCCGATGGCCGTGGACTACCCCCGTTCGGAGGACGGCAACGCGGGGCCGATGTGCGGCGGGATGGGCGCGTTCTGCCCGCATCCGGGCGAGACGGCGGAGGTCGTCGGGCGGTTCGAGGAGCAGATGTTGCGCCCGCTGCTGGCCGCGGCCACGGCGGAGGGCATCGACTACACCGGCGTGCTCTACGCCGACTGCATGCTGGTCGGCGACCGGCTCTACCTGATCGAGATCAACGCCCGGATGGGCGATCCCGAGGCGGAGGTCGTCTTCCCGCGCATCACCTCGAACTTCACCGAGGTGTGCCGGGCCGTCCTGGAGCGGCGGCTGGACGAGCTGCCGCCGCTGGAGCTGAGCGCGGAGCACTTCGTGGACGTGTCGGCGACCCAGGGGCCCGACGGCGTGCACCCCGGCTGGCCGTACGGGGAGGTCGGCCGCGGCCACCCGGTGACCGGCGTGCGGGACGTGGACCCCGACCGGTGCCAGGTGTTCTACGGCTCGGTCCGGCTGACCGAGGAGGACGAGCTCGTCTCCGACGGCGGCAAGGTCGTGCACGTGGTCGGCCGCGGGGACACGCTGGAGCAGGCGATCGACCACGCCTACGAGGGGATCTCGAAGATCTCCTTCACCGGGATCAGGTACCGCACCGACATCGGCAAGGTCCTGCCATGGGAGTGAGCACGGCCGCGCGGTCCATCGACTGGCGCGACGGCGCGGTGGTGGCGGTGGACCAGCGCGCGCTGCCGGGCGAGTACCGGCTCATGCGCCTGACGACGGTGGACGAGATCATCGTGGCGATCACGACGCTGGCCGTCAGGGGGGCGCCCGCCATCGGCGCCGCCGGCGCGTTCGGCGTGGTGCTGGCCGCCCTGGCCCACGGCGACGAGGCGGCGGTGCGCGCGGACGCCGAGCGGCTGGCCGCGGCCCGGCCGACCGCGGTCAACCTGCGCTGGGGCGTGGACCGGGCGCTGCGGCGGCTGCCCGAGGGCGCGGACGCGGTGCTCGACGAGGCCCTGGCGCTGCTGACGGAGGACGAGGCGACCACGAGGGCCGCCGCACGGCGCGCCGCCGCGTGGGTGCTGGCCGCCTGCCCGCGCCGGCCGCTGCGGGTGCTGACGCACTGCAACACCGGACGGCTGGCCACGGTGGCCTGGGGCACGGCGCTGGGCGCGATCAGGGAGCTGGCGGCGATGGGGCAGCTCGGCGAGGTGCTGGCGGGCGAGACCCGGCCGCTGTTGCAGGGCGCCCGCCTGACCGTGTGGGAGCTGGCCGAGGCGGGCATCCCGCACCGGCTGTGCGTCGACTCGGCGGGGCCGGCGGCGATCGCGGCGGGCCTGGTGGACTGCGTGCTGGTGGGCGCGGACCGGATCACCGCCGGCGGCGACGTGGCCAACAAGATCGGCACCTACTCGCTGGCGCTGGCCGCCGCCCGGCACGGGATCCCGTTCGTGGTGGTGGCGACGGAGTCGACGCTCGACCCGGCCATCGCCGACGGCCGCGACATCGTGATCGAGGAGCGCGCCGCGGAGGAGGTCACCGGGTACGCGGGCCTGGACGTCGCCCCCGCCGGGACCCGGGCGTACAACCCGGCCTTCGACGTGACGCCGCGCGAGCTGATCACGGCCATCGTCCTGGAGGACACCGTCATGGAGAGCACCGTTCTGGAGAGCACTGTCATGGAGACGTCATGAACCGCGTGGCCACCGCGCCGCGGGCGGAGGAGTCGCTGGCCGCCATGGCCAAGGCCCTGTACGCGCGAGGCTGGATGGAGGGCACGGCGGGCAACCTGTCGGTCCGGCTGGACGACGGGCGGGCGCTGATCACCGCCAGCGGGCTGAGCAAGGGCGAGCTGACCCCGGACGACATGGTGCTCGTGGAGGCGGAGACCGGCAGCCCGCTCACGCCGGACGGCCGCCGGCCCTCGGCGGAGACGTGCATCCACGCCGCCCTGTACCGGGTCTTCCCCGGCTGCGGGGCGGTCGTGCACGCGCACTGCCCGTACGGCACCGCGGTGTCGGCCGGGGCGGGCGGGAACAGCGTGCGCTTCACCGGCTTCGAGATCATCAAGGGGCTGGGGCTGGCGGACCCCTCGCAGGTCGAGGTGCCGGTCTTCGCGAACTGGGCGGACGTGCCGCGGATCGCCCACGAGGTGGCCGAGCGCTACGCGGCCCCCGGGCCGGGCACGCCGCCGGTCTTCCTCATCGAGCACCACGGTGCGACGGCCTGGGGCCCCACGCTGGAGGCCGCCCGTAACCGGCTGGAGTGCCTGGAGGCGCTCTGCCGGCTCCACCTGATCACCCCCCGATCTTCCGAGGAGCCCAGATGACCGTCCTGCAGATCATGTCGGAGTCGGGGGCGACGGTGCTGCGCACCGGCGACGCCGCCCGCATCGGGGAGGAGCTGGCGCCGCACGGCGTGCGGTTCGAACGCTGGACGGCCGGGCGCGAGCTGGCGCCGGGCGCGGGCTCCGACGAGGTGCTGGCCGCCTACCGCGAGGAGGTGGAGCGGATCCGCGAGAGCGGCGGCTTCACCCTCATCGACGTCGTGCGGATGCGGCCCGACGACGCCGACCCCGCCTGGCCGCAGGCGGCGCGGGCCGCCAGGGAGAAGTTCCTCAACGAGCACCGGCACGACGAGGACGAGGTGCGCTTCTTCGTCGAGGGCCGGGGCTGCTTCTACCTGCACCTGCGCGACCGCGTGTACGCGGTGGTGTGCGAGGCGGGCGACCTGCTGTCGGTGCCGACCGGCACCCGGCACTGGTTCGACATGGGCGAGCGGCCGGAGTTCTGCGCGATCCGGTTCTTCCAGGAGGAGGACGGCTGGGTGGGCGACTTCACCGGCGACCCGATCGCCTCGGCCATCCCGTCGCTCGACGAGCTGCTGGCCCCGGTCTCGTGATCCGCGCCGTGCTCGTGGACGTCGAGGGCACCACCAGCTCGCTGAGCGCGGTGCGCGACGTCCTGTTCCCGTACGCGCGCGAGCGTCTGGCGGACTGGGCGGGCTCGGCCAGGCCCGGCGTGGCCGAGATCGTCGGCCGGGTGAGCGAGCTGTCGGGGCGGCCCGCGTCCGAGGCGGTCGCCGTGCTGCGTGACTGGATCGACCGTGACGTGAAGGCGGCGCCGCTCAAGGAGTTGCAGGGGCTGATCTGGGCGGCCGGGTTCGAGGCGGGCGAGCTGAGCGCGCACGTGTACGACGACGTGCCGCCGGCGCTGCGGGCGTGGACCGGGGCGGGGCTGCGGGTGTACGTGTACTCCTCCGGCTCGGTCGTGGCGCAGCGGGTCTGGTTCGCCAACACCCGGCACGGCGACCTGTCGGCGTACCTGTCGGGCCACTTCGACATCCCCTCCGCCGGCCCCAAGCGCGAGCCCTGCTCCTACCGGCGCATCGCCGGCGCGCTCGGCGTGCCGCCCGGGGAGCTGGTCTTCCTGTCCGACACCCTCGGCGAGCTGGACGCGGCCCGCGCCGCCGGGCTGCGCACGGTGGGCGTCAGCCGCCCGCAGGACGGCTCGCCCGGCACCACCGGCCATCTGACCGTTCCCGCCTTCGACCGGCTCGACCTGGACGGGGACCGGCCGCGCGCGCGGATGGAGGTGTGCGATGCCCTCCAACGTGCCCGCTGACGTCATGGCGGCCCGTCTGCGCGGCTTCGGCTCCACGATCTTCGCGGAGATGACCCGGCTGGCGGAGCGGACCGGGGCGCTCAACCTGGGCCAGGGCTTCCCTTCCGAGGACGGTCCGTGGTTCATGCTGGAGGCCGCCCGCGAGGCGATCGCCTCCGGCGTGAACCAGTACCCGCCCTGCCCCGGCCTGCCCGAACTGCGGGCCGCGATCGCCGGGCAACGCGCGGAGGACCGGGGCACGCCGTACGACCCCGACTCCGAGATCGTGGTGACGGCCGGGGCGACCGAGGCGCTCGCGGCGGCGCTGCTCGCGCTGTGCGAGCCGGGCGACGAGGTCGTGCTGTTCGAGCCGTACTACGACTCGTACGCGGCGGGCGTGGCCATGGCCGGCGGCGTGCGCGTCCCGGTGCTGCTGCGCCCGGACGGCGACCGGTTCGCCTTCGACCCCGCCGAGCTGCGCGCGGCGATCTCGCCGCGGACCCGCCTGCTGCTGTTCAACAGCCCGCACAACCCGACGGGCAAGGTGTTCACCGCGGAGGAACTGCGCCTGGTCGCGGAGCTGTGCGTGGAGCACGACCTGCTCGTGGTCGCCGACGAGGTGTACGAGTACCTCACCTACGACGGCCTGCGGCACCTCAGCCTGGCCGCCTTGCCCGGCATGCGCGAGCGCACGCTGGTGGTCTCGTCGGCCGGCAAGAGCTTCAACGTCACCGGCTGGAAGGTCGGCTGGGCGTGCGGGCCGGAGCGGCTGGTCACGGCGGTGCGCACGGCCAAGCAGTTCCTCACGTTCGCCGTCGGCACGCCGTTCCAGGCGGCCGTGGCCGCGGGGCTGCTCGGCCGGCGGCAGTGGCTGGACGGGCTGCGGTCGAGCCTGGCACGCCGCCGGGACCTGCTGGCGGGCCGGCTGGCGGCGGCGGGCGTACGCGCGTACGCCTGCGAGGGCACGTACTTCCTCCAGGTGGACTCCCGGTCGCTCGGGTATCCCGACGGCGAGTTGCTGTGCGGGGACCTGGCGACGCGGGCCGGGGTGGTGGCCATCCCGAGCACCGCCTTCTACGACCGCAAGCACGCCGGCCGCTCGCTGGTCCGCCTGGCCTTCTGCAAGCAGGACGACGTCCTGGCACAGGCCGCGGACCGGATCGGGGCGTTCGCCGCGGACATTCTCGCGACCACGAAAGGATGATCGTGAACGCTTACAGCGCGGAGATCGGGATCATCGGCGGGAGCGGGTTCTACTCGCTCGTCGAGAACACCAGGGAGATCGCGGTCTCCACTCCGTACGGCGAGCCGTCCGACCCGCTGGCGATCGCCGAGATCTCCGGCCGGCGGGTGGCCTTCCTGCCCCGGCACGGCCGCGACCACCGCCATCCGCCGCACCGGATCAACTACCGGGCGAACCTGTGGGCGCTGCGTTCGGTCGGGGTGCGGCAGATCCTCGCCCCGTGCGCGGTCGGGTCGCTGCGGCCCGAGCTCGGGCCGGGCGCGGTGGTGGTGCCCGACCAGCTCGTGGACCGGACGTCCGGGCGGACGCAGACGTTCTACGACGTCTCGGCCGTGCATGTGCCGTTCGCCGACCCGTACTGCCCCGAGGGCCGGGAGACCGTGCTCGACGTGGCCATGGAGACGGGCGAGGACTGCGTGGACGGCGGCACCATGGTGGTGATCGAGGGGCCGCGCTTCTCCAGCCGGGCCGAGTCGCAGTGGTACGCCGCCCAGGGCTGGTCGCTGGTCAACATGACCGGGCACCCGGAGGCGGTGCTGGCCCGCGAGCTGGCGATGTGTTACGTGCCGATCGCGATGGTCACGGACCTGGACGCGGGGCTCGGCGTCGGCTCGGGGGTGCGGCAGGACGAGGTGTTCGAGATCTTCCACCACAACCTCGCCCGCCTGCGCACCCTGGTGCTCTCGACCGTCTCGGGCCTGCCGCGCGAGCGTACGTGCCTGTGCGTGCGGGCCCTGGACGGCGTCGATCTCCCCTTGCGGATCCCCGGTTACGCCCCTCAGCCGGCCGCCACGGCGTCGATCGCGACCAGCCACTCCTCGTCGTAGATGCCGGCGACGACGATGCACTGGGCCGGCGCGTGCTCGCCGAGGACCTCGTGGCGGATGCGCGCGTTGGCCTCCCTGTCGCCGCGGTCGGCCAGGAAGACGCTGATCTTGACGAGGTTCTCGGCGCCCATCCCGGCCGATTCGAGAACGGCGAGGAGGTTGCGCCAGGCCAGCCGGCACTGGGCGTCGAACCCCTCCGGGACCTTTCCGTCGTCGTCGAGCGGGACCTGCGCGGTGACGAAAAGCAGCCGGTTGAATTCGGTGACGGAAACGCAATTGCTGTAAGAACGCGGATCGATGTCCATCCTGGTCAGTTTCATATTCAGATGATACGCCAGGAACGGCGGCAATCCGATATTTATGAATTTCTCCGAGAAAACGAATCGAGGCGGATCGTGGCACTCACACATTGGGCATTCATCTACACCGCGCCCGGCGCTGACCCCGAGCGGGACACGCGCCTGGTGGAGACCGGCGGGCGCAAGACCTCCCTGGTGGCGGTCGAGAAGCCGGAGCAGGCCGTGGCGCTCGTGCCGCAACTTGTGGCCGACGGGGTGCAGCTCATCGAGCTGTGCGGGGCGTTCGGCGCCACCTGGACGGCGAAAGTCGCCGAGGCCGCCGACGGGAAGGTGCCGGTCGGCTCGGTCGCCTACGGGGCCGAGTCGATCGACCCGCTCTGCGCGTTGTTCGGCTGACCGGGCGAACTGACGGAAAAGGCGCCCCCGAATTACCGGGGGCGCCTTTGCCCGCGCCTTTTTCCAGGTGCGTGGAATTACTCGTCCAGGCCCGTCCAGCGCCACACGCGGCCGGTGCCGGCCGTGCTGCGCACGCCTTCGTCGGACATCTCGAAATGGCCGAAGTCGAGCACGTAGAGGCTGTCGCCGGCGTGCAGGACGTCGATGGGGCGGCTGAGCGGGATGCCCACGTCGAGGCGGCTGGTGGACCAGTCGGCCGGATCCACCAGCAGGAGGTGACGGCCGATCGGCGGCCCGCCCGCGGGCAGGCACATCGGCGCCTCGTCGCCGAACAGCGCGAGCACCAGCCGTCCCGACGGCGTCACGGCGAACTTGGTGGCCGCGACGTGCGGCTCGAAGGCCACCAGCGCCTGCTCGGGCGGCGGCAGCTCGTCGTGGTTGGCCAGGATGAACTCCGGGTGCGGGCCGCGCTCCGGACGGAAGCCGGGGTCGGTCACCGGACGGCCGCCGACGAAGTCCGGCCAGCCGTACCACCGTCCCGGCCGGACCTCGAACAGCAGGTCCGGCGCGTTGCCGATGGGCCTGCTGCCCCGGTCGTCGGCGCCCTGGTCGAGCGCCAGCAGCCGGCCGTCGGGCAGGAAGCCCAGGCCGAACGCGTTGCGCAGGCCCCAGGCCACCAGCTCCAGGCCGCCGCCGTCGAGGTCGCAGCGCAGCACCGCCGCCGTGCACGGCAGCGCGGCGGGGATGCGCCGGCCCTGCTCGGCGGGGGTGCCGAAGGGCACGAACGCCCCCGTGCGGGCGTGCGCCCCCGGCGTGTCGGGGCGCGGGTCCGCGGTGCGGACGTCGTGGCCGGTGAGGACCACGTCCAGGCCCGGCACGTCGTGCGCGTGCGGCAGGCGGCGCAGCCAGCCCAGCTCGTAGGCGTCCAGGCCGATCACGCCCAGGTTGGACATCGCGCCCTGGCTGAAGTAGAGCTTGCCGTCCGGGCCGACGACCGGGGCGTTGGTGTGGTAGTTGCCCGGTCCCGGCAGGCCGTCGATGACCGTGGTGCGGACGCCGTCCGGGGTGATGCGGCTGATCCGGCCGCACCCGCCCTCGGCGGCGTAGAGCGCGCCGTCGTGCCAGGACAGGCCCGTGACCGGCCCGGCCAGGCCCTCGGCGATCAGCGTCCGGGATCCGGCCGCGACCGGGTCCCCGCCGTCGTCCGGGCCCTGGGGGACGTCGTCCAGCCGCCAGATCCGGCCGCCCGGCGGGGCCCCGCCGAAGGGCAGGCCGGACTCCGCCACGTAGAGGCGGCCCCGGTCGTCGGCGGCCAGGCTGGTGGGGAACTGCAGCCCGGCGGCGACCAGGACGGGCGACTCCGTCGCGAGCGCGGCGGCCCTCACCGCCCCTCCCCCGCACCCAGCCGGTAGGCGACCAGCTCCGGCCGCTGCCCCTCGCTCTGCGGCCAGGCGGCCACGGCCAGCAGGTACGCCCCGTGGACGGCCACCGGCGAGTTCGTCGCGGCCGGCAGACCGGCCTGCCAGGCGAGCTCGCCCGTGCCGGCGCGCACGGCGTGCACGGTCCCGTCGAAGGTCGTGGTGAACACCAGGTCGTTGACCACCGTCGCGCCGCCGAACGGCGACTGGTCGAGCGGGTGCGTCCACGCGATCCGGCCCGTGACCAGGTCGATCGCGGTCAGCTCGCCGCCCGACTCGGTGGGCGAGACCACCGGCGGCGGCTCCTGCCGCTCCCAGGTGGCGCCGACGTTGTTGACCGCCACGTAGACCTTGGTGTCGTCGGCCGCGGCCGGCGAGATCACGCCGCCCAGCACGCCGGGATACACGGTGTACGGGAAGGCGGACAGCTTGTCGTACTCCCCGCGCATGGCGTGCAGGTTGTCGTCGTCGTGCCCGTTGTGCCGGCCGACCGGGCGCTTCCACAGCAGCTTGCCGGTGACCTCGTCGAACTGGTAGACGACGCCCATCTTGCCGGAGCCGACCACGACGGGCCGCCGCCCGGCGCGGGTCAGGACCGGGGAGTTCTGGAAGTCCCAGTCGTAGATGTCGTGCGGCAGCACCTGGTTGTGCCAGACGACCTTGCCGGTACGGGCGTCGAGCTTGACCATCGAGTTGGAGTACAGGTTCGGGCCCGGCCGGCTGGAGCCCCAGGGGAACTCGGCGGTGCCGATGAACGGGCCCGGGTTGGCCACCGACGCGTAGACGTCGCCGTCCTGGTCGAAGCTGGGCGGGTACCACAGGCCGCCGCCGGCGTTGAGGTCCGGGCGGCCCCACAGGTCCTTGGGCACGGTGTCGAACGACCACTTGGGGACGCCGGTGCGCGCGTCGAGCGCCCACAGGACCCCCTGGCCCTCGCCGGCCAGGAAGTGACCGGCGTTGCCGGGGACGGTCGAGACGTAGACCGTGCCGTGGTCGACCCCCGGGGCCATGTCGATGCCCTCGAAGTCGTTCTGCACGAGCTTCCTGCTCCACAGCTCCGCGCCGGTGCGCGCGTCGAGCGCGAAGGCGTGCGTGGAGGTCGCGCCGAACACCTTGCCGTAGGCGACCGCGACGCCGTTCGGGCCGACGCTGCGCAGGTCGTAGGTTCGGGTCCAGAGCAGGCGGCCGGTGCTCAGCTCGACCGCGTACACGTTGGAGTCGAGGTCCTGGGTGTAGACGACGCCGTCGGCGACCACGGGGGTGGCGGCGTGACCGCCCGGCCACAGGTCGGTGCGGGCCTGAAGAGGCACCCGCCAGGCGACGCCGAGGCGCGCCACGGTGCGCGAGCTGATGGGGCCGCCGACCCGACGGGTGCCCGCCTTGTCGGCGTTGGGCAACGACCACGACGTGCCGGGACCGGCCACCTGACCGGCTGTGCCGACAGCGGGGGCGGCGGGACCGGCGGTGACGGCGGACGCGCCGGCCAGGCCGGACGCGGTGCCCGGCTGGCCGGCGAGTGCCACGGTGAGCAGCACGGCCGCGGCGGCTGACGCCGGGCGGCCGGGCCGCGTGGTGCGGGGGATCCAGGTCTTCCGGGGCATCCGGGCCGCCTCAGCGCCCCGCGCGGGCGGGCCGCGCGCGCACCGGGAGGTGGAGAGGCCGGTCCGCGGTCCGGTACAGCCACCACTGGACCAGCATCAGGTTGCCGACCCAGCCGACCCACCGGGCGGCCTCGATCAGGTAGAGGATCTCCGCGCCGTTGAGCAGGCCCACGTTGACGATGACGACGCCCCACACGTTGTTCATCACGAGCGCGAAGCTGTAGAGCATGAACCGCCGGTGCAGGGCGTACTTGCCGCGCCGGACGAGCACGTACCCGGCGATGGTGCAGGCCAGCCACAGGACCGTCGCCGCGGTGACGCCGATCTGGCCGACAGGCGTCGCGAACCGGACGAGGATCAGCCCGATCACGCCGGTGACCAGCGCCGCCACCACGTAGATCCGGCCGCTCCAGCGGTGCACGGCCGGCCGGTTGATCCGCAGCTTCGGCCAGACCTGGAGCACGACGGTCACCATCGAGACGGTGCCGAAGACGATGTGGCCCCACAGGAGCGGGTAGTAGGCGGGGAAGCCGTCGTGCGGGGGCAACGGGGCGAGGCTCTCGTTCGCCCCGGCGCGGGCGAAGGGCGTGACCTGGTAGTAGAGGAATCCGGCGACGACCAGAGCCAGGGGGATGATCCAGGGCCTGCGCCACCAGCGCGGTTCGGTGCGGGTCGCGGCCGGTCTGTCCAGATCACCGGCCGGGGGTGTCTTGATGGGGATCTCTGTCTGAGACACGGTTCTTCCTAACGCCGAGCTGATCGGGAGTGCGGCGGCCGGCCGCTTCTTCAGGCGCCGATCGGGGTGTTCTGGTAGGCGGTCAGCAGCCACTGACCGTCCTGTTTGGCGAGCACCCAGGTGGCCCGCACGGCGCGCTCCGGCGCCACTTCGCTCTCGCCGGGGACCAGCACGCCGCCCTTGGTGACCAGGACCGCGAAGTCCGGGCCGAGGATCCGCGCGGAGATCGGGGTGCCGGCGACACGGGTGCCGCGGTAGGGGCCGGCGTACGCCTGGGTCATGAAGGCGCGGATGGCCTCCCGCCCCGCGGCGAAGTTGCCGGGCAGGACCATGGTCGCGTCCTCGGTGAAGACCTCGGCGAAGGCGTCGGCGTCGTTGCCCGCCCAGGCGGCGATGATGCGCTGGGGCACCTCGCCGATGGCGGTCAGGTCGTCGGTCGCGGTGGTGGTGGAAGGTGACATGAACGCGTTCCTCACTCACGGGGAAGGGAGTCGGCCAGGGGTGCTAGCGCCATCGCGCACACTCGCATCCTGATCGCCGCCGCCGGTGCCGCGCATCTCGCGGGTTGCTCTGCGTGCCGGTGAGGAAAGCACGCTCGAAGTGGCCGCGGCGCGGCCGCCGGGCAAGACTCTCTTTCAAACTATGCCGCCGGTTCTCCTCCCCGGACGGCACCTGATCGCTCATCCGCCCACACAGAGAGAGATTCAGATGAACACGACGTCGTCGGACGGCACCATCATCTCGTTCGACCGGCTGGGCAGCGGCCCGGCGGTCGTCCTCGTCCAGGGCGCTTTCACCGACCGTACTCACCCGACCTGGGCCGGCCTGGCCGAGATTCTCAAGTCGAGCTACACCGTGTTCAACTACGACCGCCGCGGGCGGGGCGAGAGCGGCGACACGGCGCCGTACGCGGTGGAGCGGGAGATCGAGGACCTCGAGGCCGTCATCAAGGAGGCCGGCGGCTCGGCGCTGGTGTTCGGCGGTTCCTCGGGCGCCGGGCTGGCGTTGCAGGCGGCGGCCCGCGGCCTGCCGATCACGAAACTGGCGCTGTGGGAGCCTCCCTACCACGTCGGCGGCTCTCGTCCCGCGCTGCCGGACGACTTCGCCGAGCAGCTCGCCGACCTCGTCGCCGAGGAGCGCCGGGGCGACGCGGCCGTGCTGTTCATGACGGCGGCGGCCGACATCCCCGACGAGATGGCGGCCGAGATGCGCGGCGCCCCCTACTGGCCCGAGGTCGAGCGGGTGGCCCACACGCTCTCGTACGAGATCGCGGTCATGGGCCGGGGCAACAAGATGCCGGCCGAGCTGTCCGGGATCACCGTCCCGACGCTGGTGCTGACCGGCGAGAAGAGCGCCCCCTGGATGGGCGTGGCGGCCAAGGCGGTCAGCGAGACGGTCACGACCGGCGAGCTGGGCGTGCTCACCGGCCAGACCCACGAGGTGGACCACGAGGCGCTCGCCCCGGCACTGGACCGCTTCTTCTCCGCCTGACGCCGGCGACCGAACGGCACACGGATCAGGCCCCGGATCCCCCTCCGGGGCCTGACGCGTTCCCGGCTCAGGGGGCGCTGACGATGACCGGCACGCCGTTGAAGACGGCGTTGCCCGACAGCTCGTCCACCACCGACTCGTCGGTGAGCGTGTTGGCGTTGACGCCCGGACGCCGTGCCGCGACCCGCTGCGGGGTGCCCTGGTGGCCCCACCCGTGGGGCAGGCTGACGACGCCCGGCATGATGGCCTCGGTCAGCTCCAGCGGCACCACCAGCTCACCCGCGGCGGAGCGGACGAGTGCCTGCTCCCCCAGCCCGAGCCTTTCGGCGTCCGCGGGATGGATGTGCAGGGTGCACCGGTTGCTGCCGCCGGCCAGCGCCGGCACGTTGTGCAGCCAACTGTTGTTGGAACGCAGTTGCCGCCGTCCGATCAGCACGAACTCGGCGGGCGGCGCGGCCAGCCTTGCGCGCAGGCGGCCGAGCGCGGCCAGCAGGGTCGGCGACGCCAGCTCGACCCGCCCCGACGGCGTGCGCAGCAGCCCGGCCAGCCGGGGCCCCAGGGGGCCGAGGTCGATGCCGCTCGGGTGCTCGCGCAGCCGCTCCAGCGTCAGGTCGTAGGGGCCGAGCTTGAGCAGCGCGTCCAGCATCAGCTCGGGGCCGCTGTCACCGGTCAGCCCGGGACGCAGCTCGGCGGCCCGCTCCCCGAGCACCTGGCCGAGGATCGCCTCGTCGAGCTCGCCCGGCTCCGCGTCGGCCCCCTGCCCGGCGGCGATCAACGTGAGCCGGGCCAGGATCTCCGCCTCCGAGAGCTGTCCCGGCTCCAGCGGATGGACCGGCGGCGAGAACCTGGTGTAGTTGCGCACCGCCACGGTGAGCAGCAGGAAGTCGTAGTGCGGGCTCTGCAGGATGCGCGGCGGCGGCAGGATGACGTCGGCGTGCCTGGTCGTCTCGTTGAGGTACGGGTCCACGCAGACCATGAAGTCCAGGCCGGTCAGCGCGCGTTCCAGCCTGGGCCCGTTCGGCGCGGACAGCGCGAGGTTGCCCGCGACCGTCACCAGCGCTCTGACCTGGCCCTCGCCCGGCGTCTCGATCTCGTCGGCGAGCGTGGCGACGGGCAGCTCGCCGAGCACCTCGGGCAGCCCGCGGGCGCGGCTGCGCCACTGGCCGCTCTCGAACGGCTGACCGCTCCTGAAGATCTCCAGGATGGCCGGCTCGGGAATCATCACCCCGCCCGGCCGGTCGAAGTTGCCGGTCAGCACGTTGATCACGTCCACCAGCCAGTTCGACTGGGTGCCGAACTCGGACGTGCAGGTGCCGATGCGCGAGTAGACCGCGGCCGACGGGGCGGCGGCCAGCTCGCGGGCCAGCCGGGCGATGTCGTCCGCCGGGACGCCGCAGGCGGGCGAGACCGCGTCCGGGGAGAAGCCCGCCACGTGCCGCCGCAGCTCCTCCAGCCCCTCGACCTCCAGGTCGATGCGCGTGAGCCGCTCGGCGAGCAGGGTGTGCACGATGCCGAGCAGCAGCAGGGCGTCGGTGCCCGGCCGGATGAACAGGTGCTCGTCGGCGACGGCCGCGGTGCGGGTGCGGCGCGGGTCCACGACCACCAGCCGGCCGCCGCGCCGCCGCAGCGCCCTGAGCCTGCCGGGGAAGTCGGGGGCGGCGCACAGCGAGCCGTGCGACTCCACCGGGTTCGCGCCGAGGACCAGCAGATAGTCGGTGCGGTCCAGGTCGGGCACGGCGATGGCGAACGGGTCGCCGAACAGGTGCCCGGAGGCCACGTGCTTGGGCATCTGGTCGATGGTGCTGGCGGAGAAGACGTTGCGGGTGCCGAGCGCCTGGGTCAGCGGCATCCGGTACATGAACCCGGCCATGGTGTGGAAGGTCGGGTTGCCGAAGTAGACGGCCAGGGCCTGCCTGCCGTACCGGTCCGCCACCCGGCCGAGCCCCTGCTCGACCGCCTCGAACGCCTCCTGCCAGGTGGCGGTCACCCACTCGCCGTCCTTGCGGACCAGGGGGCCGCTCAGCCGGTCGGGGTCAGCGTCGAGCTGCCCCAGGGAGGCGCCCTTCGGGCAGACGTAGCCTCGGGAGAAGGGGTCGTCGGGGTCGCCGCGCACCGACGTCACCCGCCCGTCCGGGTCGAGGTCGAGCGTGAGCCCGCAGACGGCGTCGCAGATGGGGCAGGTGCGGTGTGCGGTGGCCATGGAGCGCTCCTGATGCTCAGACGGCGTCGAAATCGACCTTCACGTGGTCGGTGACGGGGGTGGCGCGGCAGGTCAGCACGTATCCGGCGGCCTGCTCGCGCGGGCTCAGCGCCCGATCGCCCGACGTGCGCGCCCGGCCGCCGGTCACGAGCGCGCGGCAGGTGGCGCACACCCCGTTCCGGCACGAGTACGGCAGCTCGGGGCGGGCCGCCAGCGCGGCGTCCAGCAACGACTGGCCGTCCCGTACGTTGACCGTGGTGGTGCGGCCGTCCATGACGACCTCCAGGCGGCGTTCGCGCCCGTCGGCGGGCAGGGGCGGTGGCGGCGGCGCGGGGGCGCCGGTGTGGAAGAGCTCGGTACGCACGACCGCCTCCCGGCCGGCCAGCGCCTGCTCGCCCGCGCGCACCAGGCCGGGCGGGCCGCACACGAACCACTCGCCCGCCGGGGCGGCGGGGGGCAGGAGCGTGCCGATCAGGCTGGTGAGGGCGGCGGCGTCCAGGCGGCCTCCTGGCAGGCCCAGGCGGGGGTCCTCCCTGGAGAAGGCGTGCACCAGTTGCAGCCTGCCGACGTGCCGGTTCTTGAGGTCCGACAGCTCCTCGGCGAACATCATCGAGTCCACGCCGCGGTTGGCGTACACGAGGGTGAAGGTGCTGCGGGGCTCGGCGGCCAGGGCGGCGCGGGCCAGCGAGAGCACCGGCGTGATGCCGGAGCCGCCGGCGATCGCGCCGTAGCGGCGGGCGCGGGCGGGGTCGAGGTCCGTCGAGAACGAGCCGACCGGGGGCAGGACGTCGAGGACGTCGTCCTGGCGCAGCGCGCGGTGGGCGTGGGAGGAGAACGCGCCACCCGGCACCAGGCGGACGCCGATCGTGAGCGTGCCCTGCCCGGCCAGGTCGGCGGGGGTGGAGCAGAGCGAGTACGCGCGCCGCACCGCGCCCCGGCCGCCGGCGGGCGTGGCGCGCACGGTGACGTGCTGGCCCGGCCGGAAGGCGAACTCCTCACGCAGTTCGCCGGGGACGTCCAGGGTGATGGCCACCGCGCTGCCGTCCGGCGCCACGGTGCGTACGCCGGCCACGGTCAGGGGGTGGAAGCGCAGCCTGGCGCGGGTGGGCGCGGTGGCCGTCATCAGTGGTCCCGGAGGTGTTCGAAGGGCTGGCGGCAGCGGGTGCAGCGCCACAGGGCGCGGCAGAGCGTGGCGCCGTACCTGGCGATCTGGGCGGTGTCGGGTGAGCCGCAGTGCGGGCAGCGGACCGACAGGGTGAGCGGCACCGGCCCGCCGCCGGGCGGGGCCACTCCGGCGGCGCCGAGTTTGGCGCGGGCCTCCTCGCCGATCCAGTCGGTGGTCCACGGCGGGCTGTAGGTGACGAGGACCTCGACGTCGCGACCGCCGGCGGCGCGGGCGGCCGACACGATGTCGGACTTGATCACCTCCATGGCGGGGCAGCCGAGGTAGGTGGGCGTGACCGTGACGACCACCCGGCCGTCCTCGACGAGCACCTCGCGCAGGACTCCCAGTTCCTCGATGGTGAGCACCCGGAGTTCCGGGTCCCGCACCGCGGCGACGGCCTCCCGCACCCGCCCATCCACCCGCTCATCCGCCCGCCCATCCACCGGCCCGGCAGTCGGCGCGTCCAGCGGCCCGGACAGCGGCTCGGGCATGGGTTCGATGATCGGCTCGACCGTGGCGCCGGTCAGGGGGGCGGTCACCAGGTCGCTCCGGGGTGGGCGCGGCGCAGCGACTGCATCTCCGCGAGCATCCGGCCGAGCGCCTCGGTGTGCACGCCGTGCCGGCCGCCCGTCGGGGCCCAGCCGTCTTCGGGGCGGTTCAGTCCCGCCTCCTCCAGCACGGGCTCGACCCGGGCGAGCCAGCGGCCGCGCCGGTCGGAGCCCTCGAACAGCTCGTGGGTGTAGGGCCACACGTGATCGATCGCCTCCTGCATCCTGCGGTGGGACTCGGCGGTGCCGTCGCCGAGCAGTACGGTCCAGCGGGCGGCGTGGCCGGCGTGGTAGGCCGTCTCCTTGACCGCCTTGGCGGCGATCTGCGCGAGCCGGGAACCGCCGGCGGCCAGGTCGGTCTGCAGCAGGTGCTGGTGGGTGCCGAAGCACAGCAGCTTGGCCATGGTGACGGCGAAGTCGCCGTTGTCCAGCTCCACGAGCTGGACGTTGCGGAACTCGTGCTCGTCCCGCAGGTACGCCAGCTCGTCCTCGTCCCGGCCGAGCCCCTCCAGCTCCCCCGCGTACGACAGCAGCGCCCTGGCCTGGCCGAGCAGGTCGAGCGCGATGTTGGCCAGCGCCACGTCCTCCTCCAGCTCGGGGGCGCGGGCGCACCACTCGGCCATGCGCTGCGCGGCGACGAGCGCGTCGTCG
The DNA here is from genome assembly GCF_021699195.1 of Nonomuraea sp. MG754425. Taxonomy (GTDB): domain Bacteria; phylum Actinomycetota; class Actinomycetes; order Streptosporangiales; family Streptosporangiaceae; genus Nonomuraea. The sequence goes on along the minus strand of NZ_SSXE01000041.1, from coordinate 38,350 downwards.
CCGAGCGCCAGAACCTCCTCGAACAGCGGTGACGTCACAGGTTGTCGACCCCCTCGGGCGGCTCGAAGAAGGACGGGTGCCGGTACGGCTTGGCGTCGGCCGGGGCGAAGAGCGCGTCCTTCTCGTCCGGGCTGGAGGCGGCGATGCCGGCCGACGGCACCGCCCACACCGACACGCCCTCGCCGCGGCGGGTGAACAGGTCGCGGGCGTTGCGCAGCGCCATCCCGGCGTCCACCGCGTGCACGCTGCCGGCGTGCACGTGGCTGACGCCGCGGCGGGCCCGCACGAACACCTCCCACAACGCCCAGCCCGCCTCGTCCCCGGCCGGCCCGCCGCCACCCGGCCGAACGGCGTCCTCGCCAGGCGCCACAGCGGGAGCGGGTCCGGCCACAGGTCCAACGGCATGATCGACGGCGGATCCGGCGTCAGGTCCGGCCGCGGATCCGACGGCAGGGCCGGTGTCGGGGCCGGCGGCGTGTTTGGCGGCGTAGGCCGCGGCGGCCTCGCGGACCCAGGCGCCCTCCTCGTGCACCCGCCGCCGGAAGGCCAGCCGCTGCCGGTTGCACGGCCCGTGCCCGGCGACCACCCGCATCAGCTCGTCGTAGTCGGGCGGCGTGAAGTCGTGGGCGCCCCGGCCGGGGTTCCAGCGCAGCGCCGGGTCGGGCAGGGTGACGCCGAGCGCCTCCGCCTGGGGCACGCACATGTCGACGAAGCGCTGGCGTAGCTCGTCGTTGCCGGCCCGTTTGATCCGCCAGGCCAGCGACCGCGCCGAGTGCACCGACCGGGAGTCGGCCGGCCCGAACATGGCCAGCGCCGGGTACCACCAGCGGTCCACGGCGGCCTGCACCATCCGCCGCTGCTCCGGGGTGCCGTGCGACATCGTGTGCAGCAGGTCGAAGCCCTGCCGGTGGTGGAAGGACTCCTCCCGGCAGACGCGCACGAGCGCCCGCGCGTACGGGCCGTAGGAGGTGCGGCAGAGCGACACCTGGTTCACCACGGCCGCGCCGTCGGTCAGCCACGCGAGCGCGCCGACGTCCGCCCACGTCAGGGTCGGGTAGTTGATGAAGGACAGGTACTTCTGGCGGCCGGCGTGCAGCGCGTCCAGGAGCGCGTCCCTGCTCACGCCCAGCGTCTCGGCCGTGGCGTAGAGGTAGAGCCCGTGGCCCGCCTCGTCCTGCACCTTGGCGATGAGGATCGTCTTGCGCTCCAGGCTGGGCGCGCGGGCGATCCAGTTGGCCTCGGGCTGCATGCCCATGATCTCGGAGTGGGCGTGCTGGGCGATCTGCCTGATCAGGCTCTGGCGGTAGGGATCGGGCATCCAGTCCAGCGGCTCGATCTTCGAGTCCGCCTCGATCAGCGCCTCGAAGCCGGCGGGCCCGTCCGCGTCCGTGATCGGGGGCCGCTCCCCCGCGAACGGTCCCTGGTCCGCGGCGTCGATCTCCTCGAGTAACCGCTCGGTTCCCGGCGGCGGCAACACCTCCACGATGACCTCCTCGCGCTCCAGCGTCGTGCGGGCGGCCGCGCGCCGCATCTCGGGAATTGCGGAGGGGGGCGCAATCTCGGAGATGGCCGGACGGGGGCCGTGTGGAAGTGTCGGTCGTGGCGCGCGCCACAAACGGAGGAGACATGGGCCTGTTTCGGTACGCCGACCTTCCCGGGGAATTCAACATCGCCGCGTACTTTCTGGACCGCAACGACGACGGGCGCACCGCGCTGCTCACCGGCGCGGGCCGCACGACGTACGGTGAGCTGAAAGCGCTGGCCAACCGGGTGGGCAACCTGCTCACGAGCCTGGGCGTGCGCCGCGGCGACCGCGTCCTGCTGGCGCTGGGCGACGGCGTGGAGTCGGTCGCGACCTGGTACGGCGTGCAGAAGATCGGCGCCGTCACCGCCGAGGTCTACACCTACCTGCGTCCCAAGGACTACCGCTACTTCGCCGACTACGCCGAGCCCGCGCTCGTGGTGGCCGACCGGCTCACCCTGGACCCCCTGCGGGCCGCCGGGGTGTCGAACCTGCTGGTCGTGGGCGTGCGCCCGGAGGAGCTGCGGCCGGGCGAGCACTGCTTCGGGACGCTGGTCGCCGAGCAGCCCGACACGCTGGCCGCGGCCCGCACGAGCCCGCACGACGTGGCGATGTGGCGCTTCACGACGGGCAGCACGGGCGACCCCAAGGCGTGCGTGCTGCCGGCGCGCAGCGCGCTGCTGGCCTTCGAGTGGTTCGCCAAGGGCGTGATGGGGCTGCGGCCCGACGACGTGGTGCTGCCGGTGCCCAAGCTGTTCTTCGGCTACGCCAACAACATGACCGCGCTGTTCCCCTTCGGCGTCGGCGCCAAGGGCGTGGTGTTCGCCGAGCGCAGCACGCCGGAGACGATGTTCCGGCTGATCGCCGAGCACCGGCCGACGATCCTGATCAACGTGCCGACCATGATGAGCGCCATGGTCGCCCATCCGGACGCGGGCTCGTACGACCTGAGCTCGTTGCGGGTGTGCGTCTCGGCCGGGGAGGCGCTGCCGCTGGAGCTGCACCGCAGGTGGCTGGAGACGTTCGGGGTCGAGGTCATCGACGGCATCGGCTCGTCGGAGATGTTCCACGGCTACGTGTGCAACCGGCCGGGCGCGTCCCGGATGGGCACGCTGGGCCAGGTGGTGCCCGGCTACGACGTGCGGGTGGTGGACGCCGACGGCGTGCCGGTGCCCGACGGCGAGGTGGGCCGGCTGCAGATCACCGGCGAGACGGCCGCGCTGGGTTACTGGCAGGCGCCGGAGAAGTCGGGCGAGGTGTTCGTGGCCGAGCACACCGTGCGCTCCGGCGACCTGTTCTCCAGGGACGACGAGGGTTTCTACTACTACAAGGGCAGGGTCGATGACATGTTGCGGGTGGGCGGCCGTTGGGTCGCCCCCGCCGAGGTCGAGAACTGCCTGCGCGCGCACCCGCTGGTGGTGGAGTGCGCTGTCGTGGGTTACGAGGTGGACGGGCTGACGCTGCCGCGGGCGTACGTGGTGGCGAGCGGCGAGCTGAGCGCGGCCCAGGTGCGGGAGTTCGTCCGCGAGCGGCTCGCGCCGCACAAGTGCCCGCGCAGCGTGGTCTTCGTGGACGATCTGCCCGAGACCGCCTCCGGCAAGCTCAACCGCCTGGCCCTGCGCACGCAGTGAAGGCGCGCCGGGCGGGCCGAACCGCCGCGCACCCTGTGCGGGTGCGCGGCGCCGGTTACCTGCCCGGTGAGCGCGGCAGGTCGTCCAGCTCCAGGCCGAACCAGGTGCGGTAGGCCTCGCGCAGTTCCTCGTCGCCGTCGTACACGATCGTGGTCCGGGTCCCGTTCTCGCGCAGCACCAGCCGGTCGCCGTAGAGCGTGACCCGGCCGGCCCGCGTCGGCAGCGTGCAGTACAACTGCGTGATGGTGGGCGCGTCGGCGGCGTTGCAGTACCACCACCACATGTGCTCGAAGTCGTCGATCAGGCGCGGCCGGGTCTCCATCCGGTACTGGCGGGTCCCGTCGCGGAACAGGTCGAGGTCGCCCAGCGGCGCCTCGGCGAGCAGGAAGGTGCCCTGCGGGTCCCGCTGCGGCTGCCGTGAGGTGAGGGCCAGCGGGCGGCGGGAACCCCGTCCGTAGCCGACGTCCACGAGCCAGGGGCCGGACGCGTCGGCGGTGCCGACCCGCAGCACCATGTGGCCGAGCACGGGGCCGAGCACGCCGTCGTCGGACATGCGGGCCGCCAGCACGTCCACCGCGAAGCCCAGGGCGCGCAGCACCTCGGCCAGCGCCCCGTTGAGCTCGAAGCAGGTGCCGCCGCGCCGCCGGTTGACGATCTTGTCGAGTGCCCCGGCGCCGATCCGCTGGGGCCTGCGCAGGTGGAAGTCGATGTTCTCGTACGGCACCGACAGCACGTGCCGCTCCTGGAGGTCGGCCAGGGCGTCGGCGGTGGGCCGGGCCGGCCGGGCGGCCCCGATGCGTGCCAGGTAGGCGTCAACGACCTCATCGGTCAGCGGAGTCGTCACAGGACCCAGGGTCGGGGGCGCGGGCACCGGGGCGCTTCCTCTGCCTTGCGCACCGGGGCTCCGCAACGCGGGAGAAGCGCACGGGGGCGGTCGCGGTGACGATGGATGGGCCCGTACCGAACCGGGAGGCGAGGCACATGGGTGACATCACCCTGGAGAGCGCGAGCGCGGACGACTGGGACGAGATCCACGAGATGTTCTCCGCGGCACTGAACTTCGACCCGAATCCGGCCGGCTCCGCCGCCGACCGGCAGCTCTTCGAGCCGGACCGCACGCTCGTGGCCCGGCGCGACGGGCGGATCGTCGCCACGATCGGCGCGGTCACCCGCCGGATCGCGATCCCCGGCGGCGTCATCGACGCCGCGCACAGCGGTCGCGGCGCGGTCGCGGCCACGGCCCGGCGGCAGGGCCTGCTGACCAGGCTGCTGCACCGCCACATGGCGGACGCGCGGGAGCTGGGCGAGTCCATCAGCGTCTGCTGGGCCAGCGAGGGCCGCATCTACCAGCGGTACGGCTACGCCCTGGCGGTCCGCAGGGTCGGGCTGGCCCTCGACACGCGCGAGGCCGGCGTGCCGGTCACGTCCGGCGCGGGCGTGCTGGCCGACGGCTCCCCCGAGGAGCTGAGGGACGTGCTGGTCAAGACCTACGACGAGGCGTACGCGCAGCGTCCGGGCTGGTCGGAGCGGACGTCCGCGCACTGGGACTACCGCCTGGCCGATCTGCCGCACATGCGCGGCGGCGCGACGGCGCTGCGCGCGATCACGCACGAGGGCGAGCAGGGCATCGACGGCTACGCGCTGTGGCGGGCCACCGGCGACTGGACCGACACCGGCCCCGTCGGCGAGGTGCGCGTGGAGGAGCTGGTGGCGACGACCGCCGAGGCGTACGCGGAGCTGTGGCGCTTCCTCACCACGATCGACCTGACCAGGACGACGCGCATCTGGTCGTGCTCGGTGGACGAGCCGCTGTTCTACTGGGTGGGCGAGCCGCGCAAGCTGTCGGCGACGGTGAGCGACGGGCTGTGGGTGCGGGTGCTGAACGTGCCGCAGGCGCTGGCCGCGCGCCGCTACGCCGCCCCCGTGGACGTGGTGATCGAGGTGCGGGACGCGGTGCTGCCCGGCAACACGGGCCGCTGGCGGCTGACGGGCGCGCCCGGCTCGGCCACCTGCGTGGCCACTGACGACGACGCCGACCTGCGCTGCGACATCCGCGCGCTCGGGGCCGCCTACCTGGGAGGCGCGTCGCTGACCGCGCTGGCCGGGGCCGGGCTGGTGACGGAGCTGACGCCGGGCTCGCTGGCGGCGGCCACGACCGCGTTCGGCTGGCACCGGCCGCCGTCCGCCTTCGAGATCTTCTGAGCCGGGGAGCCCCTGTGACCACCGTCGATTCCCGTCCAGCGGCGGCGCTGCCCGCGACCGTCATCACGCCCGGCGACCCGCGCTACGCCAGCATGCTGCGCGGCATGAACCACCGGTTCGCGGGCCGTCCCGACTACGTGCGCGTGGTGAGCACGACCGCCCAGGTGGTGGCCGCGGTGGACGACGCGGTACGTGCGGGCAGGCGGGTGAGCGCGCGCAGCGGCGGGCACTGCTTCGAGAACTTCACCGCCTCCCCCGACGTGCAGGTTCTGCTGGACATGTCCGAGATGACCGCCGTCGGCTTCGACCCGGAGCGGCGGGCGTTCATGATCGAGCCGGGCGCGACGCTGGGCCAGGTCTACCGCGCCCTGTTCAAGGGCTGGGGCGTGACCGTGCCCGGCGGCGAGTGCACCGAGGTGGGCTTCGGCGGCCACATGGTGGGCGGCGGGTACGGCCCGCTGTCACGCAGGTACGGCGCCATCGTCGACTACCTGCACGCCGTGGAGGTGGTGGTGGTCGGCGCGGACGGCACGGTCACGGCCGTGGTCGCCACCGACGACCCCGCCGACCCGCACCACGACCTGTGGTGGGCGCACACCGGCGGCGGCGGGGGCAACTTCGGCGTCGTGACCCGCTACTGGGTGCGCAGCCCCGGCGTGCTCTCCTCCGACCCCGAGGAACTGCTGCCGAAGGCCCCGGGCCGCTGGCGTTCCGGGCACCTGATGTGGTCGTGGGAGTCGATGACCGAGCGGGCCTTCGCCACCATCCTGCGCAACTTCGGCACCTGGTACGAGCGCAACAGCGTGCCGGGCTCGCCGCGGGCGAACCTGTTCGGCTTCTTCGAGGGCCTGGGCCGCACCGCGCACGTGATGGTCGGCGGCTCGATCGACGACGAGGTGCCCGGCGCGGAGGAGCTGCTGACCTCCTACCTGGACACGATCGCCGAGGGCGTGGAGGTGGCGCCCGCGCACCGGGGCCAGCAGACCCAGCCGTGGTTGTACGGGGCGTCCTACCCCGGGCACGGCGACCCCGGCAACGAGTTCACCCGCCGCCTGAAGATCAAGGCGGGTTATCTCCGCAAGGGGTACACCGACCAGCAGATCGCCACCATCTACAGCTACCTCAGCACGCAGGACTACGTGCCGGCGCTCATCGTCATCGGCTACGGCGGGCAGGTGAACACGGTCGCCCCGCACGCCACGGCCGTGGCCCAGCGCGACAGCGTGCTCAAGGCCGTCTACCTGTCGGTGTGGGGCGGCGAGGACGAGGACGAGACCCGGATCGCCCGGCTGCGCGCCTTCTACCGCGACGTCTACGCCGAGACCGGCGGCGTGCCCGTGCCGGGCGAGGTGAGCGACGGGTCGTACATCAACTATCCCGACGCGGACCTGGCCGACCCCGCGTGGAACACCTCGGGCGTCCCCTGGCACACCCTCTACTACAAGGACAACTATCCGCGGCTGCGCCAGGTGAAAGGCCGCTACGACCCGCGCGGCGTGTTCCGCCACGCGCTTTCCGTCGAACCGCCGGAACAACGCCTCTGAATGAACCCCGGCAGGCACCCGGGAATGCCACCCGAATAACTCCGCAATGACGAAGATGTGCTTTTCCGGGGGCCGAAACCAAGCTGGTGGCAATCGTTCGGCTCCAGAAGGAGTGGTCATGACAACGAATATCGTCGACGGCTCGGGGGCGGGCACCCGGCAGGGTGACCCCGGGCCGTCCGGCGGGCTCAAGCGGCAGTATTTCCCGGAACTGCAGGGAATTCGCGCGCTGGCGGTGCTGGCGGTGATCACCGTGCATTCGGCGTTCACCGGCGGGCTGCTCGGCGTGGACGGGCGGCCGGGCGACGGCTTCGGCGCGATCCTGCTCGAACGCGTCACCCGCGAGTCGCTGCCCATCCTGTTCGCGCTGTCCGGCTTCCTGCTCTACCGGCCGTTCGTGCTGGTGACGCTGGCCGGGGCGGCCAGGCCCAACCTCAAGGCGTACGCCTGGCGCCGCTTCCTGCGCATCTTCCCCGCGTTCTGGCTGGTCGTGGTGGGCACGCTCATCCTGATCGGCGGCGACAAGGTCACCGGCTTCTGGCAGGTGTTCCGCGTCGTCATCATGCAGCACGTGTACGTGGCCGGCGACATCACGCCGGGCCTGGAGTCCACGTGGAGCATGGCGACCGAGATCGCGTTCTACGTGGCCCTGCCGATCATGGCGTGGGCGGGCCACCGGATGACCCGGAGCGTCGCCGACCCGGTGGCCAAGGCGCGCCGGCTGCTGGCCGCGCTGTTCGTGGTGATCCTCATCGGGTACGCCTACTCCGCCTACAGCCACCTGCCCGAACTCGGCCCGTACCCGGTGCAGGGCAACTGGCCGCCCGGCTGGTTCGGTTACCTGTCGATCGGGATGGGGCTGGCCGTGCTGTCGGTCGCCGCGGAGATCCGGCCGGACCGGCTGATCGGCCCGTACCGGTGGATCGCCCGGCACCCGGGCGCCACCTGGGCGGTCGCCGGGATCGTCATCCTGCTGTTCTGCTTCTCGCCGGCCGGCGGGCAGGGCACGGTCGACTACCCGCCCACCTCGGTGCTGCTGTTCGACCAGCCGATCGACCTGCTGATCACGGGGCTGCTCCTGGCGCCGCTGACCGTGCCGGGCATGCGGTCGAAGGTGCTCTCGGGGCTGCTGACGTTCGGCCCGCTCCAGTACGTCGGGCGGGTGTCGTACAGCATGTTCCTGTGGCACATCCCGTTCATCTATATCTGGAACGGGTCCCTGTTCGGCGCCGAGAGTTTCCCGTTGCTCCTGCTCCAGGTGATGGGCAGCAGCTTCCTCACCGCCGTGGCGGCGTACTACCTCGTCGAGAAGCCCGCACTGACGCTCAGGAACAAGCTCGGCAAGGCGTCCAAGGAGCCGAGCACGCCGGTGCTGGTGCGCTGAGCCGGAACGGAGACCATCGTGAAGATCGGCCTGGAGATCGGCGGCTATAGCTGGGACGGCGGCCCCGCCCGCATGGGCGAGACGCTGGCCACGGTCGCACGGACAGCCGACGACGCCGGCTTCGCCCTCATCGGGGTCGGCGACCACCTGTGGCAGGGCCCCCACGCCGGGGGCCCCGGTGAGCCGATGCTGGAGTGCTTCACGGCGCTGGCCGTGATCGCCGCGCACACCCGGCGCTGCGTGCTGGGGCCGGTGGTCGCGGGGGTGCACCTGCGCCACCCCGCCCTGCTCGCCAAGCTCGTCACCAGCCTGGACGTGCTGTCCGGCGGGCGGGCCATGCTCGGCGTCGGGGTCGGCTGGTACGAGGAGGAGGCCCACGGCCTCGGACTGCCCTACCCCAGCCTGTCGCAGCGCTTCGAGATGCTGGAGGAGACGGTCCGGATCTGCCACCTGATGTGGGGGGAGCGGCCGAGCCCGTTCGAGGGCCGGCACTACCGGCTGGAACGGCCGGTCGGCGCGCCGGCGAACCTGACCGCGCCGCACCCGCCCATTATGATCGGCGGCGGCGGCGAGCGCACCCTGCGGCTGGTCGCCCGGCACGCCGACGCCTGCAACCTCTACCCGGGCCCCGACCTCGGGGCCAAGCTGGAGCTGCTGCGGCAGCACTGCGAGCGCGAGGGACGCGACTACGACTCGATCGAGAAGACGTGCGTCCTGCCGTTCGAGGTGGGGCCGGACGGTGCCGGGTGCGGTGAGCTGGCCGAGACGTTGCTCGGGATCGGCGAGCAGGGCGTCGAGACCGTCATAGGGATCCTCATGGGGCCTGATCCCGTGCGTGACGTCGAGCTCATCGCCGGCAAGGTGCTGCCCGCGGTGACCTGAGCAGGTGACCTGAGCCGTGGCCCGCGATGGCGCGGGCCACGGCTCTCGTCATGCCCCGCCTGCGCCGTCGCCCCCGCATGAGTGAGCGCCCCGCGAGCCGCGGGGCGCTCACCTCACAAGGGTCAGGCCGACGCCGCGCCCGCCGTGACGGGCCGCAGCCCGGCCGCGACGGGCTCCAGGACGACCGGCAGGTTGCGGTGGCCGTTCATGATGAACGTGGGCAGCGGCACCAGCTCCTCCGCCGGCACCGCCAGCCGCATGTCGGGGAAGCGGGCCAGCAGGGTCGAGAGGCTGACGGTGGCCATCAGCCGCGCCACCCCGGCGCCCAGGCAGTAGTGCGGGCCGAAGCCGAAGGAGATGTGCTCCTTGTCGGCCCTGGTGAGGTCGAAGCGGTCGGCGTCCGCGCCGTGCAGCTCGGGGTCGCGGCCCAGGGCGGCGTAGTTGATGATGAGCGGGTCGCCCTTGGGGATGGTGACGCCGCCGACCTCGATGTCCTCGACCGCGTACCGCATGGGCAGGTGCGCGAGCGGGGAGTGCACGCGCAGCGTCTCCTCGATGACCTGCTCCCAGGTGGCCGCGCCGGAGGTGACCAGCTCGCGCTGGGCGGGGTCGGACAGCAGCGCCGTCAGGGCGTTGTCGATGAAGTTGATCGTGGTCTCGGAGCCCGCGCCGAGGATGGCGAAGATGGTGTCGGTCAGCTCCGACTCGCTCAGCCGGGAGCCGTCCTCGTCGCGGGCGGCGATGAGGTCGCTGGTGATGTCCTCGCCCGGGGTGCGGCGCTTGGCGGCGATGAGCTCCTCCATCGCGCCGCGCCAGCCCTCCAGGATGGAGCGGGCCGTCTCCGGCGTGACGGTGGTGTCCACCATCATGTCGATGACCTTGCCGGTGGCCGCGCGCGCCGCCTCCGGCATGCCGATGAGGTCGGCGACCAGCCGGGCCGGCAGCGGGTTGGCGAACTGCGTCTTCAGGTCGGCCACCGCGCCGGGCGGGGTGGCGGCCAGCCCGTTGACGAGCTCCTCGGTCAGCTCGACGACGCGCGGCCGGATCGCCTCGACGCGCCGGGGCGTGAACGCCTTGCCGACCAGCCGGCGCAGGCGCATGTGGTCGCGGCCGGCGGCGGTGGCGATGTTGTCCATGGCCACCCAGCTGATCAGCTCCCAGTCGGGACGGATCTCACCGTTGCCGAAGGCCGGCCAGTGCTTGCGCGCGCTCTTGGTGACGCGCGGGTCCGTCAGGAGCTGCTTGGCCTGCCGGTGGCTGTTGATCGACCAGACGGCCACGCCACCGGGCAGCTCCACCCGGGTCGGTCCGAGCCGGCGCAACCGGGCCGCCTCGGCGTGGATGTCTCGGCCGGTGGGGTCGAGGGCGAAGGGACAGCTTTTCTCCATCGATTTCTCCCGGAATCATCGCGTGGTGAGGCTGCGAAACGAATACCGGGGCAGCCCACCGGATTTTCGCAGTGTACGGCGGAACACGACGGCAATCGACAGTTCCGGCGCCGTCCGGGCACGGTCCGCATTCTGGCGGAAATTCCCGGCGGGCCGCACGTCAAAAGATGCGGACCCGGTCCGGCCCAGCCAGAATTTCGAACAGTGGATTGCGATGTTGAACAGCCGCGGGCGCACGTCCGGAGACAAGGTGTCAGCCTTGACTGAGACTTTTGATGAGCGCGGATTCCGACGAATCGTGACCTCATCTATCCAAGACGAATTGTGGTTCCTCCAGAAGCTGGTGCCCGAGTCGCCGGCGCACAACGTGTGCCGGGCGTACCGGGTGCGCGGCGGGCTGGACGTCGCCGCGCTCGGGCGGGCGTGGCGGGCCACCGTACGACGGCACGAGATCCTGCGCACCACGCTCGTCGAAGCGGACGGCCTGCCGGTCCAGCAGATCGCGGCCGACTGGGACGAGGAGCGCTCGTTCACCGACCTGGGCCCGGTCCGGGACCTTCCCCTTCCCCTCGAACGGCTGGCTGCCACGCCGTTCGACCTGGGCGCGGGCCCACTCACCCGGCTGTTCAGCGCGGAGGCAGGGCCGGACGAGCACGTCGTGCTCATCCTGGCCCACGAGGCCGTGCTGGACGAACAGTCCATGGACCAGCTCGTCGAGGAGCTGTCCGACGCCTACGGCGGCGGCGGGTCGGGCACGCCCGTCCGGTACGCCGACTTCGCCCAGTGGCAGCGCGACCAGGCTTCCACGCCGGACTTCAACCGGCTGCTCGACCAGTGGCTGGCCACGTTGCGCCCGCTGCCCGGGTCGTTGTCGCCGGCGGCCGACCGCAGCCGTCCCGACGGGCCGTCGTTCCTGGGTGGGGCGGCGCCGTACGACTGGGGCGACGACGTCGCCGCGGCGCTGACCGCGCTGTCGTGGGCGGAGGGCGTCCCGCCGTTCGTCATCCTGCTGGCCGCCTTCCAGACGCTGCTGCACCGGCACAGCGGGGAGGCGCGGGTGGCGGTCGGGGTCCCGGTCGGGCTGCGGCCCGCGGGCATGTTCGCCGACCTGGTCGGGTCGTTCCGCAACACGCTGGTGCTGTGTGCCGACTTCACCGGCCGGCCCACGTTCAGGGAACTGCTGGGCAGGGTGGCGCGGACGGCCGAGGGCGCGTACGAGCGGCGCGAGGTGCCCTTCGACCGGCTCGTCCGCGCGTTGAAGATCGACCGCGATCCGCGCCGGACGCCGCTGTGCGACGCGATGTTCGTCTACCGCGACTCCGCCCGCGCCGAGCTGCGGCTGCCCGGCCTGGCCGTCACCCCGCTGCCGGTGCGCAGCGGGGCCGTGACGGCCGACCTGACCCTCTCCGTGGACGCCGTCTTCCCCTCGGTCGCCGGGACGCTCTCCTACCGGTCGAGCCTGTTCGAGCCGGGCACGGGCGTGCGGATCCTGGAGCAGCTTCGCACGCTGCTCACGGCCGCGCTGCGCGAGCCCGGACTGCGGGTGGACGCGCTGCCCCTCGACGACCTGCGCGGCATCGGCGCCGCCGTGCGCGCGGCCGACCTGACCTCGGTGCTGCCCGCCACGCGCTCCGCGCCCCGGCTGGTCCACGAGGCCGCCGCGCGCGGGCCGGAGTCGGCGGCGCTGAGCTGGGACGGGACGGGCGTCTCCTACCGGGAGCTGGAGCAGCGGGCCGCGCGGGTCACCGCGGCGCTGCGGGCCGGGGGCGAGGTCGAGGGCCTGCCGGTGGTGGTGCGGATGGCCTCGGGGCCCGGCCTGGCGACGGCGCTGCTGGGCGTGCTCGACGCGGGCGCGCACGTCGTCTGCCTGCCCACGGGCGACACGGGCGAGCGCGCCCGCTCGATGCTCGCCGGTCTCCGCCCGGCCCGCCTGCTGCTGGACGGCGACCCGGCCGGGGACGACCTGGCCGGCTGGTACGCCCGCGAGCTGGACGGCCTCGTCCTCGACATGACGGCCGCCACCGGAACGGCCGGAGCCGCGCCCGAACCCCCCGACCCCCAGGACCGGTCCCGCACGACCGAACCGGAAGAGCAGGCCCGCACGACCGCGCCGGAGGAGGCCGTGTGCGCGGCCGGGCTGGCCGAGCGGGCCTACGTCACCTACACCTCGGGCTCGACGGGCCGGCCGAAGGGCATCGTGCAGACGCACGGCGCGCTCGCCCAGTTCACCACCTGGCTGGCCGCCGAGACCCGCCTGGGCCCGGGAGCGCGGCTGGCCCAGTGGGCCGCGCCAGGCTACGACGCCGGCCTGGTCGAGATCTTCGCGGCCCTCACCTCGGGAGCGACGCTCTGCCCGGTGCCCGACCGGATCAGGGCCAACCCGGAGAAGCTGGCCCGCTGGCTGGCCGAGGAGCGGATCACGCACTTCCAGACGGTGCCGAGCTTCGCCAGGCGACTGCTCGAAGCGGTCACCGGCCTGGGGCTCGCGGACGAGCTGACCGGGCTCGGGCACGTGCTGCTGGCCGGGGAGGCGCTGCCGGGCGAGCTGGCCGGCCGCCTGCGCGCGACGCTGCCCGGCGTCCGGCTGCTCAACCTGTACGGGGCGACGGAGACGATCCTGGCCACCTGGCACGAGGTCACCGGCGACGGGAGCGCGGAGGGGACCGTGCCCATCGGCACCTCCATCCCCGGCCGCCACGTGCTGGTGCTCGACGACCTGGACCGGCCCTGCCCGGCGGGCGTCACGGGGCACATCGTGGTGCGCAGCCCGTACGTGGCCCTCGGCTACATCGACGCCGGGGCCGAGGCCGGGCAGGTCTTCCGGCCCGTGCGCGGGCTGGAGCTGTTCGGCGCGCCGGGCGGCCGGTTCTACCACACCGGCGACCTCGGCCGGCTGCGCTGGGACGGGCTGCTGGAGTTCCGCGGCCGGGTGGACGGCCAGATCAAGTTCAACGGCAGCCGGCTGGACCTCGCCGAGGTGGAGGCCGAACTGTCCGCCCACGAGTCGGTGGCCGAGTGCGCGGTCGTGGCGGCGGCGGGCCCGGACCACCTGGTGCGCCGCCTGCTCGCCTACGTGGTGCCGCACCCGATGCGCGGCTTCTCCGCCGACGAGTTGCGCGCCGGGCTGCGCCGCCGCTTCGGCAAGGGCGTCCCGCCCGTCTCCATCAGAACCGTGACCGCGCTGCCCAGGAACGTGGGCGGCAAGATCGACCGGCGCGCCCTGGCCGGCTCGGGAGTGACGCCGGCCCGCACGGCCGGCAGCAGGATCGAGCAGGAGGTCGCCGACATCTGGCGGGAACTGCTGGGGGCCGACGTCGCCGGGCCCGACGACACGTTCTTCGCCGCGGGCGGCCATTCCATGCTCGCGACGCGCCTGCTCGACCGGGTCCGCAAGCGCCTCGGCGTCGAGGTGTCGCTGTGGCAGTTCCTCAGCAACCCGACGCCGGCCGGCCTGGCGGGCCTCGTCGAAGCCCGGGTGCTGCTCCGCGACGCGGAGGAGCGCCAAGCAGTGCCCACACAAGCCGCAACCCAACGCATGGCGGGGTGAGAAATGACTCTGGTCGAAACGGATACCACGGTCGACTTCGATGGCGAGAGCCTGAGTGTCGAGACCGTGCGGCTCGTCGCCGAGAACGGCGCCACCTGCAACGTCACGCCGGTGGCGCTGGCGAAGGCGGCGGCCACCCGGCAGCTCTTCGAGGAGACCATCCGGGACGGCATCCCCGTCTACGGCGTCACCACCGGCTACGGCGAGATGATCTACATGCTGGTGGACCCGGCGAAGGAGGTGGAGCTGCAGACGAACCTGGTCCGCAGCCACTGCGCCGGCGTCGGGCCGGTCTTCGCCGAGGACGAGGCCAGGGCCGTGCTCGCGGCCCGGCTCAACTGCCTGGCCAAGGGCTACTCGGCGGTCCGTCCCGAGCTGATCGAACGGCTCGCGCTCTACCTCAACCTCGGTGTCACGCCCGCCATCCCGCAGATCGGCTCGCTGGGCGCGAGCGGCGACCTGGCCCCGCTCGCGCACGTCGCGGCCACCCTCATCGGCGAGGGGTACGTGCTGCGCGACGGCCACCCCGTCGAGACCGGCCCGGTGCTGCGCGAGCTGGGCATCGAACCGCTGAGCCTGCGGTTCAAGGAGGGCCTGGCCATGATCAACGGGACCTCGGCGATGACCGGGGTCGGCAGCCTGGTGGCCGGGCGGGCGATGGAGCAGATCCGGCAGGCCGAGATCGTCACGGCCCTGGTGTGCGAGGCGCTGCTCGCCTCCACCAGCCCCTTCATGGCCGAGGGCCACGACCTGGCCCGGCCGCACCGCGGGCAGATCGACTGCGCCGCGAACCTGCGGGCGCTGATGGAGGGCAGCGAGCTGACGGTGGAGCACAGCGAGCTGCGGCGGGCGCTCAAGGCCGACCCGCACCGGCTCGACGTGCTCAAACGCCGGGAGCCACGCGGCCGGTCCGCCAAGCGCGACGCCGGCGAGGGCGAGGGCGTCCAGCGGACCGAGGTCTACCTGCAGAAGGCGTACACGCTGCGGGCGATCCCGCAGGTGGTCGGCGCGGTGCGGCAGGCCGCCTACCACGCGACGGAGACGCTGGAGATCGAACTCAACTCCTCCAACGACAACCCGCTGGTCTTCGCCGGCAAGGAGATCTTCCACGGCGCGAACTTCCACGGCCAGCCGGTCGCGTTCGTGATGGACTACCTCACCATCGCGCTGACCCAGCTCGGCGTCATGTCCGAGCGCCGCACCAACCGGCTGCTGAACCGCTACCTGAACAACGGCCTGCCGGAGTTCCTCGTCGCGGGCGACCCGGGGCTCAACAGCGGGTTCGCGGGCGCGCAGTACCCGGCGACGGCGCTGGTGGCCGAGAACCGGACGATCGCGCCGGCCAGCACGCAGAGCGTGCCGTCCAACGGCGACAACCAGGACGTCGTCAGCATGGGCCTGATCGCCACCCGCAACGCGCGCCGGGTGCTGGAGAACAACTGCCGCATCCTCGCCGTCGAGTGCCTGGCCGCCGCGCAGGCGGTGGACCTGTCGGGGCGGCGCGACCGGCTCGGCCGGGCGAGCCGGCAGGCGTACGAGACGGTGCGCTCGCTGGTGCCCGCGCTCGCCTGCGACCGGTACATGGCCGACGACATCGAGCTCGTGGCGGCGGCCCTGTCGCGCGGCGAGCTGGCGGACGCCGTCCAGCAGACCGGCGTCGAGCTGCGGTAGGGAGGCGATCATGACGGTCGTGGGCGAGGCCATCCCGCTCTCGTTCAACCAGGACTTCCTGTGCCTGTTCGACAAGGGCGACGCGGAGGGGCCGTTCGGTCCGACGTACAACATCGTGTGCGGGTGGCGGCTCACCGGGGAGGTGGACGCCGGCGCGCTCCAGGAGGCGCTGGACGAGCTGGTGGTCCGGCACGAGGCGCTGCGCACCGAGATCGTCCGGCGGGAGGGCGAGCGGCACCAGCGGGTGCTCGCCCCGACGCCGGTCCGGCTCACGGTGCGCGACCTCGACGCGGGGCCGCAGGAGCGGGCCCGGCGGGCCGAGGAGCTGCTCATCGAGCTCGAACAGGGCCGCTACGGCATCGACGAGCTGCCGCTGGTGCGGGCGGTGCTGGCCCGCTTCGACGAGCGGGACTCGGTGCTGGCGCTCATCGCGCACCACACGGCGGTGGACGAATGGTCGATGAAGCTGCTGATCAGGGAACTGTCGGTGCTGTACGCCAGGCGGCGCGGCCTCGACCTGCCCGCGCCGGCCCAGCCGCAGCAGTACCGGGCGTACGCGCTGTGGGACCGCGAGCGCCCGGCGCTGCCGGAGGCGGAGCGGGCGCGGGCGTACTGGCGTGAGACGCTGCGCGACGCCCAGGTGATCCCCACCAGGACCGACCACCGGCGCTCGGAGGAGCGGCCCAAGTGCACGGCCGCCCACCGTTTCCTCGTGGACGCGGAGCTGACGAGCGCGGCGCTGAGCCTGGCCGCGCAGACCCGCAGCTCGCCGTTCATGGTGATGCTGGCCGCGTACAAGGTGTTCCTGAGCCGCTCCACCGGCGCGACGGACATCACGGCGACCACGTTCTCCTCGGGACGGGGCCTGGCGCGCTTCCAGAACACGATCGGCTCGTTCTTCAACCTGCTGCCGATCAGGACCGACCTGACCGGCTGCGGCACGTTCCGCGAGGTGATCGCGCGCACGCGGCTGTCGTGCGTGCGCGCCTACCGGCACGACATCCCGTTCCCGCAGATCGTCGAGCAGGCGCCGGACGTCACCGCCTCGTTCGCCGGCGACGACACCTGCGTGGTGTCGTTCCAGGTCTTCCAGTTCCCCTTCACACTGGACGGCGAGCAGGTCGGCGACCTGACGTACGCGGACATCCGGCGCCGCCTGATCTCGCAGCCGGTCACCACCGACATCCCCGACGGCGCACTGTGGACGCTGGACATCGACCCGGCCGGGGACATGGTGTGCAGCCTGTGGTTCAACACGAACCTCTTCGAGGAGACGACGGTCAAGGACATGGTGGCGCGGTTCCTGCGGTCGCTGCGGGAGACGCTGCTGCGCCCGGACGCTCCGCTGAACGCACGAGAGAAAGGCGATCTATGATGGCGGGCCTGACCCGGTTGACGTCCGGCGCCGCGCTCGACGACCTCGTGGCGGTCCTCGAGCGGGACGGCGCGGCGATCGTGGAGGACCTCGTGGGCGCGGACGTCCTCGCCGGGCTGTGGGCCGACCTCGGCCCCTGCCTGGAGTCCGGCGACTTCTCCGGAAACTGGTACGACGGCCTGCGCACGCGGCGGGTGTCGTCCCTGTTCGCGCGCACGTCCCGGTTGACGCCGGTCGTCACGCACCCGCTGTACCTGGGCGCGGCCCGGGCGCTGATGCAGAAGCCGGTCACGATGTGGATCGGCCGCGCGCGCCAGGAGATGGTGCCCAGCATCCAGGTCAGCACCACGCAGCTCATCCAGATCCACAAGGGGCAGGGCAAGATGCCCCTGCACCGCGACGACGCCCTGCACCTGCGCCCGCACCCGGGGCCGACGACGCGGGTGCAGCTCATGCTGGCGATGAGCGAGTTCACCGCCGCCAACGGCGGCACGCTGGTCATCCCGGGCAGCCACCACTGGGACGACGAGCGCGCCCCGAAGTCCGCCGAGGCCATCCCGACCGAGCTGCCGCCGGGCGGCGGGCTCATCTGGGTGGGCGGCGTCTACCACGGCGGCGGCAGCAACGACACCGACCGGCCGCGCACCGGCCTGACGATCGCGCTCGACCTGGGCAACCTGCGCCAGGAGGAGAACCAGTACCTCGCCGTCCCCAAGGAGAAGGTGCTGGCCTATCCGGAGGAGGTGCGGCGGCTGCTCGGCTACGACCGCTGCCCGCCCGGCCTGGGCTGGGTCGAGATGAACGACCCCGACATCGTGCTGGCCGACGACGCGACCATCCGCGAGGCGGGCCTGGTGACCCGCTGAGCGGGCGCGCGGCTCCCTGATCCGGGCCCGGCCGCCGGTCATCGCGATCTCCGCGTTGTCCGGCGGCCGGGTCCGGCCTGGTTCGCCCGCCTCTCGTGCTCGTTCGTCAGGCGCGGGGCGTGCAAGTGCGGACCTTCCGCAGTCGCACCCGGGAGGGAGCGGGGCCGCTCGGGCTCACCGTCCGGGGTCTGTCACCCCCGCGTTCTCCGCGGCCGGCGACACCGCGGTTTCCAGCACCCCGCGGGCCGCGTCGTAGGAGGCGCGGATCAGCGAGACCTGGTCTCCGGCCCACAACTTCTCCGACTGGATCTCGACCTCCCACCAGCCGTCGAAGCCGCCGTCGAGCAGGTCCGCGCACAGCGCCGGCAGGCCCGCGACCCCCTCGCCGGGGAGCAGCCGGTCGAGGTCCGCTCCGGGGCCGGGCGGAGCCCAGTCGGACAGGTGCACGATCCGGACCCGCCGGCCCGCCCGGTCGGCCTGCTCGCGCAGCCGGGCGTCCCACCACACGTGCCAGGTGTCGAGGACGACGCCCCCGGTGCCGCTCCGCCCGACCAGGGCGTGGGCGTCCGCCAGCGACGTCACGACCGATTCCGCGACGAGGACCGGGTGGAGCGGCTCGACGAGCACCTCGGCCCCTTCGCGGGCCGCCCGCTCCAGCAGTTCGTCCACCGCGAAGACCGCCTTCTCCCACGCCTGTCGCGGGCCGAGCGGGCCGGCCGGGCCGCCGACCACCACCACGAGCGGCACGCCCAGCTCCGCCGCGGCGGCCAGCCGGCGCGCCGCCTCGGCCAGCCGCGCCGCCTGCGCCTCGGGGGTGGGGCCGATGAGTCCGGCGAACGCGCACACGCTGGTGGCGCTCAGCCCTTCGCCGTCCAGGACGGCGGCCACTTTCCGCACCCCGAGTTCATCGATGGTCGACGGGAGGATTCCGAGCCCTTCGAAGCCGGCTTCGCGGGCGGTACGGGCAATGATTTCCAGAGGGAGGTCCCGGGCGGTCAGCTCATTGCAGGAGATGCGCAGTCCTTCGACCGTCGCGGCCCTACTCGATTCACCCATGACGGCGATTCTGTAGTGCCGGGTGGCGCCTGTAAAACAACGGCCTGCGCGGCGGGCGGCCGGGAGAGCGTCATCGCAGGGCGGCCCCGTCAGGGGTGGTCGCCCGCCCTGCGTTCCAGCTCCGCCGCCAGCGAGTTCCAGACGTCGGCGCAGCCGTGGGCGATCTTCGCGATACTGATCGCGGAGTGCGGCGGCACGCTGCCGAGCGCCTCCCTCGACTGCTCCATGGTCACCAGATGCGCGCCCAGCCAGCGCAACAGGCTCCGGCCCGACTCGCTGTAGCGCAGCACGGGATCCAGGCGCAGCCGGTCGAACACCGTGACGAGGTCCTGCTCGCCGGCCGGTCCCGGCGCGGCGTCGAGGACGTCCGGCTCGCGCAGGCCGGGCGGCACGGGGTCCTCCCCCGAGGCGAGGCGGGCCCGCACGTCCCGTACGGTGCCGACCGAGACGCGCGCCTCCTGCGCGATCTCCCGCAGGGACGCCTCCGGCCTGGCGATGAGCACACTGGAGGCGATGCGCCGGCCCTCGGCGGTGCTCAGGGGCCGCACCCTGCCGTCGCGCCCGAGCCGCCGCGCGCTCTCGCCGTCCTTGGACGAACGGCGGATCCGGGCTACGGTCTTCGCGGACAGACCCGTGGTGCGGGCGATCGCCCGGTCCGACAGATGCGGATGGGAGTCGATGACGCGGGCCGCGGCCGTCTGGCGCTCGGCCTGGGTCAGCGGCAGCCCGTGCGCGGTGTTCGCCGCCACCGCGAGCCGGAACGTCTCGGCCGCGTCGCCGCGGAAGTAGCGGACCTCGATCTCCGCCTGCCCGTTCAGCAGCGCGGCCTCCAGCCGGTGCATCCCGTCGATGACCCGCAGGCTCGGGTGGTGCACGATGATGGGCGGCAGCCGGTCGTCGGTCTCCGCCAGCACGCGCACGTGGTTGCGGTCCACGCCCGCCAGGCGGGGCGAGTCGGCCGCGCTCAGCCTGCTGACATGCACTCTGACCACTTCTCGCGAAACCGCGAGCGCCTCGTCGCCGGACGACGCCGGCACGTGGTCCTGGTCGGCCCTGCCTGAATGGAGTCCAGCCACAACACCCAGCTTTCTGGGCCGTCGTCCCGGAGTCGGGGCGGCGCGCCTTTCCGGCTTTCCGAAATCGGTCGGACGATCTTCGTCAGAGAATAATCAGGCGCGGTATAGGACGAGTATGTTCTCGTTCCCATTCGGCCCGGCGGCGAGGTCACGCGGCACGTCAGAAGGGTGAGCCGGCTGGTTCCGGCCCACCCTCGGAGGTCTTCCGGACGCCCTCAGTCGTCGTGCACGGACTGGAGGGTGTCGCGCAGGCGGCGCAGGTCGTCGAAGGAGGACAGGTCGGGCACCCGCCAGCCGTCGAGGTCGTACTCGTCGAGGCACGCGTCGGCGAACGCCTTGTAGCCCTCGGTGTGCCCGTCGGCGATCTGCGACGAGAGCAGCTCCACCCGGGTGTTCTCGTGGTTGCCCGCGTAGTTGCGCTCGTACAGCTCGTGCCGGCCGCCGAACTCGGTGCCCACGCAGTCCCACAGCAGCTTCATCACCTTGACGCGCTCCTCCGCCTCGACTCCGCCCGAGCCGCGCAGGTACCGGTCGAGGTGCCGGCGGATCTCGGGGTTGTGGAAGTCCTCGGCGCTGGAGTTGATGTAGATGAGGCCGCTGGCGATGTCCTGCTCGATGATCTCCTTGATCCGCGGGTAGCCGATCTGCATGAACCACCGGTAGGCCAGGCCGTACTGCGGATTGGGCAGCACGGCCCCGCCGACCCACGGCACGGGGTTGCGGGCGGCGGCGTCCGAGAGCGCCCAGAACAGGTTGCGCCAGGCGAGCACCTCGCCGAGCCGGCTCTGCACGCCGCGGAAGTCCTTGGTGCCGGTGATCTCCACGGCCTTGAGCAGCAGGCCCGCGATGAACTCCAGCTTGACCGCCAGGCGGGTGCAGCCGTGGAAGGTGAAGCGCTCGGGGAAGCCGGAGCGGCCGGTGAAGAGCTGCACCTTGCCCAGGTGGCCGTAGATGAACACGTTCTCCCAGGGGATGAGCACCTTGTCCATCACGAAGATGGTGTCGTTCTCGTCCAGACGGGAGGAGAGCGGGTAGTCGAACGGGCTGCCCATGACGGCCGCGGTGGCCGTGTACGACGGGCGGCAGATCAGCTTCAGGCCCGGCGCCCCCATCGGCACGGTGGCCACCAGGGCGAACTTCCTGTCCTTGATCGGCAGGCCGTAGTGGGCGATGAAGTTGTAGTGGGCCAGCGCCGAGCCGGTGGCGACGACCTTGGCGCCGCTGACCACGAGCCCGGCGTCGGTCTCCTTCTCGACGTGCACGAAGACGTCGGCGACCTCGTCCGGCGGCCGGTTGCGGTCCACCGGCGGGTGCACGATCGCGTGGTTCCAGAACAGGACCTTCTCCTGCGACTCCTTGTACCAGCGGCGCGCGTTGTCGGAGTACGGCTCGTAGAAGTCGGCGTTGGCGCCGAGCGTGCCGAGGAAGGCCGCCTTGTAGTCGGGGCTGCGGCCCATCCAGCCGTAGCTCATCCTGGCCCACTCGGCGATGGCCCGCTGGTGGGCGACGAGGTCGTCGGCCGAGCGCGGGGTGGTGAAGAAGGCGTGGGTGAAGCCCTCGCCGCCGGTGTCGGTCGGCGCGATCAGGTTCTGGTTGCGCTCGGGGTCGTGCAGCGCGTCGTACAGCCGGGCCGTCATGCGCACCGGGTTGTGGAACGCGGGGTGCGCGGTGACGTCCTTGACGCGTTCGCCGTACAGGTAGATCTCGCGGTCGTCGCGCAGGCTCTCGATGTACTCGGCGCCGGTCATCGGTCGCGTCGCTGCCACGCCGGCCTCCTTCCGCTTCGGCTCGTTGAGGTTCGGCTCGTCACGGGGGTTCACCCGAGGCCGAACCGGGCTCGCGCCAGGTCCCGCTTCGCGATGACGGACAGGTAGACCGACACCCCGGCGTGGGTGCGCAACATCGACAGGTCGCGCCACAGGCGCTCGACGCGCTCACCCCGGCGCACGGCGCTCGACCCCGCCGTGGGGTAGAGGAACTCCCCCACGGCCCTGGAGCACAGCGCGACCGCCTCGCCGCAGATGCCGGCGACGGTCAGCTCGCGTTCGCGGGTGACGGCCGCCGGGCCGCGCGCGCACGTCTCGCGCCACTGGCGGATCGCGTCGGAGGTGGCGGCCTCGGCCGTGGCGATGAGGGCGGCGGCGGTGCCGTACCAGAGCTGGTAGTCGGGGTCCTCGGCGCGGCCCTGGATGGGCGGGAAGGCGGTCGTCCGCGTGCGCATCAGCACCTCGTACGCGTCGAGCATGCCCTTGGCGATGCCGACCGCGAGCACGGCGTCCTCCAGCACCATGAACGACAACTGGCCGCCGCCGTACTCGGGGTTGCCGTGCAGGGCCAGGCCGGGGGTGCCGGCGGTCACGTCGATCTGGCTCATGTGGCCGGGGATCGTGTGGTGCGCGGGCACGCGGGCGCCGGCGATCTCGACGCTGTGCGAGCCGCTGCCCTTGAGGCCGAGCGAGTGCCCCCAGTCGTCCAGGCGACGCCAGCGCGCACGCGGCGCGATGAACATCATCGGCTCCGGCGGGCCGCCGCCCGCGGGCGTGACCAGCGTGTGGCCGAAGAAGTGGGTGGCGTACGGGGAGCCCGAGCAGTAGCCCCACGTGCCGTCGATCAGCCAGGAGCCGTCGGCGGCGCGTTCGGCGGTGCCGCTCGGCACGACCGTGGCCGGGCAGATGAACTCGCCGCCGGCGAACAGCTCCGCCTGCGCCCGCTCGCCGAACAGCGAGGCCACGGTGAGCGCGTGCGCGGCGCCCAGGCAGTACATCCAGCCCGTCGAGGGGCAGCCTCTGGTGAGGGCGCCGACGACGCGCATGAAGGTCTCGACGCCGAACTCGTAGCCGCCGTATTTGCGGGGCACCAGGATGCGGTAGAAGCCCGCCCGGGAGAACTCCTCGTGGGTGTCCTCGGCGTAGAACGTGCGCCGCTCCGTCTCGGCCTGCCGGCCGACCAGCGACGGCGCGATCGCCTCCGCCCTGGCGATCACCTCGGCGGGCGTGAGGCCGGGCTCCGGCGGGGCGGGCGGATCGTGCTCGGGGGCGTCTGCGAGGGTGTCCACGACCGAGTTCGGCATGAGGCCAGCCTCACACCGGGGTGTGGCGCGCCGCATCTTCGGCATTGCGGCCCTGCCCGTGTCTGCCCTGCCCGTGTCTGCCCTGCCCGTGTCTGCCCTGCCCGTGCCGCACCCGCGCAATCGCCGAGAAGCGGGCCACGGACGCGGCGCGCACGATGGTGGCATGGTGGTCATCGACGCGTGGTTCTCGCAGTACCCGTTCCCCAGCTTCCTGGAGACCGTGCAGAAGCGGGCGGCCGAGTTCGAAGCCGCTCATCCGGGTCACCGCGTCAACGTGCGGCCCGTCTGGTGGCAGCGGCTGCCCCAGGAGGTGAGCCACGCCGCCGCGCAGGGCCGTCCTCCGGCGATCGCGTCCTACTACAGCGGCGCGACGCAGCACGCGCGCGACACGCGGACCGCCGACGGCCGCCCGCTGTTCACCTCGGTGGAGCGGGCGATCGGCGGCCGGACGGAGATCCTCGGCGAACCGGTGGTGACCGGCGACCTGGTCGAGGCGGCCAGGGCCTTCTACACGCTCGGCGGCGAGCTGGTCGCCATGCCGCTGACGCTGTCCACGATGCTCCTGTACGCCAACACCAGCCTGCTGCGCGCCGCCGGCGTGCCGGACGTGCCGCGGACCTGGTCGGACGTGGACGCCGCCGGCCGCGCCCTGGCCGCCCACGGGCCGTCCCGCGCGATGAGCTGGGTGATCGACGGCAAGTTCTTCCAGCACGCGCTCGCCCAGCAGGGCGGCCTGTTCGCCGAGCACCACAACGGGCGGCGCGGCCCCGCCACCACGGTGGACCTGACCTGCCCGGCGATGATGGACTACGTCGAGTGGTGGACCCGCCTGGCCGCCGACGGCCATTTCCTCTACACGGGCGCGATGCAGGACTGGCAGGGCACGTTCGCGGCGTTCACCGGCGAGCGGGTCGCGCTGCGGCTCAGCTCGTCCTTCGACGCCGCGTACATGGTCGCGGGGGCGCGGGAGAACGGGTTCGACATCGTGACGGCCCCGGTGCCCGCCAACGAGCGCGTCCCGTACGCGGGCAACTGGATCGGCGGCGACGCGATCTGGCTGGCCGACGGCCTGGACGAGGCCACCCGCGACGGGGCCCTGGCCTTCACCCAGTTCCTCAACACCCCGGCCAACGCCGCCGACTGGCACAAGGTGTACGGCTCGGCCCCCGTCACCACGCCGGCCGTGGAGCTGCTGGACCAAGAGGGCTGGTTCGAGCGGCACCCGTACTTCCGGGTCGCCACGGAGCAGCTCGAGATGATGTCGGGCGAGCCGACCCAGGCCGTCATGGGCGCCTACGCGCACATCCAGCGGGTGGCCATGCGCGCCATGCGGGACGTGCTGACGCGCGACGCCGACCCGCTCGCGCGCTTCGGCCGGGCCACCCGCGAGGCGCAGTCCCTCCTGGACGACTACCACGCGAACTGGTCCGGCGTCTCCCCGGGCTCGACGTACCACCTGCACGTGGACAGCTAACAGCAGGAGGGGGACGCCCGCGGCGGGCGTCCCCCTCCTGCTGTCGGATGATTCACGGAGTGAGCGCGACGATCTCGTCCGGCCGCTGCTCGCCGGCCAGCAGCGCCTGGTAGGCCGCCACGATCTCCTCGGGCCCCTGCCCGTTCCTGACGGTGAGCCAGGACGTGGAGTGCTCCAGGAAGCGCCGCTCGGCGGCGGCGTAGCGGGCGCGGTAGACCTCCTGGCCCTCCTCCTGCGCGGTCTGGCCCTCCACGGCCGGGGTGAAGAACACCTCGGGGTCGGGGCCGGGCATGTCCGGCGGCGGCAGCACGGACGCGGCCGGGTGGGTGAAGCCGACGAGCACCGTGGCGGCCAGGTTCGCCGCGTGGTGCCCGGCGACGCCGCGGCGCAGGTCCGGGTCGCCCGTCACGTCCACGAAGACGATCGGGCCGCCCTGCTCCGCCGATGCCGGGGCGTCGTAGGTGGCGACCTCGTCGTACAGGCCGAGGCCGGCGACGAAGGCGGCGTTGCCCCGGGAGGTGAGGCCGATCCGGCGCAGGCCGGTCCCGCGGTGGGCCAGCTCCGCGGCGAGCCCGATGCTCACCTTGCTGGAGGCGCTGGTGAGCACGACGGCCCGCGCGCCCTCGTCCGCCTTGCGCTCCAGCAGGTCGGCCAGGTTGTAGGCGGCCGGGTAGACGGGGTGCACGGCCGCCTTGCGGTCGTCGAGCGGGTCCGGCTCGCCGGCCGGCTCGAAGGTCAGGTACCACGGGTGCAGGAAGGAGCGCTGCGGCGAGGTGTCCATGAGCCCGCCGTCCACGGGCTGCGCCGCGATCACGTGGTGGCTCGACATCGGGACGTAGCCGTAGAACCGGCCGCCGACGGCGACGTCCGGGTGGGCGGACTCCGTCACCTTGACGTAGGCCCAGACCGGCGGCCGGCCGTAGCCCTCGGGGCCGGGGAAGGCGTTCCAGAACGGGATCACGCCGTCGTCGCCGAAGCGGGCGTAGGTGGCGTTGTTGGTGGTCATGGCCAGTTTCTCCAGGGCGAGCCGTACCTCGCCGGGCTGGAGGGGGGCCGGGGCGGCCGGGCGTACCTCGGCCTTCGCCGGGTCTTCGCGATCGGCCAGGACTTCCCACTGGGACACGGTGGTCTCCTTCGCTGGGTCGTACGCCGGGCCACGGCCTGCGTACGGCCGTGGCCCGGCGGGAAGGTCGATGGATCGGGAACGGGTCAGACGGGCTGACGTTCGGGGGCGGTGCGCACCACGGGCTTGCGCGGCTGGATCTTCGGCCCGCGCAGGGCCTGGAAGAGCACGCGCAGCATCATCTTGGGCCGCTGGAGCGACTCGGGCCGCTCCACCTGGCCGGCCGCCCGCACGTACGCGGCCGTGACCGCGCCGTCCCTGGTGGCGGCGATCTGCACCAGCCGGGTGAAGCCCAGCGCCATCCGCACGGCGAACGTCCTGCGGCCCTCGACGCCGGGGAAGCTCAGGTCGATGGTGTGCGTCATCTCCCACTGAGGATCGACGACGTCGCGTGCCAGGTCCCTGAAGTAGTCCAGCGGCCGGGGCGACGCCCCCGTGTGCAGGTGGTCCCGCATCACCAGGGCGCTCTTGGCCGCGACCGTCATGCCGCCCGCGTAGACCGGGTTGAAGCAGGTCACCGCGTCACCCGTGACGAGCAGGCCGTCGGGGAAGCGGCGCATGCCCTCGTAGCGGCGGCGCAGCGTGGTGGGGAAGCGGAAGGCGACCGGCTCGGTGAGGAGCTCGGCGTCCTTGAGCGCCTCGGTGTACTCCGGCACGCCCAGCGAGTCGATCCACCGGAACAGGCCCGCCTGGTCCGTCGGGGGGTGGTCGCCGAGGATGCCGTAGGTGGTCATCTCGACGCGTCCGCCGTCGGTCTTGGCGAAGATGCAGCCGCGCGGCAGCTTGGGGTGCGCGACCACGTTGATGGACAGGTCACCCTGGAAGGGGTCGCTGTTGAGCCGGTAGTACTGGGTGACGTAGCCGAGGCCGACCTTCTTGCGGTCCTCGGTGACGGGCTCGTAGCCGAGTTCCTCCAGCCAGACCGGCGTGCGCGAGCCGCGGCCCGTGGCGTCCACGACCAGGTCGGCGTCGATGGTCTCCGGCAGGCCGCCCTGCCGCTGCACCTTGGCGCCGATGATCCGGCTGCCGTCGGGGGTGGCCTGCAGGCCGAGGATGTCGGTGTGCTCGGCGAAGGTCACGTTGCGCAGCGCGCGGGTGCGCTCGCGTACGTGGTGCTCCAGTTTCGGCCGGCTGGGGCCGACGCAGAGCATGTCGGAGTCACGCTGCTGGAGCTGCCTGCCCAGCATGTACCAGCGCACGGTGCCGCCCAGGTCGCCCTTGGGCACCCCGTCGGCCAGCATCTCGGCGGTGATGCCGGGATACATCGACTCGATGGCCCGCTGGCCGCCGGTCAGCAGCCCGTTGATGTGCCTGCTCTGCGGGCAGCCGCGGCGTGGTCCGTCCACCCCGACGAGCTTGTCCCGGTCCACGATGATCACGTCGTCGTACGCGTCCGACAGCACCCGTGCGGCGAACAGGCCCGCCAGGCTTCCGCCCAGGACCACGGCGCGGGTCTTGATCTCAACGCTCACCCTCTACCTCCTGCACGTCAGGTCATCTCTTCTGGAGGTCAGCCGGGAATGGAGTTGACGAGGCCGCCGTCCACGATGAACTCCTGGCCCGTGATGTACGAGGCACGCGCCGACAGCAGGAACACCACGGTCTCCGCGATCTCCTCGGGCCGGCCGATGCGGCCGAGCGTCACCTGGCTGCGGAAGAACTCGCGGGCCTGGTCGCCGCCGCCCGTCACCGTGTCCAGCATCGGCGTCTGGATGTGGCCGGGCGTGATGGCGTTCACCCGGATGTGGCGTTCGGCCAGGTCGGGGGCCAGGGTCTGGGCCAGGCTCAGCACGGCCGCCTTGCTGGCCGCGTACAGCGAGCCCGGGGCGGCGCCCCGGTGCGCCAGCCACGATCCGTTCAGCACCACGGAGCCGCCGTCCTCCAGCAACGGCAGCGCCTTCTGCACGGTGAAGAAGGCGCCCTTGAAGTTGGCGCCCATCACCAGGTCGTAGTCGGCCTCCGTGACGTCGCCCAGCCGGGCCGCGAACGGCACGCCGGCGTTGGCGAACACGCCGGTCAGGCCGTGGTAGCGCCAGCTGATCTCGTCCATCAGCCGGTCCAGGTCGGCGTTGCTGGAGACGTCCGCCTGCACGGCGACGACGCGGTCGCCGCCGTTCAGCATCTGTGCGGCCGCAGCCAGCCGGGCGCTGTCCCGCGCCGCCAGCACCACCCGGCCGCCGCCCTCCACGAGACGTGCGGCGGTGGCCAGCCCGATGCCGCTGCCGCCGCCGGTGACCAACACGGTCATGCCCGCGAATTCATTCATGCCGTCAGCTTGCGCGGCGTGGGCACCGGTCGCATCTTTCGAAATGCTGGGCCCGTGCGGCGGCCGGTCGCCGTGTGCGCACGGCAGGAGATGAGCGGCCGGTGGCGCGGGGTGACGATGGTCGGCGGGCACTGCCTTCACGAAAGGACTCGCTGATGACTGCGGTCTCCGTGCCATCGACCGTCGAGACGTTCTTCCTGGCCTCCCGTGAGAGCCTGGGTGGCAGGTTCAAGCGGCTGGCGGCGGCGCTGTGGGAGGACGGGCGGGCGACCGACGCCGCGCTCCCCGCGGTGCCCGCGCTGGTGGCCCGCCTGGACGCCGACGACGCCGACGACGTGTCCAAGGGACACCTGGCCCTCCTGCTCGGCCTGCTCGCCGAGACGTCCTTCCCGGCCACCGGCGGCGAGGTGCACGCCGCCGTGCGCCGCGGGCTGGGCGGCTACCTGCGGCTCGTCCGCCTGGCGCCGGCGGGCTCGCCGCTGTCGCTGGCGCTGCTCTACCTGCTGGCGCACTTCCCCGGTGACCGGGAGGCCATCCTCGCGGCGGTGCGTGACGTGCCGCTGGAGGCCGCCGACCGCACCCGGCTGGAGCGCTCGCTGCGCGTGCTCGACCCCGCCGACCCGGACCTCGGCCGGGTGTGGCCGTCGCCGGCCGTGTGGGCGCTGGATGACGCCGAGCGCGGCTTCGACCGGGCCTGGATCGAGCGGCTCAGCCCCGAGCAGGTCGTAGCGAACTGGGACAACGACACGCATATGGTGCTGGCGTACTCGGGGGCCAAGGCGTACTGGGCGGTCACCCACGACCTGCCGGTGGCGGAGGAGGAGAGCGCCGTCATCGGCGACACGCTGAGCGACGCGCCCCCGCACGCGCCGGCCGACGTCTTCCGCCGGCACGCGGGCGTCTTCCGCTGCCCGGGGTGCGAGGCGGGACGGCTGCGGATCGACGACGGCGGCGCACGCTGCTCGGCCTGCGCGACCGCGTACCCGATCGCGGGCGGCATCCTCGACCTCAGCGCGGGCGTCCAGGCGGGCGGGGTCACCGACGAGGCCACCTCCGACCTGCTGCGCAAGCTGGCGGAGATGCCGAGCATGGGCCTGTACTACGAGTCGGTGCTGCGCCCGGCGTTCCTGCGCATCGCCGGCTCCAACTGGGCCGGCCAGGTGCTGCCTGAGGTCGAGGACCGCTACCTCGCCGGGCACGTGCGGCCCACGGACGGGCCGGTGCTCGACCTGGCCGCGGGCGCGGGCCGATGGACGTCCGTGATCGCCTCGACGGCCGGGGCGGAGCGGGTGATCGCCCTCGACGCCGGGCTGTCGATGCTGAACGTGCTGCGCCGCCGCCTGCCCGCCGTGCCCGCCGTCCTGGGGGACGCGCTGCGCCTGCCGTTCTCTGACGCCTCGCTGGGCGCGGTGACGTGCTGGAACGCCCTGCAGGCGGTGCCGGAGGACGCCGGCCGGCTGATCGAGGAGGTCGGCCGGTGCCTGCGCCCGGCGGGCACGTTCACCCTCATGACGTTCCGGATGTCCGCCGATCCGATCGCCCGCTACTTCCAGGCCGGCCACCACTTCCCGAGCCGGCCGGAGGGCATGCTGCTGTTCGAGCCGCACCAGGTGCAGGCGTGGCTGGAGAACGCCGGGCTGGCGGTCACGGACTGGTCCGCCCCCGGGACGTTCCTGTTCGCCACCGCCGTCCGCAAGCCCTGACGGCGCAGAAGGGGTGCACGGCGCGCGCCGTGCACCCCTTCTCCGTGTTCAGCCCTGGACGGTCCCGGCGGCCTCTTTCTCCGGGACCGGCTCCGCGCCACCCTGCGGCCCGCCGATCGGCGGCAGGTGACGCAGCCGGACCGTCAGCACGACGGCCACCACCGCGAGGACGAGCGCGCTGAGCCCCGCCACGCTGTTGAGCGCCACGGTGAACGCCTCGCGGGCGGTGCCCAGCAACTCGGCCCCGACGGAGGCCGGCAGCCCCGGCGCGGCGGCGACCGCCCCCGCGACGTTCTCGTACGAGCGGGCGACGACCTCGGCCGGGGTGGCCTCGGGGACGGCGAGCTGGGCACGGTAGACGGCCGTGCCGATGGTGCCGACCGTGGCGATGCCGAGGCCGTAGCCGAACTCGGTGCTCACCTGCGTCAGCGACGAGGCGGACCCGGCCCGCTCCGGCGGGGCGGAGCCGAGGATCAGGTGCATGCCGAGGGCGAGCAGCGGCGCGCCGCCCAGCGACCAGACGGCGAAGCCGAGGATGAGCTCCACCGGCTGCGAGTCCGGCTGCACCCGCGCGAGCAGCAGCAGGCCCAGCACCACGACGACGAGCCCCGCGCCGATGAGGTACGCGGGACGGAAACGCCGCGCGAGGATCGGCACGCTCAGCATGCCCACCGTGCCGATGGCCAGGCCGGGGATGAGGCTCAGCGCGGCCTGGAGCGGCGACACCCCGGTGACCGACTGCAGGTGCTGGGTGACGAAGACCAGGGCGGTGCCGGTCAGCATCGTGTAGAGCAGGCCGCTGACCAGCGGGGTGGTCAGCGTGGTGAGCTTGAACAGGGTGACGTCGAGGATCGGGTCGGTGAGCCGGGTCTGGCGGCGTACGAAGACCACGCCGACGGCCAGCCCCACGACGAGGGCGGCGGCCGGGATCGGCGCCCAGCCGTGCCTGGCCAGCTCCTTGATGCCGTAGATGGCGGGCAGCACGGCCGCCATCGAGAGCACGACGCTGGGCAGGTCGATGGGCCCGGCCTGGGGGGCGCGGTACTCCGGCACCACGAGCGGGCCGAGCACGAGCAGCAGCAGCATGGCCGGCACGGCGAGCAGGAACACCGACCCCCACCAGAAGTGCTCGAGCATGACGCCGCCCGCGATGGGCCCGATGATCGCGCCCGCGGTGAAGCAGCTCCCCCAGATGCCGATGGCCATGGAGCGCTGCTTCATGTCGGTGAACATGGTGCTGATCAGCGACAGCGTGGACGGTGCGAGGGTGGCCCCGGCGACGCCGAGCAGGGCGCGGGCCGCGATGAGCATGCCGGGGGTCTGCGCGTAGGCGGCCACGACCGAGGCGACCACGAACGCGACGGTGCCGATCAGCAGCAGGTTCCTGCGGCCGATGCGGTCGCCGAGCGAGCCCATGGTGATCAGCAGGCCGCCGACCATGAACCCGTAGATGTCCAGGATCCACAACTGTTCGGTGCTGGTCGCGCCCAGGTTCGAGCTGAGCTGGGGCAGCGCCAGGAGCAGGACGAAGATGTCGAAGGAGACCGCCAGGGTGGCCAGTGCCAGCACCCCCAGGCCGATCCATTCGCGTCGTCCCGCCAGTGGCGCCGCACCGCCGGGCGCCACGTCGTTTGCCGTCACGTTCGGCCCCTTTCATCGATGGACCAGGACAGATGCTTTGCCCACAGACACGCGGTGAGTGGCCGGAAAAGCTGCATCCGCTGCGCGATTCATCGACAACATGTGGTCGTCCGGCCGCAGCTTCCTGACAGCGTTCGCTCTGGTCGGCGTGGGTTTTCGCGAGCCATGATTGGTCATGTGAGAAAGCGACGCGGAAAGGAGCGGACATGAAGCGGCTGATCGGATCTCGCGGGAATTTCAAATAGCACTTCGCATCCTCGAAGATGCTTTTCCGGCGGCACGGACCCAGGATCTGAGGTGATCTCCGCATCCGGATGGGGGTGCCGCCGATCTGGTCGCGACTCCCAAGAGTCATCGAAGGAGTCCGCTCATGACGATGTCCCTTGACCGCACCACGCTGGTGCGTACGCTCCTCGCGGAGCTCAACGGACAGCTCATCACGCCAGACGACGACGCGTACGACACGGCCCGCACGGTCTACCCGGGCACGATCGACCGGCGGCCGGCCCTCATCGCCCGGCCGGCGAACGCGTCCCAGGTCGCGCAGGTGATCGCCGCCGCGAGGCAGGCGGGGCTGCCGCTCGCCGTCCGCGGCGGCGGGCACGGCAACGCGGGCCACGGCGTCTGGGACGACGGCCTGGTCCTCGACCTGCGCGACATGAAGAACATCGACATCGACGTCGAAGGCCGCACGGCCTGGGCCGAGACCGGCCTGACCGCCGGCGAGTACACCACGGCCGTGGGCGCCCACGGCCTGGTGACCGGGTTCGGCGACGCCGGCACGGTCGGGCTCGGCGGGCTCACGCTCGGCGGGGGCATCGGCTTCCTGGTGCGCAGGCACGGCCTGACGATCGACAGCCTGCTCGCCGCCGAGATCGTCACCGCCGACGGCGAGATCCTGCACGTGGACGCGGACCACCACCCGGACCTGTTCTGGGCCATCCGCGGCGGCGGCGGGAACTTCGGCGTGGTCACCCGGCTGAAGTTCCGCCTGCACGAGCTGCCCGTGATCGTCGGCGGCATGCTGATGCTCCCGGCCACCGCGGAGACCGTGCGCGGCTTCGTGGCCGAGTCGGAGGCGGCCCCGGAGGAGCTGTCGACGATCGCGAACATCATGCCGTCGCCGCCGATGCCGTTCGTCCCCGAGGAGTTCCACGGCAAGCTCGTCATCATGGCGATGATGTGTTACGCGGGCACCGCCGAGGAGGCCGGGCCGGTGCTCGACCGGTTCCGCGCGCTGGCCACGCCCATCGCCGACCTGCTGGAGGAGATGCCGTACGCCGGGATGTACCCGCCGGAGCCGGACGGCTTCCACCCGGTCGCGGAGTCCACGAACCTGTTCATCGACCGGGCCGACCCGGAGACCGTGGAGACGATCATCCACTACCTGACGTCGTGCACGGCCGAGGTCAGCGCGGCGCAGCTTCGCGTGCTCGGCGGCGCGATGGCGCGGGTGCCGTCCGACGCCACGGCCTTCGGGCACCGGCAGAGCAAGATCATGGTCAACCTCGCGGCCATCTACGAGGACCCGGCCGAGTCGCCGGTGCACCAGGCGTGGGTGGCGGAGTTCGCCGAGGCCATCCGCCAGGACGACCAGGGCGTGTACGTGAACTTCCTCGGTGAGGAGGGCGAGGACCGGGTCCGGGCGGCCTATCCGGGCGGCGGCTTCGAGCGGCTCGCGGCGGTGAAGGCCGTCTACGACCCGGACAACGTCTTCCGGCTGAACCAGAACATCCCGCCCGCGACGTCCTGACGACGGCGGCCCGCGGAGAAAGGAGCGCGGAACAGCGCCGGAAAACGGATACCGGCCGTTCAGCACGCACGAAGGTGCGGCCCGCCGAGCGCGAATGTGATTCTCGGTGGGAGATGAGCGCCCCTTGAAGAATGTGCGGGGTCTCGTCGAATCGTGACGAGGAGGAAAATGGTGCTGACGGCCGAGATCCCGTCCCGCGAAGAATGTGTGCGCCGCGCCTCCGGCCTGGCGTCGGTCATTCGGGGCAATATCGCGTGGTCCGAGCAGAACAGGCGTCTCCACGACGACACGATCGACGCCCTGGCGGAGGCGGGCGTCTTCAAGCTGCGGGCGCCGGCCCGCTACGGCGGTTACGAGGCCGACACGCGCACGCTCGTCGAGGTCGCCGCCGAACTGGGCCGCGCCGACGGCTCCACCGCGTGGACCGCGTCGGTCTACTGGATCCCCACGTGGATGGCCGGGCTGTTCCCCGACCACGTCCAGGACGAGGTGTTCTCGACCCCGGACGTCCGCGTGTGCGGCACGCTGAGCCCGAGCGGCTTCGCCGCCCCCGCCGACGGCGGCGTGGTGGTCAACGGCAAGTGGGGCTTCATCAGCGGCGCCTGGCACAGCCACTGGCAGGAGATCGTCGCGGTGCAGGTGGGCCCGGACGGCCCGCCCATGCCGATCGTCGCGCTGGTGCCGATGTCGGACCTGCGGATCGTGGACGACTGGCACACCTCGGGGCTGCGAGGCACCGGCAGCGTGACCACGGTCGCGCAGGACGTGTTCGTGCCCGCCGACCGGGTGCTGCCGCTGGGCGCGGTGCTGAACGGCCAGTCGGCCTCGGCGGCGAACGCCGGCGCCGCCCTCTACCGCGCGCCGCTGCTGCCGGTCGCGTCCGCCTCGTCGGTGGGCACGGTGGTGGGCCTGGCCAGGGCGGCCATGGACGCGTTCATGGAGCGGCTGCCCGACCGCAAGATCACGTACACGGGGTACGAGAAGCAGGCCCAGGCGCCGCTGACGCACCTCCAGGTCGCCGAGGCGGCCATGCAGATCGACGAGACGGAGTTCCACGCCGGACGGGTGGCCTCGCTCGTCGACTCCAAGGCCGCGGCGGACACGCCCTGGACCGTGGCGGACCGGGTCAGGGCGCGGGCCGAGCTGGGCCGGGTGTGCCGGCTGGGCAAGACGGCCGTGGACGTCCTGGCGCAGGCCAGCGGCGGCTCCTCGATCTACACCGGCGTGCCGGTGCAGCGGATCGCCCGTGACGTGGCCGCCGTGAACCTGCACGCGCTGATGCACCCGAACACCAACGCCGAGCTGCACGGCCGGGTGTTGTGCGGGCTCGAGCCCGACACGCTCTACGTCTAGAGCGGCCATGACCAGAGGGTTCCGCGACGCAACGGCGCGTCGTGGAACCCTCTTGATCGTTCCTACGGGGCCGTCCGTTCACGCGGGCGGCCCGTTCGCGCGGGGGGCGGCCCGTTCGGTGCCAGGGTGGTGTGGGCATGACGAATCGCCCGGGTCCCCGCCGCCCCGCGGGAACCCGGGCGAAGTCGATGTGGCCGGGGAGTTCGTGGTGGTTCGCGTGCTCAGACCCCGGTGGAGAGCTGCGCCTCCAGGGCGACGCGCTCGGCCAGCGCCTCGACGTTCGGGTCGGCCTCGAAGATGTCGCCCACGTCGATGGTGACGCCGAGTTCCTCCTCGATGCGCGAGACCAGGCGAATCGCGGAAATGGACTCACCCTCCAGGTCGAAGAACGTGGCGTCCTCCATCCCGTCGGGCACGTCGAGCACGTGGTTCCAGATTTCGCCGACCTTCTCCCTGATGACGGAGAAGCTGAGTTCGCCGGTCATGCGTTGTCCTCCCGCGGCCAAGGGTTTGGGTGAGCAGACCTCTCAACGGCCTGCCGCCAGTCTCGCAGCCGGCCCCTCCCCGCGGCATCTCCCAGAATGCCCGGTCAGGACGCCGGCTGCGCCCGCCTCTCCCTGGCGGAGCAGGCGTCCACGATGCGCGCGTGACCGGCGTTGCCCTGGCTGAGCAGCTCGGCGACGGCTTTCCTGCCGGGCGCTCCGGCGGCGCGGAGCGCGGCCACCGCCTGCGCCAGGTCGCTGGCCACGTCCTCCAGCAGGCTGGCGACCGAGCCGGCGTTGTGCTCCAGGATGTCGCGCCACATGTCCACGGGGCTGGCCGCGATCCTCGTCATGTCCTGCAACCCGGTGCCGGCCAGGGCCAGCGCCTGCGGTTCGGCGCGGGCGAACCGGCCGGCCAG
Organism: Nonomuraea sp. MG754425; assembly: GCF_021699195.1. Taxonomy (GTDB): domain Bacteria; phylum Actinomycetota; class Actinomycetes; order Streptosporangiales; family Streptosporangiaceae; genus Nonomuraea. Next base: position 2,922 of record NZ_SSXE01000041.1, on the reverse strand, counting down.
GGCCGCCGACAGCACGAGCGGGACGTGCGAGACGGCCGCCGTCACCTGGTCGTGGGCGTCCGGCGCGAGCAGCGTCACCTCCGCCCCGCACGCGGCGGCCAGCACGCACGCGACCCGCAGCGCGTGCGGCGACAGGTCGGGGTGCGGGCACACCGCCCACGTGCGGCCCTCGAACAGCCCGGCCCGCGCGGCGGCGGGGCCGGAGACCTCGCGCCCGGCCATCGGGTGCCCGGGCACGTAGCTGGTCAGGTCGCAGCCCGCGGGCCCGGCCTCGGCCAGGATCCGCGCCTTGGCGCTGGCCACGTCGGTGTAGACGGCGCCCAGCCCGCGGGACTGCGCCTCACGCAGGACGGACACCACGGCGGACGGCGGCGTCGCGATGACCACCACGTCGGCCCGCCGCGCGCGCCGCCGCAGCGCCACCCCGGCCCCCATGCTCACGGCCTGCGCCAACGCGCGCGGATCGTGGTCGTCGAGCGCCACCCGCACCCCCTCGCGACGCAGCGCCAGCGCCACCGACGTGCCGATCAAGCCGCATCCGATCACCACGGCGCGGCGGATCGCCGGGGTGTCGTCGTCGGGGCCGCCGGAGGTGCTCAACGTGGTCATGGTCTGTCCCTTCTGGCATCACTCCCCCACATGGTGCGCGGGCCGGGGCCGCCCGCATCAGGGGGTGCGGCGTCTTCTTGCTGTCGGCCGCTTGCACCTTCCTGCCAGCGCGAGCCCAGGTCACGGGCCTGCGACCGGCCTACGCTCACGGCATGTCCTACTTCGAGCTGCTGTCCAGGTCCGTGCGGAGCCACGACCGCCGCATCGTGTACGGCCCGCATCCGGACCAGGTGATCGACGTCTACGACGGCGCGGGCCCGCTGATCGTCCTGCTGCACGGCGGCTACTGGCGGGCCGAGCACGACCGGACGCACACCCGTCCCATGGCCGCCGCCCTGGCCGGCGAGGGGTACACCGTCTGCCTGCCCGAGTACCGCAGGGCGGGGCAGGAGGGCGGGGGCTGGCCGGGCACGTTCGACGACGTGGCCGCCGTGCTGGACGCCGTCGTGGCCGATCCGCGGGCGGGCGAGGGCGTGGTGCTCGTCGGCCATTCGGCGGGCGGTCACCTGGCGCTGTGGTCGACGTTGCGGCACCGGCTGCCCGCGGGCTCGCGCTGGCGCGCCGGGCCGGCCGTCAAGGGCGTGGTGGGCCTGGCGGCCGTGTCGGACGTGAGCGAGGTCTACGCGCTGGGGCTCGGCGGCGGGGCCGCGCACGCCCTGCTCGGCGGCCGTGCCGACCTGCTCGACCAGGTCGATCCGGTGCGGCTGCTGCCGTTCGGGGACACGCCGCTGGTCCTCGTGCACGGCGTCCGGGATCGGGTCCTGCCGGTGTCGATGAGCCGCCGCTTCGCCGCGCACGAGCCGCGCGCCGGCCTCGTCGAGCTGGCGGACGCCGGGCATTTCAGCCTGGTCGATCCGTTCTCGCGGGCCTGGCCGCGGGTCCTGGACGCGATCGCGTCGGTGGCCGGGACCCCGCTCAGGAGAGCCGGCTGAGCGGGGCCGCACGAGGCGGGCCGGCCGGAGCGCCGCTCATTTGGGCACGGGGCTGGAACCCTCGGCGATGGCGGCCAGGCGGTCGCGGAGCGTGCGCCCGGCGCGGGCGTCCACCTCGCCGGCCAGCACCTGCACGCGCGACAGCGCCCGGTCGGACGCGCCGGCGTCGCTCAGCGTCCGCAGGACCTCGATCAGCATGATGAGCGTGTGCGCCTCGAAGAGCGGGGCGCGCATCTGGCGGAACAGGGTGACGGCCCGGCGCAGTTGCCCGGCGGCCTCGGCCGGCCGGGCGGTGGTGACGGCCAGTTCGCCCAGCCCGGCCAGGGCGTGCGCCTCGGCCAGGCGGTGGTGTGCGCCCTCCGCCGAGGCGAGCGCCTGGCGTAACATGCGGTCGGCGTCGTCGAGGCGGCCCCGGCGCAGGTGGGCGATGCCGAGGCCGTGGCGGGCGAAGGACTCGCCGACGGTGTCGCCGATCTCCTCCACCAGGGTGAGCGCCTCCTCGAAGGCGCCCGCGGCCATGGCGAACTCCTCGGCCTGGAGGTGCACCTGGCCCATCCGGTGCAGGATCTGGGAGATGATCCGCCGGCTGCCGCCGCTCTTGCCGCGGACGAGGGCCTCGGCCAGCAGGATCTTGGCGTCGTCGATGTCGCCGCACTCGGCGCGGATGGCGGCGAGGTTGTCGAGCGTGTGCGCGGCCGAGATCTGGTCGCCGATCCCGACGAACGTGGGCAGGGCCTGCTCCAGGTGGCGGACCGCCTGGTCGAGGCGGCCGTTCATGCGTTCGAGGAAGGCGAGGTTGCGGCGGGATCTGGCGACCTGGACCATGCTGCCGATGTGCTCGAACAGCGTCAGGGCGGCCTCGAAGTCGCGGCGCGCGTCGTCGAAGCGCTGTTCGGTCTGCGCGAGCGCGCCCCTGACGCATAACATCTCGGCCTGGCCGCGCTCGTCGCCGGCCCGGCGCGCGGCGGCGAGCGCGATCTCCTGGATCTCGTGCCACTCGTCGAGGTAGACGTGCAGTTCGAAGAAGGGCTCGGCGTTCATGGCGATGCGCCAGCACAGCTCGGTGAAGCCGGCCTGGGCGGCCTGGCGGATGCCCGCGAGCAGCAGGTGGCGCTCGCGCTCGAACCAGCCGATCGGGTCGGTGACGAGCCGGGCGGTCAGGTCGGCGGGCAGCGGGGAGTCGATGTCGAGCAGCAGGTGCGGGTCGGCGGGCGGGCCGTACTCGTTGGTCTTGGCGGTCTCGGCCTGGCTGTGCAGGGCGGTGAGCAGCCGGGTCAGCGCGGCCATGCGATCGGCGTGCGTCTCCTCCTCCGACAACCGCTCACCCGCGAACACCCGAATCAAATCATGGAACCGATACTGCACATTCAACCCAACCCCC
>NZ_SSXE01000005.1 GCF_021699195.1 Nonomuraea sp. MG754425 | reverse complement strand
CCGTCCCCGTCCCCGGAGCCCGTACGGCCGGACACCGGCACCGAGCGGGCCGTCACCGCGCTGTTCCGCACCACCCTGGCCCTGGCCGGCGAGGCCGACCTCGACCGGACCTACTTCGCGGCCGGCGGCGACTCGCTGACCGCCGTCTTCCTGCTCGGCGAACTGCGCGACCGCTTCGGCCTCGACGTCCCCATCGAGCTGTTCCTCGCCGAACGCCCCCTGCGCGAGCTGATCGCCCGGGCCGTGCGCGGCGGCGACGAGGACGACCTGCTCGGCGACCTCCTCGACGAGTTCGAACGATGAGACCCCCGCCGGACCCGGCCGCCCTCGACGACCTGGACCTCCTCGACCCGCGCCTGCACGCCGTCCACGACCTCACCCCGCTCTGGCGGCGGTTGCGGGCCACCGACCCGGTCCGCAGGCACGACCGCTTCTGGAGTGTCACCCGGCACGCCGACGTGCTGCGCGTCGTCCGCGACCCGGACACCTACACCTCGCTGCGGGGCAACATGCTGCGCACCCTCCTGCGCGGCCACGACCCCGGCGCGGGCCGGATGATCGTGGTCACCGACGGGCCCCGGCACGCCGTCCTGCGCCGCCTGCTCACCCCGGGCTTCGGCCCCCGCGCGCTCGGCCCCGTCACCCGCTCGATCACCGAGGCCACGAAGGACCTGCTGGCCGCCTTCGTGGCCGGGGGCGGCGGCGACTTCGTCGGGCAGGTGGCCGCGCAGGTGCCGCTGCGCGCGATCTGCGAGCTGCTCGGCGTCCCCGAGCGGGACCGGCAGCGCGTGCTGGAACTGACCGCGCAGGCCATGCTGGGCGAGGAGGAGGCCGACCTGAGCGCGCGGATCGCCCAGAGCGAGATCCTGCTCTACTACACCCGCCTGGCCGCCGAACGCCAGACGTCCCCGGGCGACGACGTCATCAGCCTGCTCGTCTCGGCCGACCTCACCGAGGAGGAGGTGCTGCTCAACTGCTACAACCTGATCATCGGCGGGGACGAGACGGCCCGCCTGGCGATGGCCGGGGGCCTGCTGGCGCTGGCCACGCACGACGCGCAGTGGGCGCGCCTGCGCGGCGATCCCGCCCTGGTCGCCCCCGCCACGGAGGAGATCCTGCGCTGGACCACCCCGGCCGCCCACGTCGGCCGGGTCGCCACCCGGACGGCCGAGCTGGGCGGACGGCGCATCGAGGCCGGGGACGTGCTGGCCCTGTGGACGGCCTCGGCCAACCGCGACGAGACGGTCTTCGACGACCCCGACCGGTTCGACGTGGCCCGGCAGCCGAACAGACATCTGACCTTCGGCCACGGCCCGCACTTCTGCCTGGGCGCGCAGCTCGCCCGCGCCGAGATCCAGGCGCTGCTGTCGGAGCTGCGCGCGACCGTGTCACGGATCGAGCTGACCGGCCCGGTGACGTGGCTGCCGTCGTCCTTCGTCAACGGCGTCGTGACGCTCCCCGTGGCCCTGACGTAGCCTGCAGATATGTCCGTCCATCTGAACCACACCATCATGCCGGCCAGGAACAGGGACGAGACGGCCGCCTTCCTCGTCGACCTGCTCGGCCTGGAACCGGCCCCCGTGTACGGTCCGTTCCGGGTCGTCACGCTCGGCAACGACGTGTCGATCGACGTCGTCGAGGCGGGCGAGGAACTGCCGTCGCTGCACTACGCGTTCCTGGTCAGCGAGGACGAGTTCGACCGGATCTGGGGCCGGATCAAGGAGCGCGGCCTGACGTTCTGGGCCGACCCGCACCACCAGCAGGAGGGGCGGATCAACACCCACGACGGCGGGCGCGGCCTGTACTGGTCCGACCCCAACGGCCACAACCTGGAGATCATCACCGTGCCGTACGGCGGCGCCTAGGGACCGCCTCCTCGGCCCAGGTGGTGCGGCTGAAACGCTCAGGCAGGAGGCGCGCCCGAAGCGACGGTCGGCTCGAAGAGATCGGGCCGGTGCCGGCGGACCTGGTCGCCCATCGGGCCGTCTTCCCACAGGGGATCGACGACGCCGAGGGGGATGCTGATTCTCTGCCGCCCCGATGCCGGATCGATGGGCAGCCGGGCCCGATGAGCCAGCAACCAGTTGGGGGCCTGGTGGGAAATCTCGTATTCGCCCCAGCCGACCAGGCCGACGCATTGCCTGGCTCCGGTTCGGACACCGATCCTGCCGTCCTTGACAATGGTCCGCGGACTGGGAATCCGGCTTTCCACGACATCGACGCGCTCAAGATCTCGCCATGCCAGGCGCACCCGCGATCCGTACCAGTCCCCCATCTCCACGCCGTCAGGAGAGACGCGCGCAACCGTGGCAGCGGCCATCAGCCGCCACCTGACCAACCGCACCCCGGCGAAGGCCACCGTCACCCCTGCTGCCAGGAAAACCGCCTCCATATTATGACGATCAGGGACGAAGGCGATGAATATCAGCCATACGGGGATTAAAAGCACGGAAGGGAGAAGCATCCGAACAACGGTCGCGACCGAAAACACGCGCGCCATACGAAACTCTTCCATGCACCAAACCTGAGGCCTCGACGCCATCGATGTCAACGCGAAATGTCCTGCTTGTGTCATGATCGCGAGAACCTTGGCCTTGACGTCATACGCAGACCGGATGTCTCCGCATGCCGCCTATGGCGAGTTGCCTTCCAACTCCAGGTTGAATTCGTATCTCTTCAGCTGGTACAGGCGCAGGGATCGCTGCGGGAGGAAGCCGAGCATGCGGATGAGTGCCGAGAGGATCACCGTGTGGACCAGTTCGATGGGCATGAGCCCGATGAAGGCCCACAGGGGTGCCGTTGCGAGTAGCCATGCCGCGCACTGCCGCGCCAGGTAGCGCGAACCGAGCAGGTCATCGCGTGCCCACCAGCGGTAGGCGTAGGGAAGGCGCTTGTGGAACAGGCGATACAGCGCCCAGTGCCACAGTGGCGGGCGCTCCCGCAGGCGCAGTGCGATACCGCCACGTACGACGTCGAGCGAGTCGCGCAGGGTCGGCCTGCTCTGCTCCGGCTTCGCCAGATCCAGCAGCGTGCCGATCAACTCCTCGCCCCGCGTCTGCCGATATCGGAGCGGGTAGGCCCGCGCGAGGAACCGGCAGTGACGTTCGTAGCTATCCATGATCACATCCCGGGCTGGAGTCGTGCGCCGAGGCGGCGTTGCGCGGTGGCGGCGAGGCGGGTCAAGCGGGCAGTCTCCTCGGTCAGGAGTTCGGCGCCCTGACAGGTCAACTCGTAGTAGCGGCGGTGCCGGCCGTCCACGACCTCTTCACCCGCCACCCGGGCAAACCCTGCTTCGGCCAGACGGTCAAGCGCGCCATAGAGCGTGCCCGCCCCGAGGCGTACACGGTCCTCCGACAGCTCGCGCACAGCTTTGATCACGCCGTAACCATGCAGCGGGCCTTCGGAAAGGGCCAGCAGCACGAGGTAGCTCTGTTCACGCATTGCCATATCCGATATATATCGCTAACCGTACTATCGGTCAAAGGAATGGCGGTCAGAACGGCGTCGTGGGCTGCGGCCCAGGCGAAGGTGTCGTCGTTGGGCGGCGACGATGTCCGGGGAGATCTCCAGGTGAGGCCCGGGATGGTTGATGCCGGAACGCGCTCGCAGCGGCGATGTACCAGGCGTCTGCCTAGGGCGCCAGCGCCTCCAGCGCCTCCTCGGCCCGGCGCATCGCCTCCCCGGCGTCGGCCGCCGGGATCTCGCGGTCGAAGTTCAGGTCGTGGAAGACGTCGGTGACGCCCTGTTCGGCCAGGGCCGCCACGTCCCGCCTGATCTTGTCGTAGGTGCCGGTCAGCGGCCGGTCCTCGTCATGGGCGCGCACCTGGGTGACGCCCCGGCAGACGAACCTGAACGCGTCCGCGTCCCGCCCCGCCGCCGCCAGCTCCGCCTTGATGAGCCGGACCCGCCCGGCGATCGCGGACAGATCCTCCCTGCTGGAGCTGACCCAGCCGTCGGCCAGCCGGGCGGCGCGGCGCAGCGCGACCTCGGCCGTGCCGCCGAGCAGGAGCGGCGGCGGCCCCGGCTCCGGCTTGGGGTCGAGGTGGGCGGGCGGCACGCGGTAGAAGTCGCCGTCGTGCGTCACCACGTCGTCGGCCCACGCCTTGCGCAGCACCTCGACGTACTCCTCGATCCGGCGTCCGCGCCGGGCCATGTCGACGCCCGTCGCCTCGAACTCCTCGGGCAGCCAGCCCAGCCCGAGCCCCGCGCTGAACCGGCCGCCCGAGAGCGTCTGGAGCGTGGCGAGCTGCTTGGCCAGCACCACGGGCTGCACGTACGCGTTGACCACCGCGACACCCAGCCGGATCCGGCTGGTCACGGCCGAGACGTGGGCCAGCGTGATGAGCGGGTCGTGCACGGCCCGGTAGGTGACCCCCATCGCATGCCCGACCGGATACAGCAGCCGCTGAAACGTCCAGAGCTCCGCATACCCGAGCTCCTCGGCCCGGACGGCGACACGACGCAGGTTCTCAGGTGTGGCCCACGGCCCTGACACGGGCACGGCGAATCCGACTCTCATGAGACCTAGTCTGACCGACGCGATTTCGCCCAACAGATGGGCCTCTCACCTGGGAGGAAAGATGAGCCAGGCCACACAGCCGCGTAATCATTCCGCGTATATTCCGCACCGACACCCTGCCGCTCATGACTCGCCCAGCGTTTTCTCGATGCGCTTGTTCGCGATTTCCTGCTGGCCGTCGATGCACTTGGCGTAGGTCTTCAGCAGAATCGCCACGGTGTGCCCGGCCCGCTCAGCAACCTCGGGGGCATGCACGCCGGCGTTGAGCCAGAGCGACACGGCGGCGTGCCGCAGGTCGTAGGGACGCCGAGCCAGCGGGGAATACACCTGCTCCGGGGTGAAAGCCAGCTCACGGGCCTTCCGCCACACTGATGTGTAATCGCTGTGGTACGAACCGCCACTGCGCGTGTAGAACAGCCGTCCGTCCGGGGTCGTGCCGAAGGTCTGGATGTGAGCGCGCAGGATGGCGACCATCTCGGGCGGAATCGGCACCAGGCGTTCCTCGTCCCCTTCACGATGTTTGAGGCCGCGCTCCTCAAACACCTCCCCGGAGTCGGTGAAATCGCGGCTGCTCTGCGGGCGAGTCTTCCTGATGGTGAGGTAGCCCCATCCGTCCACCGGGAGATAGCAGTCCCTTTCTCGCAGTCCTCGTGTCTCGGACGGGCGCAGGGCAGCGAAGTACATGCAGGCGAACATCGCAGACATCCTGGCTCCGCGGGTGCGTCCGATGTACGTGACAGCGATCAGCAGTTCGCGCGCCTGCCGGGGATTGACGACTACCCGCCGGTCTACTGCGGGGTTCGACTTGGTCGGCTTCCACTTGATCCGGTCGAGCGGGTTGGCGTCGAGATCCTCCAGTTCGACGGCGTACTCCAAGACGTGGTGCAGTGTGGAGCGTTTGCGCCGGAAGGTCGAGAGCGCGGCCTTGGTGCCGTCCTGGCAAAGGGCGACGGCATCGAGAGCTGCGCGGACGTGGCGGGCTTCCGTGAGTTCGGTCACCGGCAGTGAGGCTGCCTCCAGCCAGCGCAGCGCGGTGGTGGCCTGGACGTCGGGGTGTGGCTGGCGCTCCTCAGGGAGAAACACGTGCTTGCGCAGCACGTAGCGCAGTACTGCGGTGTCGGGGCGTCCCTTGCGGTCAGCCGTCAGAACCAGCGTGACCGCGACCAGGGTCTCCATGGTGTTCGAACGTGATGTGGGGGCCAGGTGCGGCCAGTGAGCTTTCATGTAGGCCCTGGCGAGTGCCAGCCATGTGCGGCTGTTCTTGGCCTTGAGCATGGATTGGGGAAGACCGGTTTCGGTGTCGAACCACTCCCCGTTCTTCGCGGCCTGGCGCAGGTCAGAGAGGAAGTTTTCCGCCAGTTGCGACCCGCCGAAGGTGGAGGAGCACTCCTTGCCGTCCACGGTCCAGCGCACCACGTACGACGGCTTCTTGCTGGAAGCGTTGCGCTTGATCTTCCAGAACTTGACCTTGTACGACCTGCTCACACGTCCACCCGAAGTCCGTCAAGCCATGCCTGGTAGTCGTTGCGGTGGACGCGGTAGCTCCCATTGGGGAGTTTGAACATATTCTTGGGGACTTCCCCGCGGGTCATCCAGTGCTGCCAGGTCCGCCGGTCGATCTTGAGCATCCTCATGATCTCGGGGACGGTGACCCACTCGTCGTCGCCCTGGCTCGTCGTCGCGTCGCGTCTGGAATTCCTGCGCGAGCGGGCGGGGCCAGCCTGCCAGCCGATCTCCTGGGCGATGGCCTGGATGCGTGCCCTCGTCTGCTCCGAGACGCCAGGGCGGCCGGCCAGCGCGGAGGCGACGGAGACCTTGGACACTCCGGCCTGCTCGGCGATGTCGTCAAGCGTCGGCCCCTTCGTTCGTGCACCTCTTCGCGCGGTCTCGGACGCGGCTCGGGGCCCTCGCGTAGGGGCGGTTTGGTCAGGTCGGGTGGATGCGGCCATGATGGGCACTCCTCTTCGCTTCGGCGGCGGGGGATGCGGTCCCGGGCGGTGCTTGCTGGCGCGAGCCCGGGACCGCGGTGCTATCTAGGGTCGTTGGCGGTTACGCCAACGTTGATCGGTGGTGCGGCGGCATCGGCGCAGCGGATGGCCAGAGCAGCGCTGGGCGGGCGCTGCGCTTCGCTTCCCTCTCTCGTGCGGCAGCCGGTGACCGCGCCTCCCACGCCACCATCGAGCTGATCATCACTAACAGAGACGCGATAGGCGCGCTCATCGCGCGTCGATTCCACTTTATGACCACTCGTTAGTGACTGTCCACCGACCCTGCGACCTGCTGCTTTCCTTGAGAATTTCGATTAGTCGGAGGATTGGATCATCCGTCCGGAGGACCTATCAGCGACAGACCGCCCGTCCCACCGCAGCGTCGGATCCTCGTGCTCCTCCCCCAGGCCCTCCCACCAGTTCGCGCCGCCGCTGTCCTCCTCCACGGCCAAGGCGTGCTCGGTGCAGTGGCCGAAGTCCGCTTCCGAGTCGGACGGCAGAAGGCAGTAGACGATCCCATTGCCGTTGCCGAACTCGACCTGCCAGGAACAGCGGCCCTGCCGGAACAGCGCCACCTCCTCCGCCAGCCACCGGCACGGATGCGACTCCGGCGTGATCCGGGCGCCCGCCGGCCGCCCGTCTGTGTGCACGTACGTCATCCGAACTCCCCCGGCCAGTACGTGATCGGACACGCGCCCTCGGTCTCCGGAGCCACGAGCCTGATGCTGAACGCGCACACTCCGACATCCTTGATGTCGAAGATCGCATACAGGTGCTGGATCGTGCCCCGCACCCGCTCGGCGCCGCCGTCGAGGGTGGCCAGCGGATCGTCCACCACAGCGTCGGGAGCGAAGCGGATGTGCCTAATCCAGTCGGCGACCGCCGCCGTCATCCGGTCGGCGCTGATGTGCCCGAGCGCGAACAGGTTGTCGTCCTCCGCGCTGTCGTAGAGCTGAAGGCCCTGCGCAGGAAACCCTGGAGGCAACCTCAGCGGTGTCGCACTCGCCACGACGCCCGCCGTGGCGAAACGCTCGGCTTCCGCGACGACACCCGCCGGGCAGGCCGGGCGCGTGTCGTTGATCGCCTTGAGTAGCGCTGCGGCTGACGCGACCAGCTCGATGTAGATGGCGTCGTTGCTGTTGGCAGGGTCGGCGGCGTCAGCGTCGAGCTGATCGATTGCCTTGGGGATGTCGCTCATCAGCCGCGCGCCCCGGCCGCCGCGCAGTGCCGGTCGGTGTGCGTACGCGCCTCCCGGACCTCCGCGCACGAGCTCGACACCATGAGGTCGTGCGGGTCGAGCCTCTTGTTCTGGCACCAGGCCGCGTGAAGGCCCTTCGTGCTGCCGGACACGGGCTTGCCGATGACCTCTTGCACAGCGGCGATCATCTGGTCGCCGCGAGCGTTGGCCTCCTCACCCCGGCAACGGTCGGACCTCGTGTGCTGCCGGGCCTTCTTGCAGACGGTGCGGCGGTCGTCCGGGGCCGCCGACATGTGCCGATCGCTGTGGTCGCCGTCGTAGTGGCAGCGAGTGCAGTGGAACGTCACCACCGGGACTAGGCCCTCCCCGATGGCGTCCACGCCGGGAGAGAGCAGCGCGGGCCGACCGAGCAGCTCGTACACGACGACGCTGCCGCCGTCGTCGAACTGGAACTCGGTCACGATCCCCTGCCCATCGGGGTTCCACGTGGTGTGAGGGATCAGCTCGTTCCACGCGTTGCCGTTCGGCCATCGATCGGCGAAGCCGCCGTGCTGCGTGAGCTCGCTCCAGGGGACGGCGACCGGGTTGGCCACGAACCGGGCGATGATGTCGGCCGGGCCGAGCCACATCGCTGAGTGCTCCTGGCTCTCCAGACCGGCGACGCCGAACGTGTCGGTCGGCCGGTGCTCCTCGATGAAGCCCTCGGTGAGCGCGTCCCACCGCGGGTGGCTCCGCTCGATGACGGCGGCCCAGCTCATCCGGTACTGGGCGGCGCTGGTGACGTAGGTGGAGTTGTTCGGGGAGACCTGGTGGGTGTTGCCGGGTAGGTCGATGGGAGGAAGTGTCAGCATCATGCGTGGCTCCTACGGCCTGATGAGGTCGGGGTAGAGCGGGGTTTCGGGGTGCGGCTGGTCACGGCAGCCACCCCGTAGGTGATGACCGCGAGGGTGGCAAGCGCGCCCGCGACGCCGTACAGCACGTCGGCGGCCAGCGGCGAACGCGGGGAGCGCGGCCGAGTTGCGGACTTCACCGGCGCTCCTCGGTCGTCACGAGGCTGGTGACCCACGCGGTCAGCCCGCGGCGGCGCTGCTCCTCCTGCTTCTGCGGTGGCTCCGGCTCGGGGGGCAGCGCCGAGCAGTCGTCGGCATGTCCCTGAGCGTCGTTTTCCGCCTTTCGGCGATCTACGAAGCCGGGGTCGTAGTAGGTCTCTCCCTGGCGGCCGTACCGCTTGCAGCCCAGGCAGCGCCAGTTGTAGCCGTCCACCTCGTACGGCTTGTTGGCCGCGTACGGAGGACCGCTGCGGGTCCACGTCGTCATGAACCGGGCGGTGTGCAGCTCGACGACCGCGCCGGCCCGGTTGGCGTAGCGGGTGATGACCTCGCCGCTCATCGCTCGTCCCCCACGACCTCGTGCACGTAGATCGTCGCCCTGTATCCAACTCCCGATGCGTCCTGAGCCACGTACGTGGGATCGAGCCACAGCCGGACGTCGTCGCCGAAGAAGTCCTTGGCCTCGTTGAGAGCCGTCCGCTCCATGCTTGTGGGGTCCTGCCCGAACACGTTGGCGGCGTAGCCGCGGCCGATGTCCGGCCGGGTTTCGCTCTGGTTCGTCATCCGATCTTCCTTTCGTCGTGAGGGTTGGCGGCGAGTTGGTCGAGCACGACGAGGTCGTCGCGGCTGACTTCGACCAGGTCCGCGTCGGTGAGCCACTGCACCCAGACCGGTTCGAGGCCGGGCCGGTCGCGGAACTCCCCGGCGGTGAGATGCCCGCGGGCGTACGCGAGCGTCGTCTGCGTCTGGAGCTCGTCCAGCCGGAGCCAGCGGGCGTTGCGGGTCTCCCGTCTGCTCGGGTTCAGTTCCCCGGCGACCTCGACGCGGAAGATCTGCCACTGGTGGCCGACTCCGCGTGGGCCGGGCAGGCGGCGGCACCGGTTCGGACGCCAGCCGCCCGTGACCAGCTCGGCCATCGCGACGGTCAGCCCGACTTCCTCGAACACCTCCGCGCAGACGGCGTCCATGGGGCCGCCGTGGTGGTCGATGTGCCCGGCCGGGCCGGCGACGCCGGGCGGGTCGGTGTTGCGGTCGAACACGAGCAGCCGCCCGTCCTTGTCGAAGATGAGGGCTCCGACGCTGGCGTTGTCGCAGACCTTCACGACTGCCTCCCCTGCGGTACGAGAAGCGACTTGCCCACGTCACGGTGAGAGACAGAGACGACGTCCGCGCCCGACGCCCACAGCAGAGCGAAGGTTTCCTCGGCGAGGGCGACGGCGCGGTGTCGGCCACCGCTGCATCCCCATGCCACCGTGACCGTCCGGTTCTGGGGCGCCAGGTCGGCGGCGAGAGCGGATGCGGTGGCCACCACGTGGTGGAGGAGCCTGAGCGCCCCAGGCGTGTCCAGCACGTGCCTACGGACGGGCTCGTCCATCCCGGTCATCTCCCGCAGAGCGGGATGGTCGTGCGGGTTGCGCAGGACGTCGCGCACGTCGATGAGGAGGTCGGCGCGCGGCGGGGGCTCGTGGCCGAACCCGAACGAGATGACTTCGATCATCAGCGTTCCTTTCGTCAGGCCCGTCGTGGGCCGGTTGACCTGCGGCCGGACAGCCGCAGGAAGCTCATGGTCATGTCAGCCACCACGGTGGCCGTGACGGTCAGGAGGGTCCCCGCGACCGGGCCCCATGTGGTGACCGCCAGTTGGGCCGCCGATCCGATCGTTAGCGTTAGCGCCAACCGTGATGTGCCAGGCCGCGTGACGCCGGTCACGACGAGGGCGACAAGCATCACCGCGGCGGGCACCACCAGCAGCAGATCTGCCCGTGTCACCCCGGCGCCGATACCGAGGAGAAACACGGCGCATGCCCATCCGACCAGCAAGAACACCCGCAGCACGGCCAGCAGAACGCGATCACTGCGCGGAGCCCACCCTGTACGACGTGTAGGGGTCGCGTTTACGATGCGCGCATGCAGGGTTCCCACGCCGAGTCCTATCAGCGGCTCATCGCCGACCGGGTGGCGGAGATCCCCGTCCCCGAACGATTCCGCGACCCGGACGTGCTCATCGCCGGGGAAGGTATCGAGGTCAGCATCGCCGTGCCCTCCACCGACCGGCCCCGGCCGGTGCTCACGGTCGGCGAACGTCTCGCCGTCGAAGCGCCACGAGACGTCGTCAAGGGCGTCGTCGCCGTGCACATCGCTCGCGCGCACCTCGGCCATCCCGCCCCGGTCGGGCAGTGGGTGCCGACGCTGCTCATTTTCAGCGGCGTGTTTGTCCTGTTCGGCCTGGCCACGGGCATCGCGCCGTTCCTGTTCCTCGGCGGTATCGGCATCATCGGCGGCGTGCTCGGTCTGCGTTCCCGTATCGAGGCCGCGCAGGTCGTACGCGCCCGCGTCCACCAAGCCGACGAACTCGCGGCCGACTGGGTGGGACGGCAGGCGGTCGTGGACGGGCTGCGCTGGGTCACCGACCGCGCCGAGCCCGACGCCCGTTTCGGCGGCCGGCTCGCTCCCCCGACCGTCCAGGATCGTCTCCGGGCTCTCGGTGCGTGACGCGGTCGTCATGACGCCTTCCTGATCAGGACGTAGCGGTCGCCGTCGTCAACTGGCTTCACTCGGCCCTCGGCCTCGAGAGCGCGGGTGGCCAGTAGCACGGCCATCGGCTGCATACCGGTGGCCATGGACAGGTCGTGGGTGGCGAGCCCTTGCTCGGCCCCGTCGAGCAGGGGCAAGATGGCGGACTTCGCGACGTTGAGTTCGGCGGGCGTGAGGTTCACGAAGTTGATCAGGGTGCCGATGTCGGAGGGGTCGTCCAGCAGGCCATCAGCGTCGTCACCGAGCATCGGTGTGCCCTCGGGCAGCATCTCGTCCGTGCTGATGTCGTCCATGCCGCGCTCGTGAGGCGCAGCGTCGGTGGTGCTCACGCTGGAGGTTGCCTCGTCCGTGACGGCCTCGGCCGGGTCCGAGGGCGTCCACCGGATCGGCGCGACAGGCTTCCCGCCGAGCACGGCGTGCATGTTGTCCACGTCGCGGATCCGCATCATGACGGGCCGCTTGGTGGCACCCTTAACGTAGCCACAGCCCGCGGTGTCGCCGCCGCTCGGGAACACCTCCTCGATCATGTGCGGGTAGACCTCCATCGTTTGGTTGATGGTGGCCTGCGCGATGTACGGATCGCCGTTACGGAGCAGGACCACATTCCCGGCGTTGAGCAGGCCAAGCAGTTCACCGCCACCGAAGGAAGCCACGTAGGCGTTCTGATCGATGATCCACGGGACGATGCCGGTCTTGGCACCCTCAGCGAGGATGTCGTACACCATCTCGACCAGTTCGGGGTCACGGGCAAGCGCGTGGAACTCGTCCAACGCCAACACCAGCATGTCGAGGCCATGCGCACCCGGGTGGTCGTACGACTGCACACCCCGCCGCTTGTTTCCGTGCCGGTCGGTCCACTCGATCGTGGCCAGGAGACGGCTGCGACGCTCTTTCTCGCCGTGCACCCGCTCCACCAACGCCTTGATCCCAAGATGATCGAGGCCGACAGCGTCCTTCGCCAGGTACGGCAGCAGCTCAGGGCAGGACTGCCCGTTCATCGGGTCGCCGTACAGCAGCCGGATCGGCTTGCCCTGGAACTCGCACTGCGCTGACCGCAGCAAGGTGCTCTTGCCGGTGCGCTGCGCGCCAATGATCGTGACCGGTCTCGGGCCTGACCCCGGCTGCCACAGTCTGAGCGCGGCGTCACCGCGGCCGTCCGCGAACGGGCCGATCTCCCACACCCCGGTCTCCATGTTGAGGCCGGGCTTGGTCCACCACTGGACGTCCTCGACAGCGAGTTTGTTGAGGAACGTGACCTCGGCCGAGTTCAGCCGCCGGTCTGGGGGTGCTTCGATCTGGATCTCGTCAATGCTGACGCCGAAGTCGCCGCAGACCCTCTCGCGTGCGGAAATGGCCTCGCGGGTGATGTTCCCGTCGAGGACCAGCCGGTAGCGGATGCCGTGCGCGCCGCCGTACTCGAAGGGGGTTCGGTCGTTGAGCGTGGAGCCGGGGAGCGCTCCTCGGTTCTTCTTAGCGGTGGTGGCGTTCCATCGGGTCACGTACGGGTCTGGTGCCTCCTCGTGCGGCTTCTCCGCAGGCTGCTGGCAGGGTAGGGCTTGCCGCTTGGGCCGGTTCGGCAGGCTGATGCGGGTCCGGTAGCGGTAGATGCGCGGAGCGACCGCGAGCCCGGCGCCGGCGAACATGAGGGTCTGCATGACCCCGGTCGCGCCGACCTCGGCCGCGGCGGGGAGCCACACCCCGGCGGCGACCCACCACCAGCGGGACGCGAGCTTCTCCTTCAGCTTCGGGACCGCGGCGCGGACCAGGGCGGTGACGCCGTACGCGCCCGCCGCACCGGCGACAACGTACAGGCCGGGCGCGTCGAGGGCGTGCAGGAGGTGGCCGCCGCCGTAGACAGCAGCGGCGGTGGCGTGCGCGGGCCAGGTGTGGCGAAACCGCTGCGACCGGTTGCGGAGCTGGTCCCAGCTCCAGGCGGTGGCGTCGGCCAGCCCAGCGGTCTCCTGCTCCGGCAGAGGCGGCGGCGCAGACGGGCCGGTCGGGGGCACCGTCTCGGCAGCGTTCGGCTGCGGCGGTGCGGCGGGCGTGGCGGACACGGGAGGTTCTCCTTAGGGTCTTGGTTCAGGCGCGGAAGAGGCGAGAGGGCTAGTTGCGGTACCAGCTCAGGTCTCTGACCGGCTCGACGGTCATCTTGCGGGCCGCCTTAGCCATGCCGCCGTGGTCACGTTCGAGCGCGCGGATCGCGTCCTTGAGTGACGTCGGGACACCGCCCGAGGCACGCACGAGGGCGCCGGTGGCGGCAGCGACCTGATACGCGGCCACGAGCTCGCGGTGGCACTGCAACCAGGTGGCCGAGCACTGACGGATCACGGTCGCGCCGACCTGGTCATGCTGAACGGCTTGGAGCAGGTTGGACGCGATGGCGAACTTCACACGAGCGCGCTGAGCGTGTGCAAGGGCCAGGCGGTGCATGTGCTGGGCGTTGCCCCGGTCGCTGAGGTTGGCCTTGTGGAACCCCAGCATCCAATTTCGCAGGATGTTGAAGCCACCCGTCCGGAGCGCGCCGATGATGCCGCCGACAGTGGGGACGCGAGCCATGGTGCGGCGGCCGATTGGCACGAGCGGGGCCGATGCCATGTCCACTCCTTGCAGTTCAACGGGCGGTTCGATGACCTCGACAGCGTCGGACGCCGTCGTGGTCACGGTGGATTCAGAGTCGGACGGCGGGAGAGCGATCTGGTCGCTGGTCTGGTTGGTGACGTGTTCGACGTGGATGTCGGGCATGTCGGCTGGCTTCGGCAGGTCGTCCAGGTCAGACAGGTCGGCTGAGGGGAGGTGACGGGGGTCGGGGATCAGGTTGAGCACGTCGGGGTCGTACTCCCCCACGACCGGCGGCCGGGGCAGAGTGGTCGTCGGCGCGGGCGCGACGCTTCCGCCGAGCATGTCCCGCACCTGGTCGATGAAGCCGCGCTCGACCTCGACGGGCTTGGGTGCTGGGGGCAACTCGGGCTTCGGCTTATCGTCGCGGCCGGGCCGGCCGACTTCGACGTCCCATTCGGCCAGGTCGGGCAGGTCATCCAGGTTGGTCGGCGGCTTCCACTCCGGCCCGTCGTCCTTCGGTGACGGCTTCGGCTTGGGCGCCTCGATCGCTGGTTGGCTGTTGTCCGGGCTGGGTCCGATGACCTTCCGAACGATCCAGTTCACTGCGATGTTCGTGACCCGCGTGTTGTTTGTCAGCTCGACGGTGACGTTGGCCGGCTCGGGCTCGTTCGCCTCGGTCTCCTGTGGCTCGGGCTGTGGCTCCGGTTCGGGCTGCTCGCGCTCGCGCCGGGCCGCGCTGAGGAAGTACAGCCCGCACGCCACGAGGATGAGCAGCCCGACCAGGACCTTGGCCACGTCGTTCATCGGTCAACCTGCGCGCTGACGACGCTTTCCTGGGTCACATTGGCCGTATCGACCATGTCGTCGTACACGCTCGCGCCGAAGATCGCACCGAGGGCGATCATGGCGATCTGCGGGGCGACGATGCACGCCACCAGCGTCCGCTTGTCTGGGATGCCGTCCTGCCAGTCGAGGACGACGCCGATCACGATCATTGCCGCAGCGGCGATCACGCAGATGGCCGCAATGACGATGCCCTCTGCCAGCCAGTCACCGAGGCTGGCCGACCAGCCTCCGATCGGGGTCAGCATGCCGCACAGGCCGCCGAGCAGCATGGCCCCCGCCGCGGCGTAAGCAATCTTCGTGCGGGGCTGGAAGTTCTTGCTCTTGTCCTTGCGGCGGAAGCGGCCGAGGGCCAGGCCCGCGCCGAGGAAGACGGCGGCGAGAACGTTGTACCACTCCATCACGGAGTCCTTTCACCTTGTGAAGATCGATAGAAAGCTGTTGATGAGGGGCAGCACCGAGGGCCACCAGAGCGGGCCGGTGGCGGGGAGCACGTAGGCCAAGGTCGTCGGCATGCGCGTGACCTTGAGGTTTGTCCAGGCGACGGCCGACCAGAAGCCGACCCACGCGCGGGAGAAGCCGGTCAGGGCGTCCATCGGCGGCAACTGCGAGCGGCACAGGCCGGGCACGCCTTCCGCACGGAGCTTGTTCAGGCGGCGCCGGTAGTCGCCCGCGCCGAGCCACGCCACCGTGGTGAAGGTGAAGCACCAGGGCACGGCGACCCACGTGCCGTGAAGTCGGCAGATGGCGCGTAGCAGGTCGGCCTCCCATGGAACGTAGCTGCCGTCCGCGTGGTAGGCGCGGACAGTCGAGGTGGACGGGAGCCGCTGGGCGCCGAGCGCGGTCATCCGCTTCTCCAACAACCCCAGCCACGTGCCGCGGGGGCGCGCGGCCGGCCCGGCGGGAGACGGCGTGGACTCCTCGACAGGCTGGGGCTGCGTCGTGTCGTCCACCGTCGCGGCCGGGGGCGCGACGGGGCTCGTGTCAGCGTCGCTGTCGGCGGGCTTCTGCTTGAAGGGCGAGGCGAGTCTTGCGCTCACGGTCGGCCTCCTTTCGGGTCTCGTACGCGATGTCTTCGGTTTGTTGGGCGAGGTTGTGGCACGCCTGGTCTTCGGCGTCGGGGTTGACGGTGGCGAGGTCGGTCAGTTCGGCACGCAGCAGAGCGAATGCGGCGACCAGAAGGTCTCTCCCGGTTCGGGCCTCACGCTTGCGCTGCTCGTAGACCTCGTTGCGCTGGGCGGCTCGGGCCTCTGCTCGGGTTGGTTGGCGTGACATCTTCAGCTCTTGGGGTTGTGACGGTGCGTAGTTGCAGATACGATGCCCTCGCGCGCCCGCGCTCTCAGGCGCCCGCGCCCGTGGGCGCCTCTGCGTGTTGAGTGCCTCGGATTCGCCCTGGTGGAGGGGTCTCCCGCGCGGACGCCCCTCCGAGGCCGGTCACGTAGCGTCACGTTGACGAGTTGCCTCCGAAGAACCGGGTGGCTTCCGAGTCCCAGTCCACGACCGGCAGCTCGATCCCGGCCGGGGCCACGTCGGAGGCGGCCGACAGGTATGGCAGCAGCCAGCCGCGCTGGACCTCGACGAGCAGCGCCGTCACCCGCTCGCCACCGTCCGCGCCGAGCTGGGACAGCTCCCACACCACGGACTCACCCCCGACCTGCGGGAATATGGTCAGCCGCAGGCCGCCGCCCAGCTTGACCCGCACGGTGCGGGTGAGGCCGGCGGCCAGGTCGGCGTGCGGGACGAGCAGCGTCCAACTGTCCAGGAGGACGGTCACGTGGCGGGGTTCGAGACCGGGGCCGTAGACGAGTTCGCCCGCGAGGATGTCGCGGGTCGCCATGTCCCGGACAGGCAGTGGCATGAAGCGGGCGAGGAGGTCGGTGGTGCTCATTGCGGGGGAACTCCTTGGGGTTCGCGGAGGGAACTGGAGGGGGAACTCGGGAGGGAACAACGCGGCGGTGCGGGGGAACTGGAGAAGGGAATCGGGAGGGAACTAGAGGCGGAACTCGAAGGGAACTGGGGGCGGAACTCCGAGGGGAACTCGGGAAGGAACTGGAGCCCCCACGCAGAGGGAACTCGGGAAGGAACTGGCACCCCCGACGCGATGGGAAACGCGCCGGAACTCCGGCTACAGGACCGCACGGAGACGCACCTCCTCACCCCCGGTTTCGTCCCGACCGTTTCCACGGTCGGGCACCAGCTCCTTGATCAGGTTGCGGGCGTACTTCGGGGTGCAGTCGAGCATCGCGGCGAGGTCGCCCACCTCGATGCCGGGCTGGGCGCGGAGAATGCTCTCGGCGCGCTCACGCTTGTTGGCCTGCGGGGCTCCGTCATCCTTGGTGCTCCGACCGAGAGCCTTGCGTGGCTCTTTACTCGTGGTGCCGCTCTTGGTCAGCTCCAGTCGGACGCGGGCCTCGGCGGCGATCTCGGCGTCGCGGACTCGGTTCTGGATTTGGGCTTCGGCCGCGTCCCGAATCTGGGTCTCAGCGCGTTCCCAGCGGGTCGCGAACTCGTTCCGAAGGGCTTGCTCCTGCTCGGTCAGTTCCTCACCGTGAGCCTGCTGAAGCTTCGCGAGTTCCCGGTGATGTTCCTCCGTGAGTTCCCTTCGAACCTCCGCGAGTTCCGCCCGGTGTTCCTCCGTGAGTTCCCCCCGGAGTTCCGCGATTTCCCTGTCCTTGTTCCGCCCGAGTTCCGTCCTCAGGTCCGTCTCGCGGGCGGTCTGTTCCGTCGCGAACTTTCCCTCCAGTTCCCTCTCCAGGACCGGCTGGAGTTCCGCCCGGAGCGCCTCCAACTGGACGGCCCGGTTGTAGGAGTAGCCGACCCCGGACAGCGCCAGGAGAGCCATCACGGTGGACAGGTCCAGCACGATCGGGAAGAGGACGGCCAGGAAGCGGTTGCCGTTGACGAAGGGCAGCACCACCTCCTGCTGGGCGGTCACGCTGAGCGCCATACCGCCCACGAACACCAGCCCCACGCCGCCTTTCAGCCCCGCAGCGGCGTAGGGGTCGGTGAGCAAATGGGCAAGGAAAGCGGCGGCGATGACCGGAGCGATACCGATCAGAAAGCCTGCCACCGTCGCCTCGACGTCGCCTTCGGCGGCCTTGCCGAGGGCGTGCATGACACTCAAGGTCAGGGAGATGGCCCCGCAGAACACAAGCAGGCCCCAGAGCGGCCATCTCGTGTGTTCGTTGGTGCTGGGCTGGGTGTTCACGGGGTCATCTCCTCAGATGGTGCGGCGATGTTGGCGTGGTGGTGGGGTGCGCGGCCGGATCAGCGGTGCGGCGTCTTCGGCTCGGCCGTGGCTCGGATGCACGTGCTGCCGTGCGCCTCGGCCTTGGCGTACGGTTCGGCGCGGCGCTTCGCCCCGCAGGAGCACTCCCAGGCGCCGACCTGGTCGCGGGTGGGGCATTTGTCGATGGCGCGTGCCTCCCACTCGACCGGTCCGGCGAGCAGGTAGATCTCGTGGACGACCCCGCGGGGAGTCCGGGTCATCGAGCACGGCTCGCCCTCGGGCGAGCAGTGCGTGCCGATCGAGGTCTGGATGTTCTGGCACGGGTTGCGGCTGTGGCCCAGGCTGAACAGCGTCATCAGTTGCCTCCCATGCAGGTGGAAAGCTTGGCGACGATCCGCATGGCACGGTTCTCGTGCTTGGCGTACGCGTTCGGGAACGCGCTGCGCTGAACAGCCTGGGCCGCCTCCGTGAGCGGCCGGGACTTCCAGCGAGGCACCTTGACCAGCCGTGCGTAGAAGCGGCGCGCGGACACTGCCGGGTCGGTGCGGTTGCGGCCCCAGTGCGGGTGCTGCTGGAACACGCCGACCGCCTTGCCGCCGTCTCCGACCGTGGTCTCGTCCAGGTCGCTCTCCTGGAGCGTGGTGGCGATGGCGATGACCTTCGCCCGCTCCGGCAGCCCCATGCTGTCGGCCATCTGGAGGACCGCGCCGGCGTTAGCCGCCTGCGAGCTGGTCAGCCCAGCTCGGCATGACGTGCCCGGGACCGCGTTGCCGCCGGCCGCGTTTGCGTCGGGTGCGCACTTGCTGGTGGCGGCCATGGGGAGAGCGGCGATGGCCAAGGTGACGAGGGTGACCTTCGTAATCACGCCGCCGCCCCCGCCTTCTTGGCTTCGGCTTCGGCGCGGGCCTGCTCGGCGCGCTCCATGCGGTCGGTGATGATCCGGTCGGCCAGCTTGCGCACGGCCGGTCGGCGAGCGCGGGCGGTCGCGCCGCCGCGGGTGCCGGATACGATCGCGTGGAGGGCGGACATGCGCTTGTCGATGAGAGCGAAGGTCTCGTCGATGACGGCGACCGTCCCGCATGCGGCCTGGATGGGACAACCGTTGCAGAGAGCGCGGGCTTCTTCCTGGGTGCCGTTCTCGTCCCAGGCGGTGGCGTCGGGGCGGCACGGCCGGTCGAGCACGGCGAGCTTCGGGACGAGCTTGCGGCGCTCGTTGCGGAGCCGCATCTCCAGCGGCAGGCGCGGCTTGGGGGTCGGCTGGTGGTTCACGCCAGGCGGGCGTGATGCGATGATGGTGGACATCAGGCAGGACCTTTCGCGAGGAGAGCCTGATACGGCGGTCCCTGGTGGTTACGACACCGGGGACCGTCTTGCGTTTGGTGCGGTGGTGCGGGGCTAGGCCCGGTGGTTACGACACCGGGAGACCCCTTCGTTCTAAGGACTGGTCCAGGATCGGCCTGCGCGTCCGCACATCCAGCAGTTGGGTGAGACGAACGCTTTCCAGGTCACTTGGCAGGTGGGGCAGGCCAGGTGACCCAGTGGTAGCCCGGTGGCGGCGTTGATCGTGATGGAGCCCGCCACCCCCGCGAGCGGAAGTGATCTAGGAATGCGATCCACATTCTTAGAGTGGATCCTACCCCGCCTACTGTCAAGAGAGAATCGCAAGACTAGACTTGAGGATCTGCGCAATACGCCTCTGAGGAGGAGATGACCACCACCATGGCCACCACCCAGTACGGGAAGATCGCCGCCGACCTGCGTCAGCGCATCAAGAGCGGAGAGTTCCCCGTGGGCACGCCACTGCCCACCCAGTCCGACCTGTGCGACGAGTACGGCGTCGCCCGAGCCACGATGAGCGCCGCCCTGGGCCAACTCCGAGGCGAAAGACTCGTCACCGGAGTGCGCGGCCAAGGCGTCTTCGTCCTCGACTGGAAACCTGTCCGCGTTCCCCTTTCGCGCTACCACGCCGTCCTCGAACCCGGCGGCCAGCTCGGCCCTTGGGAAACCGCCTGCCAGCAGGCCGGAGTGACCGGCTCCATGGTGACCATCGAGGTCGCACAGGAACCCGCCGACGCCGAAGTGGCCGAAGCGCTCGGCCTGCAAGAGGGCACCGACACCGTGGTCCGCCGCTCCCGGCACGCCATCCTGGACGACCGCGCCTGCCAGATCCACACCGCCTACTACCCCGCCCGGCTCGTGGAGGGAACCCCGCTGGCTGGACAGGAGAAGGTCGTGGGCGGCGTGTACGCGGCGATGCGCGCCGCCGGGATCATCCCGACGAGCGCGGACGAGTCGCTGTCTGCCCGGCCGGCCACTGGCGAGGAGTCGGCAGATCTGACGCTGGCGCCGGGAGCCCCGGTGCTGACGTTGGACCGGCTCACTCGCGATCAGGAAGACCGGCGAGTGGAGTGGCTCCGTATGGTGATTGACCCGACCCGCGTAGCGGTGGTCTTTGACGGTCTGCCA
The DNA here is from genome assembly GCF_021699195.1 of Nonomuraea sp. MG754425. GTDB lineage: Bacteria > Actinomycetota > Actinomycetes > Streptosporangiales > Streptosporangiaceae > Nonomuraea. The sequence goes on along the minus strand of NZ_SSXE01000005.1, from coordinate 92,495 downwards.
CTGAGCCGCTCCGGCGGATAAGGGCGACTGGCTGTCCATGCCTTGACGTTCCACCTGCACACGAACGCGTGACTAGACGACAGCCAAGGATGTCGTCTAGTTGTCGTCCTCCATGATCTCCCTCGATGTAGCACATTGGGTACAACACCGTCTGGGCTCCCCGCCGCAGGAGGCACCACATGGACGACCGCCCTGCATGGGCGCGACGCATCCGCGCCGAACGCCTCGCGCGAGGATGGACTCAGGACGACGCCGTCCACGCTCTGGCCACTCACACAAGCGAGCCCCTACCTGACTTCACGTCGCTCAAGAGGTCGTGGCAGCGCTGGGAGTCAGGAGAAGTCCACCCGGACAACTTTTACGCGCCGCTGATCGCGGCCACATTTGGCACAGTCACCCGCGCGATGTTCCCCCTGAGCCCGCGTGACCATGGGCGCGACAAATCGGCCGCCGAACTGGGCACACTGGAGATCATCACTAGGTTGCGGGCCTCGACCGTCGATGACGCCACGATCGACGGTCTCCACATCACCGTGGACCAGCTCTGCTCCGACTATCCGCATCTGCCCGCCGGGCAACTGCTTATCGAGGGCCGTCAGTGGCTCACCCGACTCACGACCGTCCTCGACCACCGGCTCACCCTCAAGCAGCACCGCAACGTGCTCAGCCTCGCGGGCTGGCTCGCCCTTCTGGTCGGCTGCGTCGAAGCCGACAGCGGAGACGAACGCGCTGCCGAAGCGACCCGGCAGGCCGCGCTGTCCATGGGCCTTGAGGCCGAGAATGGCGGCATCCAGGCTTGGGCGCATGAGATGGCCGCATGGTTCGCGCTCACCCGCGGCGACTACCGTAGCGTGATCGCCGCATCCGACCGGGGCCTGGCCGTCGCCGGCGGGCTCGGGGTGGCGGTGCAGTTGTACGCGCAGAAGGCAAAAGCGTGGGCGCGGATCGGAGACCGCCGTCAGGTCGAGGTTGCGCTCGACCAGGGCCGCAGGGTTCTGGAGAGCCTGGCGGTGCCGGACAACCTGGACAACCACTTCAACATCGACCCGTTGAAGTATGACTTCTACAGCATGGATGCGTACCGCATCCTGGGAGAGAACGAGCGTGCCGAACTGTACGCGGGAGAGGTGATCCGGGCGCACACGAGCGCGGACGGCGAGGAACTGGCGCCGATGCGGATCTCAGAGGCACGGCTGACGCTCGGCGTGATCGCTGCCCGCCGTGGGGATATCGAGCAAGCAATGAGCTACGGGCATCGGTCGCTTAAGGCCCAGCGTCGATCTGTCCCTCATCTGATCATGTCGTCGAAAGAGCTGGTACGCGCGGTGGGTACCGACCATGCCGACCAGCCGGAGGTGCGAGCCTACCTCGACGAGTTGCGCGACCTCACATCGCCTCACGGGAAAGCACCGTTGGCGACAGCCCAGTAAATTCGGGTGGATGCCTGACGAACGTCTGGTGCCCTTGCGGTAGGGAGCGACACGTGGCACCGGATCATGCATAGCCCGATGTTCATAGCGTCGTCGCCACCAACTGGAGGATCCCATTGTCGCGGTGGCCTGCTCAACCGCAGGCGCTCAACGAGCTGATCACTGCCGTGTGAGGCCGCAGAGCCAGCTCGACAGTTCGTTGTCATGCGCATAACATGCGGTTCATGCCCGCCGCCGACACCACTTATCGCGACGTAGCCGACGACCTCCGCCGCAAGATCATCGAAGGTGCGTACTCGCCCGGCTCCTACCTGCCGAACGCCAACAAGCTCATGGCCCGCCACGGCATCTCCACCAACACCCTCAGCCGCGCCTACAAACTCCTCGTCGCGGACGGACTGATCCGGCGCGTCCCTCGCTACGGCATGCTCGTCCTCGACCCCAACCCGAAGATCGTGGACTTGGTCCTGCACAACCCCCTCGGCCACGGCCCCCTTCCCTGGTCCGAGTGCTGCACCGCGGCCGGCCTCGACGGGCGCATGGTGACCACCTCCGTCACTCCCGGCCGCGCCGACCAGGAGGTGGCCGACCTGCTTGGCATCGCCACCGGCACCGAGACCGTGATCCGGGCCCGGAGTGCCTTCGTTGGCGACGTCCCGGTCCGGCTGGATGAGGCGATCTACCCGCACGAGTTGGTCAAGGGCACGCCGATCGAGCGCGAGCAGAAGGTGCCCGGCGGCATCTACGCCACGCTGACCCAGGCCGGCCACTCCCCCGCGGCGGTCACCCGGCGCACGGTCCGGGCGCGGCTCGCTGCCGATGATGAGGCCGCGCGGCTCAAGCTGGCCAAGGGGTCGTGGGTCCTGACGGCTGGCCAGGTCATCGCGGACGAGCGCGGCCGGGCGGCGGAACTGCTAAGGATCGTGGCCAACCCGAATCGCGTCCAGTTCGCTGAGGAGCAACTTCCTGTCTGACGTGCCGCTGGTCGAGAGCATGGTGCAGCCGAATGCCCACACCCCAACAGGTCTGAAAGAGTGCCACAGATGCATGGCTTTACCGCCGCGCTCGCTTTTTTGAGCAACGAACCCGATGATGAGCAGACTCGCCCAACTCATTCCATCGTCTCGGACGACGATGAGACTTCGGTCCTCTAATGGAGGATGGTGGGGCCTGAACATGTGGAAACTCGGTCCCATTCTGTTGAACCGTGGCGGAGCAGAACGACATTCGGAAGTTGAGTTAGCATGAACGAGCCCAGCGGGCGTTACGTGAGCACAACCTATGATCCTTCCGAGATTGAGACTAGGGAGGACCTGCGGCGAGCCTATGGGCCGCTCTATGAAGCCGCTCTTGCTGATCCCAATAGTACGTTCAGCATGGCATCGATTTTTCTCAAGAGGAGGGCACGGGAGTTCGTTTATGCAGGGCGCCCTCCTAGCAGCATAGGGACCATGGTCGAGCTACTCGTCATGGTCGGAGTGCCGAAGGAGCGACTTCCGCTCTGGGAGATGGCCTACATGCGGGCGCAATCTTCTCCCGTGATGGCTCCCGCATCTGGTACGGCCGAGGCTGAGCGGGCCGCTCGGCGCGATCTGGCAGAGGCGGAGAATGAGCTGACCGCCGCAGACGAATTGACTTTGCCAGCACTGTGGAAGGTCACGCACGCGCGACTGGACTACTACCACCAGATAGCCACCGGCCAGGCTCGCCAGTCGTTCCGCAACGCCCAGATCGCCATGGGGGTTGGCTTCGCGCTCTTGGTCGTCTTCGCGGTCCTGGCTCTTATCGCCCAGAGCACCGCTGGCGCTGTCGTCACGGGTGCCTTGGGCGCGGTTTCAGCGGCGTTCGCCGCCTACATCGGACGCACATTCGTTCGCTCACAGGAAACTGCCGCCACTCACCTGCGCTCCTACTTCGATCAGCCGCTGGAATTCTCCCGCTACTTGGCGGCGGAACGTTTGCTCAACGGCATCGAACGACTGGAGACCGATCAGCGCGCCACCATCACAACCGAGGTTCTACGGGGCATGTTGCCTGCCCAGAGCCAGAACAGCGCGGAGAAGCCTGCTGGCGGGGACTCCGGAGTGGTTGACGCGTGAAAACGCGAAAGAGGCCCTCACCCTCTTCGCCTCAAAGAGGCAAGGCGGGTGGGGGCCTCCTCATCGTCTAGACACGGCAAGCGTGTATCCGGGTGGTCAGGATGGCGCGAGCGCCGACGGCCTCCAGCTTGTCCATGAGGGCCTGGGGCTGGTCAGCGGGGACCATCGCTCGCACCGCAACCCACCCCTCGCGGTGGAGCGGGGAGACGGTGGGCGATTCCAGACCGGGGGTGAGCGCGATGGCTTGCTCGACGCTTTCGACGGGGATGTCGTAGTCCATCAGGACGTATCGGCGCGCGACCAGGACGCTCTCCAGACGTCGCAAGAAGCGCTGCTCGGCTTCCTGCGCGGGTCGTGCTCCGGCGGGGCGGATGACGATGGCTTCGGACTCCATGATCGGGTTGCCGATGATGGTCAGGCCGAGGTTGCGCAGAGTCGTCCCGGTCTCGACGACGTCAGCGATCACGTCAGCGACGCCCAGCCGCAGCGATGTTTCCACCGCGCCATCCAGGTGGACGATCCCTGCGGCGACCACGCCGTGCTCAGCCAGATGCTTCTCGACGAGCCCGACGAAGGAGGTCGCGATCGTCTTCCCGGTGAGGTCATGCATCGTTTCGGCGATCCCGGGTGCGCCGGCGAAGTGGAACGACGCTGGAGCGAAGCCCAGGGTGAGGACTTCGTCAGCGGCGGCCCTGGAGTCCCACAGCAGATCACGGCCGGTGATGCCGATGTCCAGCTTGCCGGATCCGACGTAGACGGCGATGTCGCGGGGCCGTAGGAAGAAGAACTCGACCCCGTTTTCAGGATCTGCCACGACGAGTTCTTTGGCTTCGCTTCGCTGCCGGTATCCAGCCTCGCGGAGCATCTCCGACGCCGGAGCTGACAGGGAGCCCTTGTTCGGGATGGCGATACGGAGCATGGAACGTCCTCGGTGTCGTCGATGATTGGATGCCATCGTGTCACGGGGGCGTGGCCCGAGATCGTCATTTCGGGCCACGCCACGCACGCGTTACAGCAGTTCGCCTACGGCGATGCTGTCGTTGAACAGGGCGTCGAAGCTGGCTGGCGAGAGGTAGCGGGTGAACAGTGGGTCGCTTCGCAGGTCGCTCCTGCTCCGGCCAGCGAACGCTGCCTCCAGGTACATCAGGCGGCGCAGCCACTTCGCGTGAATACGCCGCTTGACCAGGTCCAGGGCCTCCCCCTTGGGCAGGCTCATCAGCTTGGCCGTGCTGATGAGCCGGTTGGTGTCCAGCAGCCGCAGAGCACCAGCCACGTCGAATCCCAGGTTGGTGAACTGAGGGTCGTTCAGGTCCGGCAGAAACACCTCCTCGGTGCCGCCCCGGGCCAGCAGGTCGCGGGTGATGCCGATGAACTGCTGGAGCTGAGCGCGGCGGCCGGGAGTGAGGTCGTCGCCATGAATCCGGTTCAGCGGCAGCGACGCATCGACCTGGACCCACTCCTTGATCAGCAGCGTCCGAGAGATATGTGCATCCTCATCCGGGGCGAACAGCCGCTGGGAGGGAATCAGGCCGGGCATGTCGGCGTACGCCTCCATCAGGTAGGCGTGCTCGCGGCGGACCTTGGCCGCGGTCAACTCGGGGCAGTCCATCTTGAAGAGTTGGACGCACCAGCGGCTGCCGGGCCGGTGGTACACCTCGCTGTGGTTGCCCTCCCCGATCTTTTCGTAGTGGGTTCGCGGCCGGGTCAGTAGCGCCATCACCGGCCTCCCCCGTGCAGCGCCTCGCTGGTGGTGATGGCGTCGTGGTAGCCGTCGAACATGGCGTCGAGACTGAATCGTTCCGCGCTGACGCGTCCGGCCCGGCCCATCCGCGCGTGCAAGGCGTCGTCGCCGAGCAGCGCTTCCAGAGCGACTGCGATCTGGTCCGGGTCATGCGGAGGGACCAGCAGTCCGGAGACGCCGTGCTCGATGTACTCCAGCGGCCCGCCATGCGCGGTGGCGATGACGGGCACGCCGGCCAGCATCGCCTCCAGGTTGGCGTACCCGAACGGCTCCGGCTTGCGTGAGGGGTGCACCGCGACGTGCGCGCCGACGTAGCAGGACATGACCTCCTCGGGCGTGAGTTCGTCGAGGAGGAACACCTTGCCGTCCAGGTCGAGATCGGCGATGAGCGACTGAAGTTCCTGCTGGTATCCAGGGGCGCGGCTGTCGAGCATGCCCGCGCCGTTGAACACCACGCACGTGCCCTCCAGTCGGCCGCGCTCCGCCAGTATGCGGGCCGCGTGGATCACGTCCTGGTGTCCTTTCCAGGCGACTCGCCTCGCGCACACCAGCATGACCCGAAGTCCCTGCGGAACCTTGTTGCGGGACCGGACCCGCTCCCATACCGCGGCGGCCTCAGCGTGCCGCAGCCGGGTGGTGAAGGCGTCAATATCCATCCCGTTGAGCACCTTGCGCACGGCGTGCTCTGGGACTCCGGCCGCGCACAGTTCCTGCCGCACCGACTCCGACACGGCGATCACTGTCACCTGCGCGCCGCCCGTGATCTGGCGGGCCAGGTAGTCGAACCGGCGCGTGAAATCGGGCCCACTGTCGTTGATCACTCCGGTCAGGTGGACCTTGCCGAGCAGCCCGAGGTCGTGGGCCTTCAGCAGACTGACGAGAGGATTGATCGACTGGGCCAGGACGTGCGGGATGCCCGCGGCGCCGATGGCGCAGGCGTATTGCGTGGCCAGCAGTGACCACACCTGGTTGCCTGGGTCATCGATCGTGTCTTCGTAGAAGCGTTTGACGAGGTGTTCGTTCTTGTGACCTCCCTGGTACAGGAGCTTGGGTAGTGCTGTGGCGATCTCCCGGACGGTCACGGCCAGCCCTTCGGGGGTCTGGAGTCCGTAGACACCGCCAGGTGTGGTCGCACCCGTCTTGGTGAGCGCGACCCGGACGCCAGGCGTGTGCTGGGCCAAGCCAGCGAGCAGTTGGTGAGTCCGCGTGACCAGTCCCGATTCTCGGGAGGGTCGGAGCTGGCCGGTGGCGGTCAGTCTTCCCCTCACGTCGTAGGCACAGATGTGCAGAGCAGACAGGCAGTGCATGGTGTATCCCTTTCGCGAGGAATTGGGGCCACCGTACGGCTGACCTCCGCCGTTTGTCGGGCATGTGTGCGAATCCGTGCCGCCCGCTTCCAGAGCACGCAAAAAAGGCCCCACCCGCCGAAGCGGGTGGGGCCTCCTCCCTGTCTGAGCATCCGGAGCCTACGGCAGCCGTTCCTCTACGACGACCACGTGTGCGACCGGCCCCGTCTTCGGGGACACCTGGCCGCGCAGGACCAGGCCAAGCACCGCCGACAGCAGCAGGATGAACGCAGCCGTCTGCGCCGGGGTGAGCATCAGCCAGAAGTGGGAGACCCCGGTGAGGATCGTGGACACGGCGCCGGTCAGCGCCGAGATGACCCATGGCCGGGTCTGCCACGCGACGATGAGCGCGAGGGCACCGGAGCCGATTGTGGAGATCCAGCCTGCGGCGGTCTCGCCGAGGCCAAGGGCCGGGATGGTGACGAGGAACGCCAGCAGCGCGTTCAGCACGTACATGATCGTCGCAGGCTCCTGCCCGAAGACGGAGCGTTTGGTCATGCTGGTCATGAGGGTCCTCCAGACATGGAGAAGGCCCGCACCATGGCGGGCCTGGAATGAGCTACGTAGGCAGAAACGCCAACGAACGACCTATGAGACGCGCATGAGCGCGGGCCAGGTCTTCGGCCCGACAACGCCGTCGTCCTTCAGCCCGGCCGCCTGCTGGAGCGCACGCACCGCGTCGTGCATCGGCTCGCCGAACACGGTGTCGTCCACGCCGCCGTTGACGCCGAAGCTTCGCGCGTGCAGCAGGTAGAACACGGTCTTGACGTGCCATCGGAGCGGGTCCGTCTTGCTCTTGCCTGCGCCGAGACGCAGCGTTGGCAGGTCCTTCACGATCTTCTCCGTCCAGGTCGGTACCAGAGCGGCGGGCGGCTTGGTGGCCGGCGTGGGTAGGTAGGCGGGGTAGCCGAACCCGGCGACCTCAGCGAGGGTCCGTTCGCGGCGCATGACGCGATTGGAGGTGTTGCCCTCGATCGTCACGATGGTCCGGCCGCTGTTCTTGACAGCCTCGACGATGCCGACGTGGTCGATCGCTGGGATGGCCTTGCTGCCGCCCCAGTCGAAGAACACGATCGCGCCCTTGCGCGGGGTCTGCCCCCATTGACCGCGGTTCTTGAACCACTGCGCGTGAGAAGGCGTGTAGGCGTGATCCCCAACGACGGCGATGAGCCCGGCCTGCGCGGCGCACCAGGCCAGGAACATGTCGCACCACGCCGCCACTGCCCAGGCGGCCGGCTTGTCGTGCCGCCGGGCCCACCAGGAGCCGTACTTTGTCCACCCGGTCGGCGACTCCGTCTCCCCGAGCTGGGAGCGCACGACGGCCAGGAGCCGATCGGCGGGCTTCGCTGACGTCTTGGCCATCATGAGCGCTCCGGTGGCCAGTGCCACGCGCCGGGTCCGTCGCCGAACGGCACGTTGAACTCCCAGAACGAGCCGCGCGCCCCAGGGGTGAACACCAGCAGATGCACGTGCTCGGGGCTGTCGAGCGCGGGGACCGCCCCCGACAGCACTCCTGCGGGGTCGAGGGTGTGCACGTCGGCCACCACGACTGCCGCGCGGACCGCGTGGAGACCGTGTTTGCCGCGATAGCGGACGATGTCGCAGGTCATGGGCAGCCGGTCAACCGCCATGAGCGGTCACCTCCTCGTCGTCGATGGCGCTGCCGGGGTCCTGGGGCAGCACGTCCTGGCCGGGGTCGAGCACGGTCGTGCTCGCGTCGGCGAACGGCGGCAGCGGGAGCGGGTCCTGGCCGTCGAGGACCTCGATCGGCTCGGGCTGGGGCATGGGGATCTCCTTGAGGGCGAGCCAGTCGGCGACGGTCATCTTGAGCTCGTCGTCGCTGACGTGGATGGGAAGGACTGCGGGTACGACGAGCATGCCGTCCCGCACGGGCAGCACCAGCAAGGCAACCGGTACCTTTCTGGCAACAGCAGGCCGGGGGATAGTCAGGCCATGGCGAAGAACAGCGGCAAGGACAGCGGGGCCCGCAAGAGCGGAAAGCATCCGAGCGCGAAGGACAAGGCACACGCGATGCGGTCCGCGTCGCTTCACCCTGACGGCAAGTTGGCGACGTCAGGTGGCGCGAGGCGGATTCAGGCCGCTCACGACCGCAGCCAGTCGAAGGGGAAGCATACTTAGCCCCTGGTGAGCGCGATCAGCGCGATCACAGCGCTCGCCACGGTGACGAGCACACCCACGATGGCGATGATCAGACGGGTACGGTCGGCGAGCTGGGAGCGGGTTACCGCCTCGCGTTCGAGAGCGTCCAGGCGGGACTCCAACGCGGCGTGCCGGACGTCGGCGGTCAGCCGGTCTTGCTCGACCCGCTGGGAGAGGTTGGCGTGCTGGGCGTTCACCTGCTCCAACTCTTGCCGCAGCAATGCGATTTGGCCGTTGACCTGGGCGAACCCGACCTCGACCAGGCGGCGCAGCGTCTCCAGCGACAGCGCCACGCTCGGCATGTCGTCGCTCGTCACACGCTGCCCTCCGTGCGGGGCTGCATGCCGACGAACGTGCTGCCTGGCTTGAGCTGGAACGTCGGCTGTGGGAGCTGGTCGCCCCGCTCCGCGCGCACCCACTCGGCCGCCATCCGCCGTGCCTCCACCCGGACGGGGTCGAGTCGCACCAGGGAGAGAAGCGGCTCCAGCGGGTCCGGCGGCGCGACCCGAGCCGAGCCGACGTAGGCGAGCGCTTCCGCGCGCACCGCCCGCGGCGCCGCCTCCACTCGGACGCGGTGCTCCTTGACGAGCTTGACCCGCTCCAGGTAGGCCGCGCGCCGCTCATGCTCGGGCACACCGGGCGTCCAGCAGGTCGGCAAGCCGTGCGTCGCTTCCAGCACCTTGACGGCGCCAGGGTCGGTGCGGGTGAGCGCGTCGTTGCGGTCCGGGATGTACGGCTCGTGCATGGCGATGTCGAGCAGCGTGGGCACGTCGTCGGGGTTGAGCCCGTACAGGGCGCACCGCCATTCCAGCAGCGAGTGCGGCAGCGCGTGATGGATCTCGACGCCCATTGCCGGGGCCACCTGGTAGAGGCACCACAGCGGTTCGGCCCCGTCCACATGAGGTGCGACCGGAGCGTCGGTGTCGCGGAGCGGCGTGTGCGTGTAGGCCAGTTCGGCGTCCCACACCTGCACCAGCTCAACGGCCATGATCACGAGTCCCTTCGTGGAGTGGGCGGGGTCAGTGACGGTGCGACCACCAGTAGAGGGCGAACCCGTCCGGGAAGCTGGAAGAGATCCGGAAGCCGGCCTGAAGCGACTCGGTCACGTACCACGACCCCGCAGGGGTGTGCGATATCGGGCTGGACAGGCCCCGCCGCAGCACGCAGACCGGCCCCATGTTCCCACTCATCTCGGTCCCGTAGGACAAGAACCGGATGTTCGCGCCGGACCCGGCCGACGCGAACGTGATCGAGCCGGCCAGGATGCCCGCTGTGGAGCCGAGATTCGTGAAGTCCCACCATTTGCCGACGTGCCGGGTCCGGCCGGAGCTGTCGAACCAGAAGTACTGCTCGTCGGAGCTGTTGTGGAGGTAGCCGTACAGGGCGTACGACTCGGCGAGCTCCATCAGGCCGCCGTTGGGGTTCGACAGTGTCGAGTCGCGGACCTGCATCTGCATGTACCCGGCGGCGATCGTCGTCTGGGAGGCGGCGGTCACGGACGAGTTGGTGCCGGACGTGATCTCGAACGTGGCCTCACCGGGGAAGGAGTCATCCCGCGTGCGGAGCCGGGTGTAGTTCGAGCCCGACCCGCCTGGGATGAACCGCATCTCGGGGTAGGTGCTGCCGGGGGGCGCGAACTCCAGGCGACGGCCGGTCGCCGCCGTCCGGATGAACGCGCCGGTGATGGTCTTGCCGTCGATCGCCGTGGCGGTCAGCCGGGTCGCGTCCACCGATCCGGCGGCCAGCTTGTCGAGCGTGACCGCGTTCGCCTTCAGGTGCGGGGTCTCGATGGCCAGGGCCTGGATCAGCCCGCCGGTGATCGTGTTGGCGATGACGGCGTCGGCCGCGTTCACCGTGCCGTTCACGATGTTCGCGCCGGAGATGACCTTCCCGATGACGTCGCCGTTGACGAGCGGCTGCGTGGCGATCTGCGCGGCGGCCGAGGGCGCTGACTCGTTGCCGCGCCGGTCCACCGACGTCAGCCGGAACCAGCGCATCTCCCCGTACGGCTGGTCGGTGACGAGCGCGGCCCCGGCCGCCCGCAGGTGGTCCACGACCGTCCACGGCCCCCCGGCGTCAGCCGCCATGTGCACGCGGACGTGCTCGAAGTCGTTCGGCATCGGCTCCCCCGCGCTGCCGTGCCCGTCCCAGGCGGCCTCGATCACACCGAGCCGCGTCGAGAGCGCCAGCGCGGAGGGGACCGGCGGCGGAACGAGGTCGTCTGGAATCAGGACCACGAACTCCGGCCCGAACGCGCCCTTGGCGCCCTGCGCGGTCGCGCGGACCTTGACGGCGTAGGTGGTGGCCACGACCAGCGGCGAGTACGTCGCCGTGGTGCCGCCGGACGTGGCGATGTGCCGCCACACCTCGCCCGTCGTGTTGACGCGGGCGTACAGCTCGTAGCCGTCCACATCGAGCGCCACGCCGAAGGTGTCGGCCGTGACCGGCGACCAGGTCGCGGTCACCTGGCCGCGAGCGAACCCGTGCTCGTCCACGTACGCGGCCGGGGCCACAATGAGCCCGGCCGGTGCCGCCGGCGTACGGCCCGACGTCTCGGGCGCGGGGGTGCCGCCGGTGCCGCCGGAGGCGACGCCGCCGGCGAGGATGCCCGCGGCTTGGCGGGCGAGCCGGATTTCCCGCTCGATGAACCTGTCGTTCAGGACGAGGTTGCCGCCGAGCCCGCCGTCGCCGTCGCAGGAGACGGTGATCTGCCGGACGCGCAGGGCCTCCATGTCGCCGTGCTCGCCGGGGGCGCGCACGAGGTCGCCCGGCCGGTAGTGGACGAGCGGCAGCCAGCGTGCCGCGCCGAACCGGACGCCGCGGGTGAGCTGGGTGCGTTCGCGTCCGGCGCGTTCCAGCGCGTTCGTCCCGAGGAGGATGGCCGTGCCCGAGTCGGTGACGCCGCCCTGCGCCTGGCTGGTTTCCCACCGGCCCCACGGGTGCGGAGCGGACGGGTTGGTCACCTCCACGCTCAGCCCCGCCTCGCCGCGCACGAGGATCGCTGACGCGAGGTCCTCCAGCGTGGCCGTGGCAGGGGCGTCGTCAATGTCGCGGCCGAGCCGCAGGTCCACGCCCGGCGACACCGTCAGGTCCTCGCCCAAGACGGTGCCCTCGTTGTAGACGCGCAGGGTCCGGCCGGACATGGTCCAGTCGAGGACGCCCTGCTCGGCCAGGTTGAGCAGGAGCGTGAGCAGGTCCGCGCCGGGCTCGATCTGGAGGGTGAGCGTCTTGTCCCACGCGTGTCCGGCGGAGTCGTGCGTGGTGGTGAAGGCGACCGCGATGCCGGGGAGCGTGCCGCGCGCCTGGCCCTCATCGATGAGGGTCCGCAGGATCGCCCCCGGAGTGACGGCGCTGAACGGCCGCTTCCCTTCGGCCATGACCGGCCCGGCGTACAGCACCAGCTTGCGGAGCATCCACGCGTAGCCGGGGCACTCGTACGTACGCGCCCCCGTGGCGTCGGTGGCGTTACTCCCTCGCTTGATCCGCAGGAAGCGGGCGTCGGGCGGCTCTAGCCACGGGCCGCCGCCGACCGACACCTCGACGGCGAGCTCGACCGGCTGCTCCAGCCACGCCGACCCGATCCCGGCCGCCGGGTACGTCACCTTCAACGACGGCACGTCGTTCAGCGGCAGCCCGGCCTCGAACCCGAGGTGGTGCGGCAGCGTCCCCAGCCGTGACCCGTTCGGCGCGTGAGCGACCAGGCGCAGCGCGTACGGCTCCGGAGTTCCAGGAGTGATGACCTGCACGACGACGTTCCCCTTCTTCAAGGACGGTGGGCCAGGAGCGCGATCCGGCGGCGCAGCCGGATCTCCTGATCGGCGAGGCGGTCATCGAGGACGAGGTTCCCGGACACCACCCCACGGTCGGTCCGGGTGAGCGTGATCTGCCGGACCCGCAGCGCCTTGCGCTGCCCGCCCTCGCCCGGCGCCAGGATGCGATCTCCGGGCAGGTAGTCCCGCAGCGGCAGCCACCGGGCGACGGTCAGCGACAGCTCGCGGGTGCGCTGGACGCGCTCGACCGCGCCGCGCACGAGCAAGGAGTCGCCGACGAGCGTGGCGGCGGTCGTCTCGGTGACGCCGACCTGGCGGACACCAACTTCCCACCGGCCCCACGGCAGTGGGGTGCCGACATTGACCCGCTCGGTGCGGAAGCTGCTGTCGCCGACGACGTACGCGGCGCTGGCCAGGTCCTCCAGCGTGCCGACGTCGGGCGCGGCCGAGATGTCCCGGCCGCCGGCCAACTCGACGGGCGTGGAGAGGGCGGTGAGGTCGCGGAAGATGGCGGTGCCGGGCCGCCACGCGGACAGCGTGCGCGGCCCAGTCATGCGGATGTCGATGAGCCCAGCGTCCACGAGCGTCAGCAGGACAGCCAGCACGTCGGTGCCGAGCGGGATGCCGAGGCCGAGCGTCTGGTTCCACGTCAGGCCCGCGGTGTCGAGGGTGCCGGTGAATGTCCAGGCGAAGCCGGCCAGGGCGCCGCGCGCCTGCGCTTCGGTCAGCAGCGAGTTCATGATGAACCCGGCAGTGGCGTTCGGTGTCGGTGAGCCGTATACGCGCTGGCCGTTGACGGGAGCGATCGAGGCGTGGGCGTACGTGACGGCCTTCTTCAACACCCACAGGTAGGAGGGGCAGTCGTACCGCCAGACGCCGGACGGATCGAGTTGGTCCCCTTCGCGGTGGGCCAGGAGGAACCGTCCGTCACCGTTCTCCGTCCAGACCATGCCGTCCGCTGACCACTGGACGCCGATCTCGCACGGGGCGGCGATGAGATCGGCCCCGACCGCCCGCGTGCTGTAGGCAAACCTCAGCGACGGCATGTCGTTGAACGGCCAGGCGACCTGGAGGTTCAGAGGGTGCGGAAGGATGCCGAGTCGTACCCCGTTGGGGGCGTAGGCGACGAGGCGGAGGTCGAATGGCACCATTCCTCCCCTGATCGCTGCCCTGCTGGGATCGAAGGCAGGAAATCACGCTGTGGGGGAATTGCCCTGGAAAGATACCCCACTGAGACTTTGAGTGATGACCGATAACAGAGAGTTATGCTTGGTACGAACGATTTTTGGGCCGATTCGCCCTGGCGATAGCTATATTGGCCCGAAAAAATCCACACACTATGAGTGCCCATAAATTCGCAGAGGTCTCTGCGAGTCAACTACGATTCATGGAAGCTGCACAACAGCACTCACCAGTCAAAGGTGGGCCGACGTCCATGTGGGTCGGCCGAACGGACCGGGGCCTGCCCCCCGCAAGGACGAGACCGGTCCGAGAGTGGAGAGTGTCCGTTGTGTAACACCCATCAGGAGGCTGACGACGAGGAACGGCTGTTGCTCCTGCAACTGCTGACAATCCTCCTCGACTGGCTCCAAAATGGCGGCGGCGGACTCGGATAGCCCGAGCCCGCCGCAGCGATCGCAAAACCGGGGTCCCGATTCGAGCTCGCAAACCTGGATCGGGGCCTCGTTGCGTCCCTCTAGGCTAGCCGAATGGTTGTGTTGAGATACACCATCCAGGCTTAGATTCCCGCTACCGTTTTGTTGTTGTGGTGCGACAGCGACCACTTAACGCATCACACGTTGTTCGTCGCGTCTCTCAACCGGCTCCTTACGAGGTTCGTCACATCCACACATCATCCCCAGACTTCAGTTGACGCTTCCGACAATGCGCCCGTCACAAGAACGCGCGGCGCGCCCGGACCTCAAGCTTGGACGCGGCGGTGACACCGGACCCAGAGCAAGAGATGAGCACCGCGCGGGAGAACGGGTCACCGACCGCGACCGCGGGCGTCAGGTGCAGCCACCGCGACGCCGATCCCGGCCCGAAAACGCTGATGACGCCGGTCTTGCTCGTCCCAGCCGTCAGCTCCCACGTGTCCGTCGTGACGAGCGCGGCTGCCTGGGCCGCGCAGTCGAGGATGAGCCGCTCCCCCGCCGCGATCGTGTTCGACCCGGAAGTGAGGAGCCCCAGCTTGCCCTGGCTGGCCACGTCGGCCACGGTCACCGACGAGATGGGGCCGGTGATGCGGATCAGCGAGTCCACGATGGGGGCTGTGCTCCCGGCCAGGGTGGTGATCGTCTGGTCGGCGGTGTTGGCGCTGCCGGTCCATGTGGTGGTCGTCTCCTCCCGCCAGTACACGGATGGCACCTCGACCACGGCGGTCAGGCGGGCGCGGGCGGCGCCGACCCACAGCTCAGGCTCGGAGGAGGCGATGACGGTCACGTCGGCCACCCGGACGATCGGGCCCGCCTGGTAGCGGAGGCTCATGAGCCGGTGCCGGACGCCGAGCAGCGCGGACAGGGCTTCGAGGTTGGTTTCGAGCTGGGCAAAGCCGCCATCCACCCCGGCCGGGGCGGCTCCAGTCACGGTGAACACCAGCGCGAACGAGGTGAGTTCGTGGTCGAGGCCGACGATCGGCAGTTCACCCGCGCGGCCGGGGACGCTGACGCGGACCGCTCGCGCGCCGGGGAGCGGCCTGCGCTGGGTGCCCTTCTTGAGCCGCCAGCAGCCGGCAGGGTGGTCGAGCGGGACGCCGTCCAGCGAGTACGACGGCAACTAGATCACCCCCAGTGCGCCCGCGAGTTGGAGCCCGCGGTTGACGCTCGTGCTCGTGGGTTCGGCCTGCGGATAGTAGTTGGTCTGGTGGATCACGGTCCGCGCCATGCCGCCGCCGAGCGCTCCGACCTGTCCGCCTGGCAAGGGAAGGCCGGGTGTGGGCATGTCGGGGATGCCCGCGCCGGCGACGATCCCGGCCATGCGCTGGACGGCGGTTTGGACCAGGCCGCCGGCTTGGGTGATGCCGAGGGCGAGTCCGGCGGGGACTTCGCGGCCCATCTTGGCGAACAGCTTGCTGGGGCTGTGGATGCCGAGGAAGTCGAGGACAGGCTGCGGGAGGATGGAGCGGAGGAAGCCAACGATCCGGGACTTGATCATGTTTCCGGCGGCGACAATACCGTTCCACAACCCTTCCATCAGGGCTTTTCCGGCATTCGTGATCGTGTCGCCGAAGCCCTTGATGGCCGACATGATCGACTGGAAGGCGCCCTTGAAATCGCCGTTGATCAGCTTGACCAGGGCCGTAATGATCTTGATCCAGAAGGGCAGGAGCGACGTCGCGATCTGCATCAAAGGTGGGATGATCGGCTGAATCACGCCCAGGATGGACGACATGGCCCCGACCCAGGAGGAGACGATCGGGATCAGCGCCTTCGTCAGCTCCACCAGAGGCGGAAGCAGATCCACCGCGAGCTGCACCAGGGGCGGAAGGACAGTTTTGAGTGCCAATGCGAGCACTTGTCCGAGTTGAGCCGCGAGCGGGGCTGTGGCTGCCGCCAGTTCCGTGATCGCGCCCGACAAAACCGGAAGAAGAGGCTGTAAACTTGACGAAAGGGCTGAAATAACTGGGGCGAGCAGCGCCGCCAGATTCGACAGCGCCGCACCCAGCAACGAGCCCAAGATCCCCGCAAGCTGACCCACCACCGGCAGCAGCGGAGCCGCCGCCGCGAGCACCGCCGAGATCCCCTGACCGAGCGCAAGCAGCCCGGCCTGCATCGCCGGGTTCGCGAACGCCTGCGACAGCATCTGAGCCACGAGCGTCAGCCCAGGCCCGAGCGCGGCCAGGGCCGGACCGAGCGCTGAGACGGTAGCGGCGACCCCAGGACCGAGGGCGACCGCGATGGCCGCCACCTGCGGCGCGACCAGCGCCAGCGCACCACCGAGGGCCGAGAAGATCGGCATCAGCACGCTTCCGACCTGGGCCAACGACCGGAAGATCGTGACAAGCACCTGCTGGCCCTGCGCGCTGTTGACGAATGCGTTCACCTGGCCGAGGAGCTGCCCGACCACGCCGAGCGCGCCGGACCCGCCGGTTTGCATCGCCGCGAACACGCCGCGCACGATCCCGATCAGGTTCCCGGCCAGAGCGCCGAGCTGCCGGAACACCTCCAGCGCGCCCTGCATCCACGCCAGGGCCTTGCCACTGGCGGCGGCCTGCGACAGGAACTCGCCGAACCGGGCAGCCGCCGCGGCAATCCCCGGCACCAGCCCGGCCGAGAACTCGGCGCCGACGACGGCCAGGTCCCGGAACCCCGACAGGAGCGGAACGATCGCGGGCTGGATCGCGGCCACCGCCGACCGCAGCGCCGCGAAGATCGATGTGACGGCCGCCGACGTCTGCGCGCTGGCAGCAAACCGCGCGGCCAGCGCCGCCGCGACGCCCATCTCCGAGGCGACGCCGGACATGCCGGACGTGAGCGGGCCGGCCAGCGCCGCCGCCACGGCGGCGATGTGGCCCGCGAGCGGAGCGAAGAACGCGTCCTGCACCGACGCCTTGAGCTCATCGATCGCAGGTTTGGCCGCACGCAGCTCCATCGCCGCCGCCCGCGCCGCCGGTGACAGTCCGGCGATCGACTCGGCGAACTTCTTCGGGTCATCGGCGAGCGCCGCCTTGAAGGCATCGCCGACCCCAAGCAGGGCGATCTTGAGCGTAACGAGTGCCCCGGCGCCGAGCGCGAGCGCGCCGGGCAACGTGGTCACGATCCCGGCGGCCGGGGCGAGCGCCGCCACCAGGCCGAGCGCGGCCTGGGCGGCAGAGGCCAGACCGGCGGCAGCGGTCGCCCCTGCCACCGCGGTCGCTGCCAGCCGGGCACCCATCTGCACCGACCCGGCGCCGATGGAACCGGCGTGTGCCTTGAATTCGGCGGCCTTGGCCCGGAAGAAGCCGATGGCACGGCCGAGCGGCCCGGAGAGGTTGTCGCGGAGCCGCAGTCTGGCGAACAGTTCGCCGACGTTCATCGCGGCCACCGCCCTTCACGCAAGATCGAAAATGTGCGGCGGTGTTGTGTTGGCGAAACCGCCAACGTCAACAGTGGCGGGGGCGATCGTCGCTCTGGTCCAGCGCGCGTGCGATTCGGGAGTCGCACACGCGCAGCCCGCCGATCCGGGTACGCAGCCACCGCCACGACCGGCCGCGCAGGGCCCCGGACCGGTCGAGGTCGATCCCGTACACCTGGTGCAGGTCGGCCTCGATCAGGTCCCACCGCGTCAGCAGGTCCAGCCACGACACGGCCGGGCCGCCGGTCAGTCCGAGCCCGTCGTCCGGGTCGTACCACTCGCGGAGCCCCGTGACCGGGTCGATCGGGCCTGCGCCGCCGCCGCCCGGCGAGCCTTCCGGTTCGGGGCCTCCGCTTCCCCCGCCCCGGCCTCCCAGTGCTTCGCGGCGGCGTCCGTCCCGGCTGCGATCCACAGCATCGCGGTCTCGCCGATGTGCTGGATGACCGGCCAGTCGAGCTTGTCGGCGAACAACTCGTCCCAGACCGGGCCCAGGATGCGCGGGTACAGGTCCGTCTCCGCGCTGTCGTTGGACAGCACCGACTTGGCCAGGTCGTTGAGCCCTTCGGCATCGATGTCCTGCCCGGCCTCGGCCGCGATCCCGGCGTGCATGAGCCGCTGCACCAGCAGGCCCACCTCGCCGTCCGGCGGCGCGATCACGTACGTCTTGCTGCCCACCGGGAGTCGCAGCGACGGGTCGAAGAACTCGTCAAGGTTCCTGAACTGCGCCATCACGGGCCCGCCAGCGGGTTGTCGATCTCGACGTCTTCGCCCGACCCGAGCAGGGTGAAGCTGAACGGCTCCAGGTCGGTCTTCTCGCCACCGACCGTGAACTCGTTGACCTGGCACATGCCCTGGTACGCCTCGTCGGAGCCGTCCCGCCGGTACCAGCGAACCTCAATGAACGCGCCCAGCCCGACCCTACGGGCGGCCTTGCGGATGTACTCCTGGCCGGCGTCGGGCACGAACACCTCGGTGGCCTGCCGCTTCCGGCGCCCCTCGGCCTCGATCTTCCACTTGCGTTCGGTGATGACGTCGGAGCCGTACCCGGACTCGTCATCGAAGTCACCGTCGTCCTCGACGTTGTCGTCGGTGGTCTTCTCCCACTTGGACAGGGCCCGGACGCGCGTCCACGACGGGGCGGGCCCTCCGATTCCCGCGATGTTGACGTCCATGCACCAGTGCTTGGCGAGCATGCTCACCAGAGCCATGATCGTTTCTCCGTTCGTGCGCGCGAACCCTGGTCGTGCCAGGCCCGCGAAGAAGGAAGAGAAGGGGACGAGGGTCAGTCGTCGTCCCGCTGCGGGGTGGGCCAGTGCACCATCAGCTCGTAGCTGTCGGCCCGCTCCCACCGGCCGGAGGAGTCACGCGACGGCGGCGCCACCACCGTCCGCCGCGCGAGCAGCACCAGCACCCCCGAGGCGAGCCGCGTCTCGGTCAGCCCGTGCAGCACGGCGAACACGGCGTCGGCGTAGTCGCCGACGTCGCGCGGGTCGCCCTTGGCCCGCATCCGGAGTTGCACCAGGACGGTCGAGTCGCCGCCCTCCACGTCGTCGCCAGCGGTGCCGTACACCGCCAGCGAGATCGCCGTGTCCGGCGTGGAGGGCAGGCCGCCGATCGTCAGCGCGAGCTGGTTCGGCGTGTACGTGCCGACCGGGTTCCAGTCGCCCACTCCTCGGTTGGCGAGGAACGCGGCGAGCCCGTTCAGCAACGCGCGGGAGAACTGGCCGCCCGGCATGGTGGTCATCCGCCGAGCGCCTTCCGCACCGCCTTGGCCACCACGTCCCGCACCGTCGCGGCCTCCTCGTACAGGGTCCTCTCCAGGAACTTCGGCTCGCCCTTGAGCGGGTGCTCCCAATCGAGGTTTTCGTGCTGGGCGACCGCGTACGGCTGGTCGAACGACACGATGCCGTCGAGGTTCGACCGGTCCACGACCGCAGACCCCGACCGTTCCAGGTCGCCGGTCTGCCATGGCACCTTGGGCTCGGTCGAGGTCAGCACGTGCTCGGTCGCCTGCGTCAAGCCCCGCTCGATCGCCGCCCGCGCCTTAGTCTCCAGCGCTTCGGGGCTGACGTGCATGTCCAGCCGCACGTCCACGTCGATGCCGCGTTGCGTCATCGGCACACCACCTCCGTGTGATCCGGTGTCGGAAGGCCGCCGCCGTCGCGGTGCTTGGACGCGATGACTGTTGTCATCCGGCCGCCGACCGTCACCCGGCTCCCGGCCGGGTAGTACGCGCCCGCCCGCAGGAAGATCGTCATGTCGGAGACGACCTCGGAGCCTTCGGCGTTGCGGACCAGTCGCCGTTCGTCGTCCACCAGGCACTTCTCCGTGACCGGGTCGCCGAAGATCGGGCCGTAGGCACCTTCACCCTCCAGCGGCTCGAAGGTGGCGTCGTGCGTGAAGATCCACTCTGGGAGCAGCACGGGTCACCACCCGCCCTGGTCGATCACGTAGCCGGGCAGCAGGCCCGCGGTGCGCAGGATCGACGCCGCGTCCGGCGCATGACGCGCCGGAACCGCCCCGCCGTCCCCGGACCGCTTCAACGACACAGAACCGATCTTCACGTCGGAAAACGCGGCGGCCACGCCGTACGGGTCGCCGACCGCCACCGTCCAAGCCGCCTGCGCGCAGGTGGCCCGCCGGATGGCCTCGGCCTCCTTCGGCTTGGTCGGCAGCTCCGTCACCGGGTCAACGTCGTAGACCGCCGTCACCAGCAGCTCGTCAATCCGCTCGCTGGCGCGGGCCAGCACGGCATCGATCCCGTCCGGGGCTGGCTTCCCCGTGTAAGCCGCGTAGTCGTCCGCGCTCGCGTACACCACCACGACGAGCCCCTACGGCATCTCGTACACGGCGACCGTCAGCCCGGACGGGTCGGCCGGGTAGTCGAGGTACACCTTGCCGTCGTCCTGCTGGTAGATGTCGCCGAACGGTGGGATCAGCACATCGCCGGTCGTGGCCGGGATGACGTACGGCCGGTCGGCCAGCGGCTGCCCCTCGACCTCGCCGGGGATGACCGCGTTCACCGTCTTCGGAGTACCGCTGCTGTTCTTGATCCGGATCAGCCGCTTGGCCGAGTGGCCGAAGGCGTGCCCGTCCGCAATCGCCGTGGTGGGCAGCGCGCCAGCTAGGGACAGCCCGCCGCGCGGCATGGGCGTGATCGGAAGGTCAGTCCTGGCCACCATCGCCCCCTTCGTCCTCGTCGTTGCCGGAGTTCTCGCCGAACTCCTCGATGAGCGCGTCCTTGCGCAGGGCCTTCGCGTCTGCCTCGGCCATGCCGCGCGAGACTGCGTAGGCGACCCACACGGCCTTGTTCGCCGACTCGGGCGGCCGGCCGGGGATAGCCTGACCGGAGTTCGACGGGCTCGATTCCGGTTCCCCCGCGTCGTCGGGGGAACCGGTGATGGTCCAGTTCGGCAGCATGTCCAGGTAGGCGTCCCGCTCAGGGACCTCCACGACCTGGCCGGTGTTGGCGTTCGTGTAGCGCCACATCAGGCCGCGACCCCGTGGATCAGCACCGCGCGGTTCGGGTCGAGGGTCTTCACTCCGTAGAGCGTGTCGATGGAGACGACGTCCTGCTTCTTGGTCTGGTCGTAGCCCATGACCACCCTCAACGCGAACCCCTTGTAGGACTCGACGTGCGCGTTCGCGGCGCCCTGTGGGAGAACCAGGGGTCTGGTCACCAAAGCGAACGCCGTCTTATGAAATGCGACGCCGATCTCCGTGTTCGGCTGGCCAGCCGTCGGCGTCCCGGACGGGCCCTTGATGTTCTGCGTCTGGTAGCCGTCGTGCCCAAAGATTCTTCGACCGAGGTTGGCCTCACGCAGACCCTCGGTGTCACCCCTCGTGTCGGCCTGGTGGAACAGCGGGTCGCCAAGCCACTGCGCCTCGATCTCCGGCCCGACCACGATGTTCCGGTCGGTCGGCGGCACGTTGCGCTGGTTGAGCACGCGCCTGGCGTCGATCGCGACGCGCGGGTTGTCCCACTCCCACTCGTTGGTGCCGGTCACACCGGTCACCGTGGTGCCGGCCTTGCCGACCCGCTGGACAATGTCGGACCGCAGGGTAAGGATGTCGCGGTCGATCTTCTGCGCGATGGCCTCGACCGCGGGGGCCAGGAGTTGGGCGTTGAAGTCGATGATGTCGAGCGTCAACTCCTCGCTGGTCACGGCGAAGGAGACGTCCACGAACTTGTCCAGGGTGATCGGGATCGATCCCTCGGTCGCGTTCTGAATCTCGATGCCCAGCGTCCTGTTGAACTGCTTGGCCTCGAACGTCGCGGGCTTCCTGATCGTGATCGTGTCGCCGATCCGGTTCACGAACTCCTGCTCGTAGTCCCGGTGAACCAGTTGGCTCATGACCGTGGTCTCGTACAGGTTCGCCAGCGCCTGCCGGGCAATGATCGACGGGGTGAGAAACGTGTTAGCCATCGGGCCTTGTCTCCAGACGTGGATGCCGTTGACGGGACCGCCAACGGATCAGCTATGACGACTTCTGCTCCTTGGCCACCGCGCGGCGCTTACGGAAGTCGTCGGTGGTGGGCTCGGAGCCCGAGGGACGCGCGCCAGGCCCGCCGGCGAACTCGCCTCCGCTCCGCGTGGGCGTCGCCGCCAGGGCGGACGCCTTGTACTTGGGGTGTTCCTCGATCGCGAGCTGGATGAGGTCGCCGAGGTTGGCCGCGAAGTCGTCCGTGTCCGGGTCCAGGTCGCGGATCTTGCGGAGGAACGTGCGGCTGTCGAGCAGCGCTTCGGAGTCGGCGCCCAGCTTGCCGCTCGCGCGGAGCACACCCGCCTCCAGACGCTCCCGGCGGCGCAGCTCGCGCTCCTCGTCGCGTTCCTTGGCGGTCTGCTCTTTCTCGGCGGTCAGCTTCTCGATCACCTGCTCGGGGGTGAGCCTCGTGTCCTGCTCGTCGGCGACCAGCCCCAGTGCCTTGCCGATCTGCTGGGCGAACTCCTCCCGCACCTGAGCGGTGATCTCGTCAGCGGACGGGCCCGCCTGCTTGGCGGCCTCCTCCTGTTCCTGCTGCGCCTGCTTGAGCTGGGCGCGGTAGTCGCCCGCCTCCTTCCGCGCATCCCGGACAATCTTCTGCGCCCACTCGGGGAGCTGATCGACCTTGATGGCGTCGGGGTTGACCTTCTGCTCGTCCGCCCGCGCCTTGGCGAGCGGGTCCGGCTGGCCGGAAGGCTGCGGGTCAGGTTGCGTGCCCCCGGCCGGGTCGGGAGCGCCGCTGTGCTGCGGCTCGCCCTGCGGCTGGCTTTCGCCCCGTCCCTCTCCCTCGGGCGCTCCTCCGGCGATGAGCCGGATCGGCTTGCCGCTCTTGAGGTAGCCGATGATCGCGCCAGGCGTCGTCGGCAGCATGTGATCGAACATCGCAGGCCCTCCCGGAGCCGGACATGGCAAAGGCCCGCGCCAGGCGGGCCCAACAACAGATCAGGCAGGTGTTCCGGTCCCGGTGTCAGACCGGCGGCCGGTACCTGCGGTAGGTGCGAACCCACAACAGTGCGAGCGCCTGGTCACGGGCGTCGCCTGCGGGGTCGTACGGGCATTCAGTGATCGAACGGTCGTGCAGCGCGGCCCACCGCCCCGTGGTGATCGCCGTCCTCCGGTCGAGGTCGGTGATGGTCACCGGCGCTGCTCCTTCGCTCGCTGGGCTGCCTTGCGGTCGGAGGCGCGGCCGAGCATCTGCGCCCGGAACTCCACCAACGTCATACGCGGGTGCTGCTCCCACCAGACACGCAGCTCGTCGGAGGCGTACCGGTCGGCGCGGGCCTGCGGACCAGACAGCAGCGTGCGGCCATCGACGCCGGCCGCCCGCCCGGCCCGGTTGATGAGGTTGCCACGCGTGTACCGCTCGGCGGCGATGCCCTGGAGCTCAAGCCATTCGTCGTACAGGCGGCGGACGACCTGGTTCAGGGTCTCCCCCGGCCGCCTCTGGGATTCGGCGTGCGCGCGGGAGTCCTGCCGTCGCATCTGCTCGGGGTCCACGCCGTACACCTGCCCGTAGGCGTCCATGGGGTCCACGCCGTCGTCTATGAGGTCGGTGACGGCGCGGTCCTCGCTGGTGTCGTCGGCCCGCCACGACCAGGTCGGGTTCTGCTCGCGCGAGTCCAGTTCGGCGAGCAGCTTTTCCAGCGCGACCGGGTCCCCGGCGTCGGAGAAGCGGCGCACCAGGTCGAGCACCTGGTCGTCGGAGGCGTTGGCGAACTCGGCGGGCAGGTCGGCGACCGCTTCTTGGACTCGCTGGTCACGCTGCCGGTCGCGGTCGGTGTCGCGCTGCTCCAGGACGCTGGTGATGCGGGTGACGGCGGCTTCGTCGTCGGCCCACCGGCCGAGCAGGGCGGCAAGGTCCTCGTCCGGGAGCCGGTCGAGGTCGCGCGGGAGGGTGGCCTGCTGCTGCCGGTCGGTGCGGGATGGGATGCCCGAGGCGGCGGCGTGCTGGTCGATCCGTGTGCTGAGGTGGCCGACGCGGGACGCCGCCTTGCGCCGCTGGTCGGCGTCGAGCGCCACCCCGGATTGCCGCTTCGCGGCGCGCAGCTCGGACTCCAGGCGGCGCATCTTCTGGGCCGCCTTGTAGTCGCCGCGGTGCCGGACCAGCGGCGGCGGCCGGGTCGCGCCCGGCAGGAAGCCGCCGAGTGTGTGGCCGCAGCCGGGATGCAGCAGGCCGGCGGCGCGGGCCTGGGTGACGGTGCCCTCCACGAGCACGTTCACCATGTCGTCGGAAACGGCGGACTCCACCTGCCGGAAGCCGATCGGCCCGTCCTGGGAAAGGATCTTGCCTTCCCAGCGTTCGCAGCGGGGGCACGTGTACGGCAGCCGCGACACCATCACGAGATCGATGCCGTTCGCGGCGAGCGTGGACAGGTGGCCGTCTGTCGCGGCCTGTGCCATCGCGGCCCGCACCGCCGCCTCCGCGTAGGCGGTCACCGACCAGACGCGGCCGGAGGAGTCGGTGAACCCGGTGATGCCCCGCCGGGCCACCTTGTCCAGCGCGCGGGCCTGGGCCTGGTTGCGGGAGATCGCGCCGGTGAGCGCCTGGGCGGCGACCTCGTTGACGATCTGCTTGAACATGAACTCCGGTGCCGACCGCATGCCTGGCTGGGTGGAGGCGACCAGCCGCGTGGCCCGGCGGGCGATCTCGATAACTCCCTGCCCCTGCGGGATGCCCTTGCGGGAGCCGAGCCGTTCCAGGTCTCTGGTGGCGCGTTCCGCGCCGCGCCGCCACGCCGCGTTGACACCGGTCGTCACCAGCCGCTCGGACAGGCGTTCCAGCCGCCGCACCACCTGGTCGGACTCGCGCCGGAGTTGTCGGAGTTCGGCGAAGCGCGGGCCCGCGTACTCCGGTTCGCCCTCCCGCGCCGCGAGCGCCTCGGAGACGACCTTGAGGAGTTCGCGTTCGGCGTCCCAGTAGATCGCGGCCACGGCGCGGGCATGCTCGAGAGCCGCCTCGATCTGCGCGGCCTCCTGCTGCTGGGCCGGAAGCGCCAGCGTCGGGATGGTCACCGCGGGCTACTCCTCGCCGAGGCTGGGCACGAGCACGTCGTCCAGCCGGTCTGGGTCAGGCACGTTGAGCCCGAGTTCGTCCCTTAGGCGTTCCTTCTCCTCGTGCACCTGGTGGTCGTCCCACTCCGGGTGCACGGTGCGGATCTTCGTCTCCAGCGACATGGCCTGAGCCCGGTTGAACAGTTCCACCGTCCGGCCAAGCGCTTCGGGGTCCGGCTGGACGCCGTCCGGCCAGTGCACCTCACCGCGCTCGGCGGACACCTTCCTGCCGAAGACGGCATGGTCGATGCTGAGGAGAACGTCGGGAGCCCACTGGAGCGTGGGATTCCAGTAGCCGGTCTTCCGGCCGCGTGAGCTGAACGATTTCTTCTCGCGCGAGTGGACCTCGGTCGCGGTGACGGCCTGCCCGGACCCGTCCGACTCCCCGAAGCTCTGCGCGCTGTAGCCGGCCCCGCGCAGGATCTGGGCGGTGAGCGCCTTCCCCGCGTCTACGTGTTCGGCCACGCGGATGGCGAACTGCGTGATCGTCAACATGCTGTTGGCCTGGGCGCCGGGCGGCGGCAGCATGCCGAGCCCGGAGTAGATCTCCCGGTCGGCGTCCCAGGCCGCGCCGGAGCCGCGACCGAGGGAGTCGAGGAACAAGTCGGGCACGATGACGCGGCCCTTTCCGAGGCGAATGTCGCGCATCAGCGATGTCCACGTCTCGTCCAGGGCATCCATCAGGTGCTCGACGCCCTGGTAGTCACTACGGCCCAGGCTCGTGCCACGGATCAGCCGGTGCGGCCTCATGTTCGGCACGTACGACACGAGCAGGCCACGCGGGTAGTAGCTGTCGAAGCCGCCGTTCTCGTCCACCTGGTCGGCGTAGATCTCGGTCTCGGGGTGGTCGGCCAGCGGCATCTGCTTGCCGAGCCGGTCCGGCGTGCCCAGGTACAGCCCGTGCAGCACGCGGCCTCGCTCGTGCCGCTCCAGGTGCCGCCACACCTGCCGGGAGCTGTCGTCCTCGGCGAGCACCCGCCAGAACGTGACGGCGGCGAGCTTGCCGTACCGGAACTCCGGGATCGCCGCGTCCGGCGGCAACACCGACATGACCGGGTGGTCGTACATCTCCGTGTCCCAGCCGACCCGCAGGTAGCTGCCGCCGTACGCGGAACCGATCTCGGCGGCCTCCAGCAGCGCTCCGTAGATCCCCGCCTCATGCATGATCTTGTCGAGGCGCTTCTGCGACGTCTTCCCCGGCACCTTCAACGTGGGCTGCTCCGAGAACAACAGATCAGCCGACGTGGCGGCGATGTCCCCGGCGATCGGGATGTGCAGCTTCGTGGACCGCACCTGCCCGAGCGGCACCGGCGTGCCCCAGAAGTAGCGGGCGGCACGCTGAATCCAGCCGGAGAACCCCTTGGACGGCCGATCCCAGCCCTTCGGGTCCAAACCGATCCCGTGCACCATGCCGGTCGAGCCGTACACGTCGGCCAGCCGGTCCGGGTCGCCCGCGTACCAGGCTCCCCACTCCTCATACAGCCGCATCTCCCGCTTGATGTGCGGCGGCGGCCAGTCCTGGTCACGGTCGGGAAGCGGCATCGGGCCCTCACCCTTCTGTGGTCGTGGTGCTTGGCGCGGCGATGCCGTTCGCCTCAGATGACGTCGATCAGACCGGCGGGCAGCACCGGAAGCTGCGGCGGCGCGGTCACGCGCACCCACGCCTGGTAGCTGCCGTCCGGCTTGGAGACGGTGCCGCCGGGGCCGAACAAGATGCGCGCGGTCGCGCCACGCGTGCCGACCGACCCTGGCGCCCACTCGGCGGCCATCCAGTCGGTCTCGGTCGGCTCTACCCCCGGCGTGGTGAACGCGATCTCCACGTCCTCCGTCCCGGTCGCGCCTCGCACGAAGAACGGCAGCCACTCGCACGACAAGCTAGAGATCGTCTCCACCGCAGCTCCTCATGTGCGTGATGCGGACCAGGTCCGGCGGGGCGGATCAGCGCTCCATTGGCGTCGCGCCAGGGTGGCGCTCCACGTCCGGTGTGGCCCGTCCACGCCGGTGATCTCCCGCCCGAGATCGACGACAAGCGCGGTTTCGAGGAGCGCGGCCGAGTCCGACACCCCCGTGGGCTGGCCGGCCGCCGCGTCGTCCGCCACAGCCCCGGCGTCGGCTCGGTCGAGCAGCACGCGCACGGTGGCTGTCTCGGACGTGGTCCCGGTCTCGGCAGTGAGGGGCCCGGCCACGGCCTGCTCGATCACGGCTGAGGAGTCGGATGTGGAGCGTCCTACATCGACCCGTGCCGTCTCACCCAGGCCGGCGGCGTCACCAACCGCCGTGGGAGCGGCCAGAGCCGCAACCTCGATCGTGGTGACGGCGTCGCCGACGAGCGGGCCCAGGATCTCCTGGTTGCCCGCGCCGTCTGTGACGGCGGCCTGGTCGTGGGTGGTGAGCGTCAACGCGGCCGACTCCGACAGGGCAGCAGTGTCGGCCTGGCTGATCGCGGAGGTGAGGTGCGCAGCGTCGGCAGCCACACCGGTCTCGGCTCGGCCCGCCGCTCCCGCCGTGGCCGCCGTGTCGCTGACCTGGGCGGAGTCGAGCCGCTGCGCCGCCGCGTCGATCGTGCGGGCTTCGGCGAGTACGGCTTGGTCGGCGACCAGGCGCGCGGCCTGCCCGCTGTCGGCTGCGGCGGCGGCATCGGTGCGTGCAAGCTGGGCCTGCACGGTTCCCTGCTCGCTGGCCGCTGCCGCATCGCTGCCGTTCTTCTGGACGGCTGATGCTCCGGCGCGGAAGGTCAGCACCAGCGTCTGGCCGCGATACATGGCGCCCGACGCGGTGAACGTCGCGGCGCCGGTCGGCTCGCCCGACGTCAGTACCTTGGACACCATGATGCCTGCGGTGTAGATGCCGGACTGGCGTTGAATCTCCGTGGTCCAACCGGCGGGGCCGCTCCAGGTGCGTGCCGCGCCAGGGCTGGCGACGGCCCCGGCCCAGATGAGTGCGAGGTCGCCGGCTCCTGCGGGCGTCAGTGACGACGCCGTCATGGTGGCGGCGTTGAGGACGAAGCTCTCGCCCAGGTTCAGCGGCGCGGTCCCGGCCAGGTCCATCAGGGACGCGATCACAGCGACACCATCGGCGCCGCTGTCCTGCGTGAAGGTGTAGCTGGCGGGGTCCGACCCGGCCGGTTTCCAGTAGGCGCGGGTGTTGAACGTCGGCCCTACCATCCCGATGGGTGGGATCTCGTTCCATGTGCCGCTGATCGACATGTTGGCCGGGGTACCGATGTCGCAACTGTGTGCCGCGACCAGGATGTCGCCAGGTTGGAACGCCGGGGTCAGGGTGGAGAAGGAGGCTCCGCTGCCCGCTCCGGCTTTCCTGTCACGGACCTGCGCCATCATCGACCTCCCGACGCGGCGAGCGTGAGATGGGGATGGGTCAGGCGATGCTCAGCGAGCACGTCAGCACCCAGGAGGCGGCCGACGTCTTGGTGCCGAGGCTTTCGACCTTCCGGTTGAGCATCCGGCCGCCCGCCGAAGCGTTGAAGATCCCCCACTCGTTCCAGGTCCAGTTGGCGTCTGCTGTGCCGAACGTGGCCCGGAACGTGATGGTCGCGTTCGTCGGCGTGCTGCCGTCCGCGTGCTGCGGGTAGGTGGCGTCCATGGGCTTGCGGAGCTTGTTCGTCGCCGCCTGGAGGTCGGTCTGTGTGGCCGCCGCTGCCGTGGTGGAGTCGCCGACGCTCAGGTGGGCGTTGGCCGCGTTGAAGTAGGTGAGCGGCTGCCCGGCCGTGGTGGTGCCGTTGCCGAGCAGCATCTGCCACAGGGCCGACGCGCCTCCGTGCATGAGCAGGTTGCCCTCGCGCTCGATCGCGTCGTACGGCACCGCCTCGGGGCCGGTGTTGTCGCCCCAGTATTTCTCCAGCCGCCAGACGGCCTTCCATGTGATCGGGTCGTTGGTGAACACGGCAGCTCCTCGCCAATGCCAATGGGTTGGGATCGTCTGGTCCGGCGGTGCGGCCCGCGCATGTCCGTGCCGCCCCTCAACGGCGCTGGACGGCGCGGGCCGCACCGGGGGCTCGACGCGCGTCACGGGGGTCGCGCGGAGCGGCGCGCCCGCCCTGGGTGGTGCCGACCGCCACAACCGGACTCCCCAGGACGGGCGCGCGTCTTCAGTAGGCGGGGATGGGCTCCAACAGCCGCATCCATGCCGCCTGCGTGGTGTGGAGCGCGTAGCGGAGCGCGTCCACGCTGTGGTCGTGTTCCTTGATCGGGGCGTCTTCGCCGCGTTCGGCCTTCTTGTCGTCCCAGGCATAGCCGACGATCTCGTCAAGGAGGTAGCGGCAGGAGGCGTGCACCCGCAGGTGGTCGGCGGCCATCAGGTTGGACACGGTCCGGATGCCGTCCAGCACCGAGTTGTCGCCCTGCTGTGGCCGGAACCCGTCGTGGTGGAGCTGGGTCACGAAGCTCGCGGCGGACGGGTCTACGATCAGCCAGGAAGGACGGACGCCGTGCGTGCCTGGACCGTAGGTGTCCGGGATGCCGTCGAGCCAGTCGGCCAGCCGCATCGAGTACTCGGCGTCGGTGAGCTGGCGGCGTTGCACGCGGGAGTCCCATCGCCATTCGCTGGCGACGTAGATGCGGCGCTGCCCGGCCTGGTCCGGGGTGCTGACGCCGATGAGGACGGCGTCGAATGGGTTCGCGGTGCCGTAGTCGATGCCGACCGCGAGCCACTTTTCCATCAGCGGCAGCTCGTGGACCATCATGCGGTGGTCGTCCCACATGTCGAAGATCGCGCCCTCGGCCATGACCCAGGCGCCGAGCACGAACCTCTTGTACCAGAGGCCGGTGTACTCCTTCTTCAGCGCGGCCACGTAAGCGGGGTCCAGGGCGTGGTTGTCGTCGAGGCGGAAGTGCCACGACCGCAGGTCGAGGTCGTGGGCCCGGTCGAGGAAGTCGCGCTTCAGCCAGTGCGAGGGGCTGTCGGGGTTCGTGCTCCCGAAGAGTTTCGCGCCCGGCACGCTCAACCGGCTGAGCAGCATGTCCCAGAACGGGCGCTCGATCAGCGTGATCTCGTCCACGTACGCGCCGACACCGGTCATGCCGCGCAGCCGGGTCTCGGCGCGGGCGTCCGCACACGAGATGATCTCCACCTTGCGGCCCAGGATCGTCGCGGTCGGGGCGCCACGCGTGTAGGAGATCCGTGCGGCGAGCGGCCCCGTGATCGCCGGGTCCATGAGCGGGTCGAAGATGTTCCGGCTGATCGTGTCGGCGGTCTTGCCGACGACGATGAGTGACCCGCCGCGCGGCGCGTTGGCGACGAACGCGAGCCAGCGCAGCAACGAAGCGATGGTCTTCCCGCTTCTGATGGCCCCCTGCCAGATGTTCAGGCGTGCGTTCGATTCGGCGATCGAGCGTTCCTGCTTGGGCGACAGCCGCACTGCCAGGCCCAGCGTGCCGCCGGTCATGCTTCGCCTCCGGCGTCGTCGTACAGCACCTCGCCGGTGACGACCTCGGCGTGCATGTCGGCCGCCGTGATGGCGTCGAGGTCAGGGTCGGGCACCTGGTAGCGCTGCTGGAGCTGGGCCAGCATCGCGCCGAGCAGCGACGCCATGTCGTTGTCCGGGGCGCCGTTGCGGTTCAGCTCGGACACGCCGGTCAGCGAGGCTCGAGTCCTAATGATCTTGTGACAGGTTTCGGCCGCCTGCACCTCTCCCTTGAGCACCTTCGGCCACAGCGCGGCCAGCATCCGGTCCAGACGGGACAACTCCAGGTGCAGCAGATGCTCGGCCGCGAGCCCTTCCGTCTTCGCGGCCCGCTTCAGAGCGGCGGTGATGTCGCCAGAGGCCGCCTGCGGGCTGTTGTAGCCCAGCCGCTCCGCGATCAGCGTGGGCGAGACGCCGGCGATCCGCATCTGGAGCGCTTGGTTACGCCGCCGGGCGAGTTCCAGTTTCCGCTGCTCGTCAGCCATCGCCAGAACTCGCCTCCGTCCGTTGCCGGTTCCGCCAACGTGCTACTCGCCGCCGCCGTCCGCGTCGTCAGCCGCCACATCGACGGCCAGCAGGTGGTCCACCACGTCGGGCAGGTGCGGCTCCACGATCTCCACCGTCTGCCCGGTCACCCACACGCCGCGGGCGCCGATCTGCTCGGCGAACACCGCGAGCGTGGGCGTGGACCAGCCGTCGCCTTCGGCCGGGGCCTGGTCCATGATGAGCGCGAATGGCTCCTCGCTGACGCCGCCGATCTCATACAGCGGCAGCCGCAGCACCTGAACGCGCACTACTCCCCCTCGCCGCCGACGTGCGGGGCGTAACTGCGCTCGAACACCGACCGGCTTATCTTCCAGAATGAGCCCGCTCCGTCCGTCACGATGAAGTCGCCCAGGACGGCGCGCAGCATTCCCTCCGGCGTCTGAAGGTCGATGTACTCGGCGGACCGACCGCGCAGCGCGGGCTGCCCGACGATGCCCTTGAGCTTGGACGTCTCGTTGATCCAGACGACGATGTCGTCCAGGTCGAGTCCGTTCACCTCGACCGCCTCCACGACGGCGTTCCTGGGCTCGTACTGCCGAATATCCACGATCATGATCTATTTCTCCGTTCTCTCGTCGGGCGGCCGGGGTTTTGGCTGACCTGAGGTGCTGCTTACCTCGCTTTGTTGACCAGTCAGCCGAGTTCGATGGTCAACAGTGGCCATCCGTTCTCACCTGGCTGGTCATCAGGCTGGGCCCTACAACAGACAGGGACATCCCCGTCTCGAAGGAGGGACCATGAGCCAGGAAACCCGACCGAAGGGTCGTCGCCGAGTCTTAGCGGCTGCCGCTGTGCTCGCCATCGTGGTCGGTGGCGGCTACGTGGCCGTCAGCCCGGCTACCGCAGACCTGTGTGATGAGGAAGCCGTGTTCTTCTGCTCGGAGAACCCCGACAGCGAAGGAGCCCTGCTCGATCTGACGCCCGAAGAGGAGGACGACACACCTGAGCCAATCGAGGAGGACCAACCGGCCGACGAACTCGTCAACGACGACGAAGTGCTGCTGCCGGAAGAAGAGTCTGCGCCCGAAGAAACCGACTCGGCTCCAGCCCTGGAGGCGCATTACACCGAGGCCGACCTGCAGATGTTCAAACAGGGTTACGACGGCGCGCACGCCCGCCTGGTCAAGTCCGACAACAAATGCCGCAACCTGATCAGCCAAGGGCTGAAGGTGACGTTCGACAAGGGGAACATTAAGGTGGGCCCCGAGCTCGAAGCAGCGAAGCCAGGCCAGCCCGACCCCCGCAAGGTCCTGAGCGCGGTGTTCGACAAGGGGAACATCAAACTGGTCCCGTTGCACGAGAGCCCCTTGGTTGAGGGGACCAGCAAGACGGCTCCGGCCGTCTCGAAATTCAGCGGTACGGGCGGATGGATCACTCTCTTCAAGAAGTACTTCGGCGAACAGCCGGCAGGCCACCACACCTACCTGATGTCTGAAAAGGAGCGGCTCAGCGACCCTGAGGAGCGAGTCCTCATCATGCTCCACGAACTCGCGCACCTCATGGGCACGATTCCAGGTGCCGAAGATACCAAGTACAACATCGAGAACTTGGTCTATCCGTTCAACGCGCGGATCGTCCGCGACTGCGTACAGAATGTCTAACTGACTGCCAAGTCGGCCAGCATGGGGCTACCTCCGGGAGTGTCCGGTTAGCGTGCACTCCCGGAGCTCCCTCATGCATTCGTTGCGGCGGCCCGGAAGGTCGCCGACTCGTTCCACATGCGCTGAGCCTCCTATTGATGCGTCGGCCGCGATGGCGGGATGTACTCGAACGACACCAGCCCAAGCCGGCGCGGGTCCAGCGTGTTCGCGTGCTGGTTCCGCCGCTTCGAGGACGTGTGGAGCTTGGTGGCGCGGCCCTGCCGCTGCCACCGAGCACTGCGCTCCATGTAGGCGATCAACGCCGGGTGCGACGTCACATTCCGGTACCGGAACCCCTGCGCATGCAGGTGCTGGCCGATCCAGTCTTCCAGGTGCCCGCCGATCGACAGTCCTTGGAAGTCCGGCAGCACCACCAGGCGGTGACCGAGTTTGATGTCACGCACCTTCGGATGCTGAAAGTGCCTGTAGGCAGCGAAAGCTACCGTTTTGCCGTCGATGCACCCGGCGAAGCACTGGGCGGCATTGCTGATGTCGCTGCTCAGATAGTGATGGTGGCGAAACATCTGCCAGAGGCTCCGGTCGGCCGCGTGGATGTCGAGCTGGAGCTGTGGCCGGGGTTGAACCGACCTCCACTTGAACGCCGCGGTGGCCACGTCGTACACCCAGTCCGGCTGCAACCAGTCCACCACGTCGTAGTGGCACGTCACCGCGACGAGCTGCCGCCCATCGCGGCGGACAGCCTTCGCCACAGCGTGAGAAGCGACCTTGGCGACCTGCCGGTCCACCACGGACGTGAACTCGTCCACGACGAGCAGACCCTTGTGCTCGGCGAGCGCGCGGGCCATGCTCGCGCGGAACGCCTCCCCGTTGCTGAGCGTCTTGTACGGCCGGAGCCACGCGGGCGGGCTCGACAGTCCCACGGCGGTCAGCAGGCCGACGATGTCCTTGATACCCATGCCCAGCGGGAAGTCGTCCACGAGCGCCCGATCCCCCCACGGGTGCTCTTTGACAAGCCGGCCGGGCCACAGCTCGTTCGCGATGGTGGACTTCCCGGACCCGGACGGGCCGACGAGCAGGCCGACGTTCCACTTCCGTTCCTCGATCGGCAGGTTCACCGACCACGAGGCACTGAGTTTCTCCTCCAGCGGCACGTCGAACATGCCCTGCAACTGGAGGACTCTGGCGGTGCGGCGTACGGGGGTAGCGAGCGTGATGTCCGCGCGCACAGCGGCTCCTTCTACATGAGGGCTCGGACGGAGCGGCCCTCGGCGGCCAGCCGCTCCAGCAGTTCGACCTGCTCGTCTTCGGATTCGCAGGTGACGATGACGCCCCACACGTCCGGCGGCTCGACGCGCTCGGCCGGCCCCGGCGTCGGGACCGGCGCGGGGGGCGCCTCCCCGAGGTCGGCGGGCACCAGGTCCTCGATGTCCGTGGGGTCGTAGCCGGTCACGGCCAGCAGCTCCTCGTCTGCCTGGTAGATGTCGGCCAGCATGTCGGCGAGCGCGCCGCGGTCCCACCCGCCGCGCTCCGACGTCGAGTTGTTGGCCACGAGGTACGCTTCCGCGTCCGCGTCGGAGCGGGACGACCAGCCGCGCAGGATGGGCGGCAGCCACACGCCGTCGTCGGCGACCTTGACGCCTTCGGGCGGCGACTTGCCCTCGACCTGCATCTGCTCCAGCACGAGCAGCCGGCCGTGCCCGGCCACTAGGCGGCCGGTGCGGTCGTCCAGCTCTCCGGCGATCGTGCACCCGAACTTTTCGATCGACTTCCTGATGACCGAGAGGTCGTGCTCCTTTGGGTTCCGCACGGCCCGCACAATCTCGGGGAGGGGCATGTACTCAATACGACGCAACGAAACCTCCAAATCGCGCGTGTGGTGTCTGGATCCGCCAGCCAGTGAGCTGCTGGGAGCCACGAGGCTGCACGACCAGGTACCGACGTGGCGAAATGTCCGCCGAATGTCCGGCCGCTGTCCTGTCCAAGCAATCTTCGGTGATTGATGGTGAAGAGTGCGGTGCCACACCGCTTAGTCAACCGGCCTCACGCCCTCATTCAATCGAAGGGAATACATGAAGACGAAATCTCTGATTAAGACCGCCGTCCTCGCCATGGCGGCGACCGGAGCTCTCATCGCACTGCCAGCGCAGTCAGCGACAGCATCCACAGCAGGGGCCGCTTCCACCGTACAGATGGTCAAGGCGGCAGCCCCATCCAACTGCGAGGCCGCCATAGGCTCCAGCGATGGCCATATAGTGACCGGCTACTGCTACTCGGGGACAGGAACGCGCTACTGGATCGTCGCCCAATTCTGCACTCCAAGCGCATGCAGTTCCCTGGGTGGAAGCGAAGCTGCCTACCGAAGCGTCAGCTATGCCAGGGCAGGCACTACGGCGTTCTGGAATGGTCAATGGCGCTATTGCGCCAATGACGGTGGCTGCACCGCCTGGCGCAGTTGACAGCACCGTCGAATGCCAGCAGCTCCGTGATCTCGCCTTGAAGCACGTGAGGCGCTAAGAGCGAATCTCAGCGCCTCACGTCTTGACCGACGCTGACCATCAGACCAGGTCAGATAGGCCGCGAGCGGCCACGATGAAGACCATTCCGCGCGTGCTGGCAGGTCGCGAAACCTGCCAGCACACGAAGATCATTCCGATCTACTCATCCTCGTCACCCGGCCGGACATGCTCGCCACGCCGTCGAGGTTGGCGGCCTCCATGACCGCCCGCGCGATCTCCCCCTCGGTGAGACCGGTCACGAGCATCATCTTGGAGACCAAGATCTGCGTGCCCGCCCGGACGAATGCGAGCTGTTCATTGCGTGGCCGCTCGGCCATCTCCACCCAGCTCATGGGACGCATGGGGTCTCAGCCCTCTCGTCCTCGTCGTCCTCGTCGCACTCGCCGGACAGGGCGAGCCGGCCTCCGGGGTCCACCTGCACCCGGCCCGCGAGCATGGCCAGCACCTCGGCCGTTGACTTCCCGACGTCGTGGGCGGCGCGCTCCAGATTGCCGAGCTGGTCCAGCGTGAGCAGCAGGTCCTCGTTGAGGAAGATGCGCTCCTGGGCGGTCATCGGCTCTCACCGGCCTGGGCCGTCGCGAGTTCCTTGGCCTCCTTGACCACGTCGGCGTACATGTCCGTGTGCCCGCACGGGTTGGTCCAGACGTCGGACGAGTAGTGCGCGCCGTCGTCGCACTGGTTGAGGTTCCTCGGCGTGCCCCGCAGTTCTCCGCACACGGGGCAGTACGCGGAGATTGTCACCGTGCGGACGATCGGGTTGGTGGGGCCGGACCCCCACGGGGACTCGGCGGAACGGTCGCGGACTCGGACGGTCATGGTCGCCTGCTCGCTCACCGGACCTCACCGCCCGGCAGAGGCTCGGCCGCGGCGAACTCCGCGTGCGTGGTAGCGGTGATCGCCGCGTGATCGTACGCAGCCCGGCGGGCGTCGTCGTCTTCCATTTCCGCCCACTTCTCGAAGTCGCGGGCGAGCTTCAGCGCCGTGTCGCGGCGGCCCGCCACCGACACCTCACGCAGCTTCGTCTCCGCGTCACGCAGCCGGACCAGCACGGCCCCCATGAACTGCCCCATGAACGAGGAGTGGTTCAGGCGGAAGAGGATCTGTGCGTCGTCGTCCGGGTCGGTGGCGGCGTACTCCATCGCCATCCTGGCCAGGTGCTCGATGCGGTCGTCGTCGGCGGGCTCGTGCGTGAGCTGGTCGAGGTTGCTCATCGGGACTCACCGCCCGCAGGGGTGACGACCGTCAGCGACTCCACGAGGATCGTGTGCGTGCTGAAGTTCCCGTCCGCGTCGGCCGTGACGAGGTACATGCCCGACGCCTGGTCGGGGTCCTGGATCGCGTCATCCCACAGCAGGTCGATCTCGGGAAGATCCGGATCGTACTGGAAGCCGATGACCTGCGCCGGGTTCCCCTTCCAGACGTCCTGGCGACCGATGGCGCCGGACTCGTCCGCGAAGAACGGCTTGGGCAACTCGTGATTGGCCAGCACTTCCTGCTGAATCTTGAAGGTCGTCATCGGACCGCCCACCCCCCGACGCGCAGTTCCTCCCGAAGCTCTGCGATGAGCCCGGAGTCGGCGTGCTCGACATAGACACCCTCGTCACGCTTGGAGACGTAAACGGTGGTGGGAGCGAAAGCGGACAGGCCCCGAAGGATGCCCTTCGCCTTGTCGAGATTGACGCCCAGGATGGTCAGGCCAGCGCGTCGCCGGGCGGCCAGCGCTTCGACCTCCGCCACAGCGGTGATGATGGGACGGCTCATCACGCGATCACCTCGCGTACCGTGATGTGGCTGTAGTACGTCTTGCCCGACTCCAGAACTCCGGGGAAGGAACTGAAGCCGCCGTCACCGGGGACCGTGTAGATCTCGTAGTCCGGCACAATCTCCAGGCGAACGTTCGGGGGAAATGCCGCCCGCGCCTTGTCCAGTGCAGAGAGTTCGAGTTCGTCCACCGTGTCACCGACCGCGACCGGCCGCATGGAGCGGCCGTAGCGGGCGGCCCCTCCGGTCTCGATGTGATCCATGATCATCTCTTTCGCGAGGAGACTGATTTACTCGCGATCGTAGCGCTCGTTGGCGCTTCCGCCAACGAGATGCCAAACTTCAGATACTTGTGAATATAAGAAGCGCGGTCCAGGTGCGGCTTCTGATATTCCGATTCCCCGAGGCGAACAGGACGCCGAAATGACTTCTGATATTAGAGACCAAGATCCCGTAACGTCCCAACGCCCCACACGACGACGCCCAGGAGCCACTGCCACACCCGTCCCCGGCCGCTACGCGGGCGTCTACGCCGACTACGAAACCGCCGTCACCGACCCGCTCCTCCGACTCGACGACGACACCCGCCGGAACTACCTCTCCCGCGTCCGCCAGTACCTCGCCTGGCTCGACGCGACCAACCTCGACGGCGACCCCCTCACCGACCCCGCCGCCCGCGACTGGGCCGCACGCGACTACCGCGCCCATCTCCTGACCGTGCTCAAGCGCAAGCCGACCACGGTAAACGCGCACCTGACCGCCATCGACGACTTCAACCGCCGCCTCGGCCTGGGTCCAGCCACCGCCAAGCGCACCAAGCTGCCGAACCTCGCCCCTCGCGCCCTCGATCAGCGTGCCCAAGTGAGATTCCTGCGCGAGGCCGAACTGTCCTCTCCGCGCGACCGCGCCATGGGCTACACCGCCTTCTACGCGGGCACTCGCATCCACGAGCTCGTCGCGTTCGACCTCGATGACCTCCGCATCAGCGCCCGCAAGGGCGTGCTCATCGTCCGCATGGGCAAGAGCGGCAAGTATCGCGAGGTCAACCTGCACGCCAAGCTCCGCGCCGAGTTGGAGACATGGCTGAAGGAGCGGGCCACACTACGCGGTACCGACGAGTCCAAGGCGCTGTTCCTCAACGTGCGCGGTCGCCGGCTGTCCGCCCGCGCCGCCACCGACGTGCTCAACGGCATCGCCGACCGGGCCGGGATCGAAGTCGGCCGCGACGAAGACTTCACCACCCACGTGCTCCGGCACACCCTCGGCACGAAACTCGCCCGCGAAGGTGTGGACGTCGTCACGATCGCCGAACTGCTGGGCCACTCTCTCGAGACCGCTCGTCGCTACACGCTGCCCACCGACGCCGACCGCCAGGCCGCGATCGACAAGCTCACAGTGGACGAATGAGCGCGACCATGAACGAACCCTGCCGAAGCCTGTCCGCATGGCCTACGAACTGCGCCTGCGGCCTGGGGGCATACTCTCCACACGGCTGCTGACACACGGTCATTGCCGAGGTAAGGCGCAGGTCAGGCGGACAGGCCGGGAATCGCGATATCCTGGATACGATTCTGGCTCGCTGCTAGCGACAGCGAGTCCAGAATCGTTTACGCACTACGCCGGGCCTCCAGGAGGTGCAGCGCTAAGTACATGCTAACACTCACGAACATGTTACTTATCGGAAGTCAGCCGTGCAACACAACCGAGGTAAACACGGCTGACCAGCGCTTTCTGTGCCCGGCGCCAACTTCAGTTCCCCAACTCGAAGGAGTGTGCCGGTGCCAAAGAACGCGCCGTCCGGCCCACCGGACAAGCCCGACAACCGGGCCACGCTCACCGTGGCCATCCCCGCGGACGTCCTCCAGACGTTCATCCGCACCCTGCCGTGGCTCATCGCCCTGACCGCCGTGATCATCCTGGCGCTCAACGGCTTCGACCTCACGGACCTCGCCCCCATGGTGCTCGCACCGTGGGCCCAGCGTCTTTGACGCGGTTCCTGCCCCTCACCTAGCGCTGGCGGTCGTCGGAGACGGCCGCCAGCGGCGTTTTCGAGCTGATGCCCGACAGGGAGCAGGAGTTGGTCGTACGGTGGCGTCGAAATTCCTCGCGAAAGGGATACCACCATGCATCACGACATCAGCGCGTTCGAGGTGAGCGGCCACTCCTACACCGTGGCGTACGACATGCGCTCCCCCGAGAAGTACACGGTCTTCCACGAGGACAACCCAATCGGCACGTTCACCCATCTGCCGTACGAGCGGGCGCTCACGCAGGAGGTGGAGGACCTGGCCAGGAAGACGGTCCTGGGCTGACCTGCGCCACATCATCAGAAGCCCGCCGCGGCGTCGGCGGGCTTCTGCGTGTTCGACGAATTTCGCGAGATGCCCGACAGACGACAGATGCCAGTTCTACGGTGACCCCAATTCCTCGCGAAAGGGATACACCATGCACTGCCTGTGCGTCTACGAATGCGCGGCCGACCCGCGCACCGCGTGCGCCCTGACCGGCACGTACCACCTGCACTCCGACATGGGCGCCTGCCCGGCCCACCCCGACGTCGTGGTGGTGTGGAATGCCTGAGACCACCACGGCTCCCTTCAAGTACACATCGCTCTACATCGACGCGAACGGCACGTACTTCGACGTGCTCGACGCGCTCCCCGACGCGCCGCCCGGCAGCGTCATCGTCAACGTCTCCGGCCTTGTGTTCGGGCTGGAGGCCCACGACCTCGGGCTGCTGCTCGGCATGCTCGGCCCGAACGCCAACCACCGGCAGCTCACACTCACGGTCGATGACCCGGACGGCCAAGCGTGGGTGACCGCGACCTCCGACGAGCACGGCCTAGAGCTCAGGGTCGGGTTCCCGGCCTGCGGGGCCAACGCGGCGGTGGTCCTCCCCCACGACCAGGCCGACCGGGTGCGGGCGGCCATCAAGGAGGTCACCGAAAGTGAGTGACATCCTGACCCTCTGCCACTGCGGCAAGCTGTACACCCAGCACACCTGGGAGCAGATGGTCGCCTGCGTCGGGACCGACCCGGAGGCGACCACCGATGAGTGATCACACCTACAACAGCCCAGACGGCACGTACCTCGACGTGCCGAGCCCGCCGGCCGATGCTCCACAGGGCGCGGTCGTGCTGGATGTGTCAGGCCACCAAGTCGGCATCAGCGCGCTCGCGGTCGTCAGGCTGATCGACCTCCTGGCCGAGCCCGACGCCCACGTGGCCCTCACCATCTGGGCCTCCGATGCCGAGGAGGGTCCATACCTCGACGTATCGGTGGAGAAGGACGGCGTCAAGATCGGCGTGCGGTACGACACCACCACCACGCACCAGGTGACGATCCCGCTCAACCAGGCGTACCCGGTCATGTCCGCAATCTACAGCAGGGGCCTGGAGAGGGGAGGTGCCCGCTGATGGCCAGCTTCGTGTGCATCGCCTACGTGCTGGAGCGGGCGGCCGACGTCATGCTCGGCGACCTCGACCTCAGCCTCGATGCCGCGCTCACCCGCGCTGTCTGGGGCGGCCAGCCCGCCACGTGCAACGACTGTGGCCAGAAGGAGCGCTTCGGCGTCGCCGCCCGCGCCGTCGAGCTGCACTACTCCGACGTCACCTACACCGAGCCGGCCAGCACGGGCCTGGCGGACATCCCTCGGGGCAGCGCACGCAGCGCGGCCAGGGAGGTGGCTCGCCTGTTCCGGCAGGTCGGCGACCGGGAACACCTGGAGGGCGATGACC
The DNA here is from genome assembly GCF_021699195.1 of Nonomuraea sp. MG754425. Classification (GTDB taxonomy): domain Bacteria; phylum Actinomycetota; class Actinomycetes; order Streptosporangiales; family Streptosporangiaceae; genus Nonomuraea. Next base: position 51,780 of record NZ_SSXE01000005.1, on the reverse strand, counting down.
CGGAGGAGCTCGGCCTGCGCATGTGGGGCCTGGCACGCGGCGTCGAGATGGTCAGGTAGGGGGCGAGGATGACGCGCACGCTGCATCGCCTGCGCACCCCGGAGGACGTGCGCGCGCACGCGGCCGAGGGCGGGTTCAAGGTGATCAAGACCGGCGCGAAGCCGTACGTGAAGCTCCCCAGCGCGAGTCATCCGAACGCCACGGTCAGCAAGACGATCGTGGACAACGGGGCCGACGCCGAGACGCGGTTCGAGGTCTACGAGACAGCGCTCCACTGGCTGACCGACCAGCCAAAATAGCCGTCTGCACCATCGGAGCCCGCCGACCTTGTGTCGGCGGGCTCTTGTGTGTCCTGGAGGTGACATTCCTGGTGACCAAGACAGTGCCCGGCGGATCGTTGTGCAGACTGGGGGCGAGGCAGCGGCGGCGTAGGCTCCGGCCCTGCCCCATTCAGGAGTATCAGACACATTGGACAGCGACTGCATCACCGGATCTACCGACGAGTTCCGCCCCGCTAGGACAGAGCGACCCGCAGTACGGAGCCAGGGCAGTAGGAACTCGACTCACGGTGGAGTCCGGCGAGGTGGGATTGCCATGTCTGAACTCCTGACCGTCGTCTCCTCCATGCTCCCTCAGGTGCGCGCCATCGCCGAGGGCGTGTTCCTCCTGGTCACCCAGGTCATCGGCCACTACGTGATCATCCGGTGGCTCTGGGCGCATCGGAAGTAGTCGCGGCGCCCACCGAGTGGTGGCGCAGGGTTCCCCACGGTGGTGCGCCGCCTGGACAAGTCCTGGGGACCCTGCACGATCAGTGGCCGTTCATGAACGTGCCGGTGACGAGCACCGCGTGCAGCCGCATCCAGGCTTCCGCGATAGCCCCGCAGTTGGCAACGTACTCGGTGCTCAGGGGCTGAGCGGCGGCCTGGTCCAGCATCTCCCCCGCCTTCACAGCGGCGTGCTCGGCGGCCGTCACTTCCCGGCCTCGGCCGCCGACGCGGCGGTGGGGCGGGTGCGCTGGTTGCCGCCGCGGTGCCGGATCTCGGCGCCCGCCTCCTCCAGCAGCGTATGGATGAACCCGTATGAGCGGCCGACCGACACCGCGAGCTCGCGGATCGACTCGCCCGCCGCGTAGCGGCCGGCGAGGACCTGGGCGAGTTGGTGGCGTTCGGCGCCGACGATGCGGACGCGGGGCTTGATCTGCATGAGGGTGCTCCTTCTGCCTGCGAGGGGTGGGGTGCCGGTGGGACGATCCGGAGATGAGCGACATGGAAGGCACTTCGCAGCCCGGCGTCAAGAGCCCCAGATGGCCCTTCGCCAACCAGGCCGAGTACGACGACGCCCGCAAGCTGGCCGCCGCCCGCCAGCAGATTGCCCACGAGGCCACGTACCTGGACACGTTCGACGAGCTGACACCCCATGACCAGGAGATGTCCGCGGTGGACGCTCTGCACTACCTTCGCGCGGGCCGCCGCGCCGGCCTGTTCGAGTACGCGAGGGGCGAGTGAGGGTGAGCAAACCTCGACGTGCCGCGCACGACCGTCGTGCCGTGGGAACCGTAACCGACGCCAAGGGCCATCGCGCCTGGACAGCCGGGCAACTAGTCACGCGGTGGCTGCTCGGCGGGCGGCGCGTAGCTCGTCGCGGTCCTCCGCCGTGGCCGGGACCTCACGGCTGGCCCAGATGCACCACTCGATCGTGGCCAGGTCAGCGAAATCGAACACGGTCTCCCGCCCGGCGCGGCCGAGAACGCGCGCCTGGTAGCGCTGCGCCCATTTACGGATGGTGCACGGCTCACGCTCCAGCCGTTCGGCGGCCTGACGGGCGGTCACGGGAGCAAGCGTGGTCACGTTCACCCCGCTTCCGTGGAGAAATTGAGCCGCTGAGATGGCCGGAGAGACGCGAACGCGATCGGCCGAATGGGGAAGTGTGGGGGCGGCACACGCACCGGCAGAAACGCGTCCAGTCCCGCGTTCCGCTGAAGCCCAGCTCACAAGGGGGTCCGCTTGGGCATAGGGGTGCCGCCCGCACGAAGTGTGACACAGAAGATCCATTGGGCGCAACCGTTGGCGGTGCCGCCAACGTTCGAGGTCAGCGACGAGTCTTCGGAGAACGTGTGCGGAACCGCCAACGAACCGCCATGCTGTGAGAGCCAGCAAGTTCTTCCCTCGCGAAAGGACCCACCATGACCGACTACGCGTTCGACCCCGAGAACGAGGAGCCGGAGACGACCGAGGCCGAGGACGCCGAGGAGGTGACCAACGACCTGTAGCCCTTAGCACGCAGAAGGCCCGCCAGCGCGATGAAGCGCGGCGGGCCTTCCTCGCGTCCGGGTCAGGCGTGGATGTGCTTGGCGACCTTTGTCTGGAACGCCTCGACGGCCTCCTCGTCGCGGGCGAGCGGCCATCCTCCGAGCAGCGTGTACTCAAGGTCGCCCTCGTGGCCCTCGGAACGAGATGGCCCCTTTGTCTCCGGCAACAGATGATCAAAAGGTGGCCTCTTTGCACCCATCATCGCGAGGTGGCGGGCGCGTCAGCAGGCGCTCCCCTCCTACGATCAGTCGCAGCGACCATGGGGGGACGAGTGCGCCAAGAGGTAGACGAAGACCTGCTGAGGGCAGCACGAGAGGCTGGAGTCGAGAACGCCACGGCTCCGTGCTATTTGCCGAGTGACATTGGATCGGTAGCCGTGATGCTCGGCATCATCGACCACAAGACCTTTTCCACCATGAACGCCTGTCACAGGGCCTTCGTGCAGGGCCGGACCGAGGCAGAGAGATGGCCTGCCGGGAGGTTGAAGCGGTCCATAATCAAGCGAAAAATGACCGCTCTAGGTCGTCAGGACTATCTCGACGGTCGGCGGACCCGGCAGGAGCGGGAGTTGGCCGAGCACTTCGATCTGATGGACAGTTGCACGCTCAGTGACATGGCGGACTATCACTTCGCCTACCTGACAGGCTTCAACGACGCGCTTCGGAGTCAGAGGGCTAGCTGATCACACCACGCCGTCGTGCTGCGCCACCACATCTGCCGGGTCAAGATCGGTGGGAAACCGGAGGTACCTCACGGGGTGTCGGTGGCGGTGCCCCTCCAGGGCGGTGTCTACCAGGACTTCCACCACCAGGTCCGGCTGAACCTGCGTATAGCTGATGGGGTAGCGAGGTTCTCGCGCGGCCCCTGCTGAAGTAGCGCAAGTTCCTGTCCGCTAGAGCTGCGGGCCGCCCTGGAGGGGCGGCCCGCCAGCGGTTCAGGTCGCTCGCCACTCCGGCCGGAACTCCCGGTACCGGTACGGCACTCCCCCGTCACGGTGTGGGGTAAGGAGTAGGGCTGGCGCGCATGAACCCATCAGGACGCGCCACCGCGCAGAGAGGGTTCCGCTGGCCCAGGAGGCGACAGGTTGACGTCGATCTCCACACCCGACTCAGGCCGGGTAAACCCCTCTTGGAGCCCTGAAGTTGTGGTAGCCGTCGTTGCCGTACGTTCCTGCGCCGACCTCGATCTTCTGCACGTAACCGCTGTCTGCGTCGATCGGGCACTTGACCCATTTGCCGTAGCCGGCGCCGTTGCGGCACACAACCCTAGAGGTGGAGCCAGGCCAGTGGACCACCATCTCACCCACCGCGGACCGACTGTCCGACGCACCGTCGCCGACGTAGACGGCAGTCTTCGTGGCGCAGGCTCGGGCGGCACGATTCGTCAGATCCCAGGTGCAGTTCCGCGCGTCGTTGAAGTAGGGCGTTGTCGCAACATGCGTCCCCCACTCTCCGGGAATCCAGGGCTCATAGACGGCCTCGGCAGGCGTGGCCATGCCAGCAGTGCCCGCGGCAACAAGCGCAGCCGTGGCCGCCAGCCTTAGTAGCGATCTCATGTTTGCCTTCCCCATCGTCCTTGGATGTGTTGCGCCTAGGTCTCCCTCGTCCTGATAGGCAACCATGGGACCGTCATAAGCCCGTCATAACTGCCGCGCGGCCATGTGATCACGCTCCCGCCTCCTCAGACACCAGGTCCATCGCGTCCGCCTCGCTGACGTGGCGCCCGCAGTTCTCGCACACGTAGTAGCCGGCCCGCTGCCTCCACTCCAGGCTCCGCATCTCGCAGCCTGGGCAGCGCGCGACCGTGTGGCCGGGCTCGTCGTCCACCAGACGCCGCAGCTTCGATTCCCAGGCGAGCGCCCACTCGACCACGCCGAGCTCCACCGGATCGTCTGGATCGCGCACCGCCGACACCACGGTCAACTGCTCCAGGCCGAGCACCGCGTCGAGCTTGTCCACCAGCCACGTCACCGACCGAGACCTCACCACCCCGGACCGGCCGGCGGGCACCTGGTCGGCCAACTCCAGGCGCTCGCCGACGTCTCGCCGCAGCCGGAGCAGCTCCCCCGTCACCGTGTGGACGACGTCGGCCTCCCCCGACATGCTGCCGTGCGGCCTGGTGCCGCGCACCCTTGACCACTTCGACTGGGCCTTCACCACGCCCGGCCGCGCCGCCAACGCCGCGGCCAACTCGTCCACCACCAGCAGCGCACGCCGCGCCGTCGCCCGGCACCGGCCGCAGTGCAGCGACTCCCCCGGCCGCCACTCCACCACCGGCATGACGGGCTCGCGCGGCGGCTCCCCCTCGCCGCCCTCGGCCAGCCACCGATCGACCGCGTCCGCGTGCGCCTCCCGCTCCCGCAGGAAGACGGCCCACACTGCGCGAGCTTCCCGATTGCACGGACCCTGGCACACCTTCGACATCCCAGTCCCTCCCTGCGCGCCGCCTCGAACGCGGACACCCTACACACACAGGCTCAAACCGCACGCTCGGCCATGCTCCTCCACGTGGCGACAGCCCTTCGCCGGGGCCGCGCGAGACCTAGACTCCGATCATGGGGGACATCAGCTACTTACAGGCATGGCAGATGTGGTTGGACGGCCAATCCACGCTCGGCAACGACCTGCTCGGCCTACCCATGATCTGGTGGGGCCGGATCGGGAAAATCGCCCAGTTCACCGGCGGCTGCACCATCCTGCTGGAGATCCTCGGCCCCGAACGCATCCGCGCTCTTGGGCGAGTGGTACGCCGCCGTGCGGACGGGGTGGGGATCATTGTGTACTTTGCCGTCCCTGCCACGCTGATTCTCGGAATCTCCGCCATTGCGTTGATCCTTACGGGGGCGCCAATGGGCCCCTGGGAATTCGCCGTGAGAGCCCTCTTCGGCATGTGGCTCTTGACCCTTCCCATCATGACGTGGATCTGGCTCCCAAAGATCGCCGACTTCCTCCAACGCGGCGGACGAGCTCTGAACTGGATACGGCTGCTCGCCTTTGCCCTCATCGCCGCCGGGTTCCACCTCGACCTGCTCGCCTCCTGAACGCACCGCGACCACCCCGGCCGCCGCCCCCGAGCAGACCGCAGGACACTCACAACCCACCGGGCAAGATCAAAACCCCTCAGCATGAACGAAACCAAGGTACGTCCGCCGGCCCGGTCGGCGGGGGGCACGGGGGGTGATCTTGGACGTGCGGAAGCCCCCGCGCGGCGGTTCGCGCGGGGGCTTCGCTGGTCGGCTCAGCGGCTCTTGCGGCGCACGTCTGCCGCCGCTTCACGCAGCTTGAGCAGGCGCTCCGTGATCCCCGAGACGCCTGCGGCGTTGCCGTTGGCCATGGCGCTGGCCAGCACGGGAACCGCGCGCAACGCGGCCAGCGTGTAGGACGCTTCGGCGGTCCGCGTGGACTCTGCGACGCTGATCTCGTGGTCGTAGGTGCCGCGCGGGTAGGCGAGCGTACACACGCCTAGGCCGTTGATGTCCACGATCATCGGAAGGGTGACGTTGCCCATGGTGAGGATCACGGCCAGCTCTCGTGCGGCTTCCCGCGCGGCGGGCAGCGTCTCCCCCGCGCGGGGTTGCAGGATGGGCGTGCTGGTGATCTCGGAGAGCAGTACGTGGGAGAGCGTCATGCCGCGTCCCCGCACGAGGCGTAGCGCGGTGTGGTCGCAGTCGGCGCACGTGTCGTTGATCCACCATTCGCCGTGCATCCGGGTAAGCGCTCCGGCGTAGGTGATCACCGATCCGTGCGGCAGGTAGGTGAGCAGGTTGGAGCGGGCGCGCTGCACGCGCGCTTGGTGGTCGGCGAACATCGCCATTGCGCGGGGGCATTCCTGGTCGGGGCGGCACATGGCGCACTCTTCCCGGTGCTGGTGACGGTCGGCGATGCTGAGCCGGACGGCGGCGGCGGTGTTGACCGCTAGGGCCTGCAAGCTGGTCATGATCTCCCCTTGTGGGTCGTGGCTGGTTGGTGGTGGGGTGCGCGCTCCCCGGTGGCGCGGGGAGCGCGCGGGGTGGTGCTACTTCTTCGGCGCGGGCTTGGGCTTGGCGGGCTCCTCCGGCGGCACGGGGAGTCCGGCGCTGGTGAATGCCTGCGCCAGTTCGGCGCGGTCCGCCCCTTCCTCGATCGCCTGCGCGAACGGCAGGGCGGGGTCACCCTTGAACTTGGCCAGGGACTTGGCGGCGGCAACCGCGTCCTTGATCCGCTTCGTGCGCTCGGCCTTGATCCGCTCGGCGTCGCGCTTGGCCGCTTCGGCGTGGATCTCCGCCATCTTGGCCAGCGGGTCGGCGCTGCCGAGCATGGCCTTGACCTCCGCCTGAGACGGCGCATGCGTTGCGATCAGGTGGTCGGCGGGGATGCCGTACTTGCCGCACGTGGCGGCGATGCGCGCGGCGGCTCCGGCGCGGTCGGGCATCACGTACCACCCGGCGCGGTCCGCCTCGCTGACCTTGTCCATCGCCGCGTACGCGGTCGGGGCGGGGCCGTCGTACAGGGTGCCCCCGTTGTCCACGATGGCGATCACCTCGGCCAGCGGCGCGCGGGCGGCGGGGAGACGGTACGCGTTGAGCATCGGGTTGTTGCCGGTGTGCCCTTCAAGGGCCTTGTTCAGATCGGTGAGGGCGGCGCGGACGGCGGCGCGGAGGTCTTCGGTGATCTGGAACGCGGGGGTGTTGGTGCTGGTCATTGCTGGTCCCTTTCGGGGTAGGTGCCCCCTCCCCTGGTGGGAGGGGGCGGGGGGTTGGTTAGTCGTTGGCGGAACCGTCAACGAACTGCGCTTCGCGGTGGCGGCGACGCCAGACCACGTAACAGGTTGCGGCGATGCCGGTGAGGATCACCGCGAGCCATGCGACGGGGGCGAACCAGTTGTCAGTGTCGTTGGCGCGTGTCGTCGTGGCGGAGGGCAGGCTTGGGCCGCTCAGGAACACGCTGCCCGTGGGGGTGGGCGTGGTCTCGTCCGTGGGGGATGCGATGCGCGGGGTTGGCATCTCCACATCCGTGGGGATGTTCTGCGCGGTGGTGCCGTCGATGCCGGTCTGTCCGGGTTGTCCCTGCGGTCCGATGGGTCCGGTACTGCCAGGCTTCCCGGCTTCCCCGGTCGGTCCGGCGCTTCCGGGCTTGCCGGATGCGCCAGCCTGCCCGGCGGGCCCTTGCTGCCCTTGTGGGCCCTGCTCGCCGCGCGGTCCGGTGGGTCCGGTGCTTCCGGCGGGTCCGGTCGGTCCGGGCTCGCCAGTCGGGCCTACGGGTCCGGTCGGTCCGGCAGGTCCCTGAGGTCCCTGAGGTCCGGTCTCACCCTGAGGTCCGGCGGGACCCTGCGGGCCGACGATGCACACGACCGGGGGGTCTTGGTCGGGGCACGTCGGCATGACGGTGGGGTCCATGGCCACCCGTCCACCCTGGGTGACCATGTTGGCCATGGTCGTGCCCGGCATGAGACCGGGCGCGATGTGGCCTGCTGTGATGACCATGGCGGATGCGAGAGCGGCGGTCGTGACCGCCCTCCCGATCGCTGTGGCCGTGCGTGTGATCTGCATGGCTCAGAGCTTGTGATGCGCATGACAAGCTGTCCAGATTTCGGACCATAGCGAGATCAAATCGTTGTCAAGCTGGTGCTCCAAGTTGCCCACCAGGACAAACGCACACTCACGCCACCAGCAGAAACACCGCAATCCACCTTGCGTTCCGGACGCGACCAAACCTCTAGACGTCAACCAAAGCTGACACGCCAGGTTCGCACCCCACCGACCCCAACGGCATGCCTGGGGCCGTTGTGGCCCCACTCCGTCTTGTGGATCTTGTCTGTGTGCATCTCTGAGCGTTTGTGATCATGGCATGGTCTCTCACTGCCAGGCCGCGCCTGATCGCGTCTCTCGCGCCACTATGAAGACTGTTCCGGCGGTGTTGCGGCGCGTCGCTCTCGCGTCGTTCGCGTCGCTCTCTCGGCTGGTGTGAGGTCAACCCCGTCAGCGACGAGGAGGTGAGCGCTCGGCCGCGTGGTGCCTGCGGGTGGTCCCTGGGTGAGATCTTTCGAGCGAGCGCGGGGGTGTGGTCAGGGTTTGGCGATGCGATCGGCGGCGCAGGCCCGGCACGGTTCGGCCATGAACGGATGCTTGCCGCACATGCGGCCGACACCGCGGTAGCCGGCGGGCTGCTCGGGGAGGTAGGCGTGCGGGTCGCGGCGGAGTGCGCGCTGGATGTACCGGTGGGGGTTCTTCACGAGGGTGCGGGCTCGACTGAGGATGAGCTGCCGCACGTGGGCGGCGTGCTCGGGGGTGATCGGGTGGGGGGTGAGTGCGGCGAGTTCGCTGCGGATCATCTCGTCCACGATCAAGAAATCTTGTCCATCCGTCCGTCCTTGATCACCTGCATACGGTCCGTCAGATGAGTGATTAGAGAACGTCTGTTGGGATGGGATGGGAGTGGGATGGGATGGGGGGTCGTCTCCAGACACGTCTTGCGACGCGCCTTGAGACGCGTCTTGCTGTGCCTCCCGCGTCTGCCTCTGCGACTCCAGCCACCGCTCCTGACGTGCCTTTTTAGCCTCGCGCCCCTCACGAACCTTGATCGCTGAATGCTGGTATTCGAGGTAGTCGTGAATCTGCCAACCGTCGTTTGTTTTAGACCACAGACCAGCGTTCACCAGCTCATCGGCGTACCTTCGCGGCGACGACACGTCACTCACGTACATCAGCTCACGAGCCCCGATCACCCCATCGGTGAGGTTCGCGTTGCACCAGCACAACGCGCTCACATACAGGCGGAACGCCCGATCCGACAGCGGCCGGACCTTCCGGTTGACCGGGAACTGGTCATCGACACGAACCCACGGCATGCAAGCCGCCCTTCCCTTTCACACGCGAAGTGGGGGCTCGTCCACCGAGGGAAGTGGTCGAGCCCCCACCGTAAGCGGAACCGCCAACGAACGTCACTGGCCGCTCAGCGGCGCCCCTTCATCCCCGCCCATCATCATGCCGAGTTCGCTGAACGGGTCGATGCGCTGGTGCAGTTCGGCGTCGATCGGAGTCACTGGACGGAACTCCCCGAAACGTTCCACCTGCTCGGCCAGCCACTGTTTGACGTGCAGCTCGTCATCGAATTCGTCGGGCACGGTGACTGCGGAGAGGTCGGGATGCTGGGCGAGGAGCGGCCCTTCGCATTCGTTCTTGGCTCTGGGGAGCTGGTGAGTGTAGAGGTTGTCTCCCGTCATCCAGTTGAGGATGGCGTAGATGCCATCCATGTGGGTCGGGGAGACGAGGCGGCCTGTGGTGACCGACAGGATGTCTCCGATGTGGAAGTCCCGAGTCTCAGGCATGGCGATCGTCCTTCTGTGAGTGGTGGTGGAGGGAGGTGGTGAGTTCGGCGCGGCGCTCCATGAGCATCCGGCCCAGCCAGTTCGCGCCCGGCGGCGCGCACCGTGCCCGGCCGCACCGGCAGTCGCCCCAGTGGTTGTCGTGCCACCGGTTGCCCTCGATCAGGAACGCGTCCGCGGTGCCGAGCAGCACCCGGCCGGCCGGGCTGTCGTGGGTGAACTTGGCGACGATGATGGCTCGCATCGCCTTGTACCGGATCACCTCGTCCCAGCCGGGACGACGCGTCACCTGGCCTCCGAGGATTTTCGCGTCCTTCGGTTCCGGCTCGGCCAGGATCTTCGCCCGTTCGTTCACGTCCAGGGTCTTGGCGGCCTGGAAGGCATGCTCGGAGGTCGGGTAGGTGATCTCTCGCTGTTCGAGCTGGGAGTAGATGGTGACGGGGATGCGGGCGAAGTTCGACAGCGCCTCGTACGGACCCGCGAACCGGTCGATCACCGGCTGTGGCTCGGGGAAGCGGCGGACGTGGATGCCCGCCTCGTCCGCCATCCGGGCCGTTTCGGTCGCGCCGTGGGAGCCGTGCGGCTTCTTGCCCCGGCAACGGGGTTCTGCGCACGGGTCGATGAAGGCCAGGCACTCGTGCGCACCGTCGTCCACCATGGCAGCGTCTCGATGGAGCCCGGCGCCGGGGCAGTACGTGGACCCGTCCCCCCGCTGCTTGCGGTGCGGGGGCGTGCAGTTCGGGCCGGCGCACACGTCCCAGTCGGCGGGTCGCTGCTCGACGTGCGCGCCGAGCTGGCGGGCGAGCCGATCTGCCATCATGTCAGCACCCCGGCTGCACCGGCCGTGCCGGAACGTCACCCTGTCGGGGCCGTGCTCGGTGACGATCGCGGCCATGACGTCGCGCATGGTGCGCCAGTCCTTGAAGGTGCGGGACCCGGTGACGAGCACCACGTACGGCTTGCGGTCACCCATGGATCGGCTCCTTCCCGATGATGGCGCTGGCACAGAAGTGGCCGTCCACCTCGACGCACTGCCAGCAGCCCACCTCGCCAGTGGCCAGCCCTTCCGCGTGATGCTGGCACACCACGATGGAGCCGACGTGCTCGTGAACGCACCCTGCGGTGAGACGAACGGCGGGGTCGTCCGTGCATCGGCGGCGGCTGAATTCGTTGATCACGTGGCAGCACAGGTCTTGCACGGCCTCCTGGGGGATCTCAGCCACGGTCGTCGCCCCCGTCCTCCTCGTCGGTGGTCACCGTGGCCAGCAGCTCACGGAGCTCGGCCTGCGGGCAGCGCTCGCCAGGTTCGAGCGACAGGTATCCGTGGGCTTGGCAGCCTCCGTGATGGTCGAAATCGCACTCCTCGGAATCGGTGAGGGCTTCGAGGAGTGCGACCGGGACGACCATCAGGCCCGCGGCAGCCGACACTCGTTCATCGAGCTTCCCGCCCTCCACGACCCGCCGGTTCACCTCGCCGATGACCGCGAGCACGATGGGTGCCAGCAGGTCGTCGGCGTCCATACCGACCCGCCACTTCGCCGCGGCGAGCCCGCGTCGGCCCGCCTCCAGGAACGGGTAGAGGACTCGGGCCTGCTCGCGGGTGAGCTGCCTCTGTGCGTCAGCCACGGCCTCCGCTCCCTTCAACGAGACGTAGACCTGGAGCACCGCCCGGCCAGCCGCTCGCCTCACCGTCGCCTTCGAGCAACTCCAGCGCGGGCGGCTCCTGGCCAATGACCTTCGCCATGACGGGCCAGTTGTCCGCGCACAGGCCCACGGCGGGCGGCTCCCAGATCGCACCGGCCGCCCACCGGTACACGTTGGCCCACTTCCACCGCAGGTAGGAGGGGCCGAGTCCGCCACGGTTCGGCAGCGGCTCCGGCACCTTCCCGGACGCGAGCAGCGCCCGCTCGTGCTCCTGCGCCTGGTGGGCTTCCTTGCGGTGGCGGGAGCAATACCAATCCGGCCGCCAGGTGCCGTCCTCCGGGTTGGTGACGCGGACACGGATGGAGCCGCGCCGCTCGCATAGCCCGTCACGGCGGATCATCGGCGCCGGGCATGGCGCGTGCCATGCGCCGCGGTCTTCGGGCTCGTACCGGGGCGCGTCGGAGGCGATCAGCTCGCGGAGCTGGAAGTTGTTCCGTATCCCCAGCACGTTCGTGATGCGAGCCCATCGGTCGTCTTTCGGGCAGCGTTCGATCTGGATGACCCAGATCCAGGTGATGACGAACATGCGGAAGTCACCGCCCCGGCCGGTGGTGGGGAAACGGTCGTCTTTGTAGGCGCGGGCGATGAGCTGGTGGGCGTCAAGGACACGCCGGAGTTCACGCCCCTCCATCGCCCACCACCGCCTCGACGGCCAGCAGGGCGCCCAGGTCCGAGTTGTCCACCAGTTCGGCGGCGGCATCACGCGCGTCGAGAGCGCCCACCCCGCCGGTGAGAACCATCTGGGTCGCGTAGTAGCTGATGAGGTGTTCCCTGAGCAGGGGGCCGATCACGTCCAGTTCAGGCATCGCTCGCCACCGCCTCCCGCTCGGACTGGCAGTCTTCGCAGTCGCCTTCGGGGCCGCACTCGATGCATCGGTAGGTGCCGTCCTTTCGGACAGCCCACTCGGCCTCGGTGACGAGTGACTCTTCTCCAGGCGCGAAGTGGACGGTGTAGCCCTCCCCGGACTCGTCGAACGTCTCACCGCAACAGCCGCAGGAGACGTTGATGCACGGGTGGTCGAGTTGACGCGGTGTGGCGTTGCGGTAGCAGCCAGGGGCGAGGGTGTCCTCGGACTGGTCGTCGGCGATTACCTGAACGGCTCTGGTCTTGTCCGCGAAGTGCACAACGTAGTCGCCGTTGTCGATGTGGGTGCCGTCTGGGCGGGCGAGCACCCAGCAGTTCTCAACCGTGGTCACCGGGGCCTCCTGGTCCAGCGGAAGACGATCGTGGGGAAGGGCAGTACGTAGACCGCGTCCGGCGCGATGTAGCCGCCGACCCACAGGTCTCGCGGTTCGATGTAGATCGCGATGCGCCCGAAGCGGAGACGGTACTGGTTCAGGTGACCCAGCCACTTAGCGATCTTCTTCATGCTGGGCACCCCATCTCGAACAGCGGCTCCGTCTGCACGGCCTTGCGACGACGTGACCGGGCAGGTTGAGGCGAGCGGCGACGAACCAGGCCCGCCTCCGCTCGAAGCCGCAGCGTCCTGAGCGTGAGCGTGCGCTTCTCGCCGTTCACGGTCTCGGTGAGGATCGACACGTCCTTGCCGTGCTCCTCCCGGAACCGCTGCTCCTCGGCCTCCGCGAGGGCGTACCGCTCCGGGAACTCCCGCAGGGTAAGAAGCCACTGAGCCTGGCCCGCGCGGACGCAACTGCCCTGGCAGTTGTTGTGCGAGAATCCCAGCTCGTACATGCGGGGGATGGCGATGCCGAGGTTGACGCACTCGGCCTTCATCCGCTTCTTGTCCCAGCTCTCGTCGTCCATCAGCGGGAACTCGACCCGCCACGGCGCCCAGCCCTTCACGACGCCGGGCTGGCGGCGCTCCTCGGCCGCGTCGAGGCCGACGTACAAGATGGTGTCGGCCGGGTCGCAGTGCTCCTCCAGCCACTTCCGGCAGGGCTTCTGCTTGAGCTCCTTCGTGCACGGGGCGAGCCGGCTGTTGCCGAGGAAGTGCTGGTCGAAATACACCTGGAACGGGTTCCGGCCGTCGCACACGATGGTCGGGGTCACGTCCAGGTGGTCGCTGGCCTGCCCGAGGAACCGGTACAGGTCGGGGTGCTCCCACAGCGTGTCGGCGAACAGGAGGACCATGTCCTTGTTGCCGTGGCGCTGTCGTACGAGGTCGGCGACCCAGAACGAGCCGAGGCCGCCGCTCATCTGGATCACGTGCCGGGTCATGACAGCTCCGCCCGTCTGGCCGCGGCCCACGCCACTTCGGCGGCGTGCGCGACCAGATGCGCCAGGTGGGTCTTCACCTGGGCCGGTTCGTCGCCCATCTCCGCGACCACGGCGTTCAGGCCGGGCTTGTCGTGGGCGATGTACGCCTGCACGACGCGGTTGACCCACACGTACTCGGGGTTCGTGTCCTTCGGCGGCTGGACGGTCTGGCCGTCGTCGTTGACGTAGACGACGGCCACGTCGGTACCGAGTGGCACCCGGAGGTGGGCTCGGATCGCGGCGCACCACGTGAAGATGGCGTCGTAGGCGCCGGGCATGCCGTGCTCGCCCAGCAGGAGGCGGATCATCTTCGCGGCGGCGTCCGGGTTGTGGTGGGTGGCGGCGTTGAGCGCGGCCTTGGCGTACATGACGGCGTTCGAGTTGAACGGGTCGGGGATGCGGCCGGTCATCGCACCTCACCCTCTGCGGCGTCGATGTCGAACCGGATGGCAACCAGGTGCAGGATGAGCCGCCCGTCGCTGTCCCCGCGGTGAGCGCCGCGGGCAACGACGCGCACCTGTGCGCCCGCGGTGAGCTGGTTGCGGATCTTCGCGTATCCCCTGGGCGTCACCCAGGCGTCGCACGCCGCTCCCTGGTGCTCCAGGGTGAGCCGGGCGAACAGCGCGTTCGTCTTGCTGGCCCCCTCGATCCAGCCGATGAGCGTGGCGGGGAAGGTGAAGTTCCGGCCGTGGGGCTGGTCGGGGTTCTGGTGGAGGTCGGCGAGGGTGGTGTGCTCGCCCTCCAGGACCTCGTGCAGCTTGCGGGCCTGCCGGACATGGACGTAGCGGCGCCCGGCCTCGGTCAGGCTGACCTTCTTCGTGGAGGGGCTGACCACCTCGACGGCGAGGAGCCGGTTGGATTCGGCGGTGGTGAGGGTGCCGCCGCCACAGTGGTGGCCGTCGTCGTTCACCCATCGGCCGCCCTGCTTGGTGGTGGCGTAGATGACGTGGCCGTACCGCTGGTAGTCGGCGCTGGTGGCGATGGCGTCGAGCAGCCGGGCGACGGCCTGCCCAAGCTGGGGCAGGCGCGTGGTGGTGGGATTGCTGGTCATGCTGGTTAGTCCTCTCTGATATGGCGAATCAGGTTGGTCAGGTCCGGCGGCAGGCCCTCCTCACGGCCCATGGCAAAGGTGGCGAGCACGAGCCGGACGGCGTGCTCACGGTCGATGAAGCGGGCCGCGGCCTCCTCGGCCGGGCTCGCCGGCGCGGCCTCGGGGGCGGCGTCTTCCTGCTCATGGAAGCTCTTGAGGGCGATGCCGTACCGGTCGCGGCGGACGAGCGGTACCCAGGTCGCGCCGATGACGAGCCCGTGGTCGATGATCGTGCTCTTGACCGTGCGGGCCAGGTCGTCCGGGAACATCGGGAACGTGGCGGGGCCGTGCGGGTCCTTCCACGTGATCGGCCGCGTGATGCCTCGGAGCCCGTGCGTGTCGTGAAGCTGGAGCGCCCGCGTGAACGGCTTCGAGGGCCGCCACTCGATCCGGTCCAGGTGCACGCTGGCGGTGCTGGGGAGAAGGTTGCCGTACTCGTCGAACGGTACGCGGGCGGGGATGGCGCCGGGCTGCTCATGCGCGGGCCGGGCCGGGCTCATGCTTCGTCTCCCTCGTCCTGGTTGATACCGGCTCGCTTCTCCATGACCTTCGCGAGCTCGGCATAGGCGAGCGCGGCGCCCCGCTGGGTCACTGCGGTGGGGTCGTCTGGCGGCGGCCTACGCGCGAGCGGGTTGGCACGGCCGGCGGGAGTGAGTCGCCAGCCGCGCCCGTTCATGTCGGTGATGAAGCGGCGGGCGAATATGTCGGCGGGCTCGCGCTGGGAGGGCTGGGTGGCGGCCCATTCGATGAGGCGTTTGGTCAGGACCTCGACGGCTTCGATGATCGCCTGCCGTTGGTGGTCGGCTTGGGCGCTCACGATGTCTGCCTCTCCCGCCTGCTCTGGTCAGCAGTTCGGCGTTGTTCCTTGCGCCGGTCGAGCTTCCGCTGGTGGTCGTTGCCGCCGTGCCAGACGCCGACCTGAAGGCCGTTCGAGAAGCTGGTCGCGTAGTCCTTGCACTGGGCGAGGACGGGGCACTCGTCGCAGAGGGCGCGGGCGCGGTTCTCGCGTTCCTCCTTCTCTCGCGGCGTCTCCCGGTGCCCGCCGTCCGAGGACGGGCCGAAGAACAGTTCGTGCCCGATCCGGTAGCAGGCTCCGCGCCGGAACCACTCCGGTTCCTGCGGGACGTCGATGGAGCCGATCAGGCGCAGCTCACGCGAGGGGCGGTAGGGGCTCATCACGGCTGCTCCGGCGCGGTCGGGGCGAGGAGGGTCATCTCGCGGGCGGCGGCCAGGTAGCGGTCGATGGTCCGCTTGTCCTTGCTCATCCGGCCCGCGATCTCGTGCCGGTTCAGGCCCGCGACGTCCAGGTCAGCGGCCTGCTTGACGAGCGCGTACGCGTCGGGTGTGGTCGGCATCCATGCTGGGCCGCGGGCCGCGGGCTTGACCTCGAACCCGGCCGTACGTAGCGCCCGCAGGAGTCTGCGCGCGGTGGGGTCGGGGTGGCGGGCCAGTTCTCTGGTGAGGACGGCCGCCGCAGATGTGGTGGTCATCTCCTACTCCTGGAAGGTGGTGTGGCGGTGGTGGATGTTCGGGTGGCCAGCCAGCCGCCGGGCGGCGTCGATGTCGGCGGCGGTGAGGTTGTGGCCCTCGACGACCGCGACCGGCCGGATGCGGTCGGCGTTCCAAATGGCGGCGCGGGGCCGGTCAGGCATATTGGGTCGCTGGCGGTTCCGCCAACGTCGCTCGTCTGCGACGTCGGATGGCGTCTTCACGCTGCTTCCTTCCTGTGCATGGTGATGTGGGTGAGCACGTGGCGGTGCTCGGCCGGGACATGGACCTCGGGGTGGCCGAGGAGGTCGAGGATGAGCCAGCGCGCCCAGGCCGCGTCGCACTCGTCCTCGCTGGCGAACACGGTGCCCGCGAACTGGAAGGCCGCGGCGCCCATATGGAGCTTGGAGGCGTCGCCGTCGCCGGTGGCGTACATCTTCAGGTGCTTGACGTTAATGACCGCGATGGCGACCCCGGCCCTCCAGCAGGCGAGACGCACCGCCCCGCCGATCTCGGCGAGCCGGTGCGTCCCCGACGAACGCTTCTGGAAGGCGTAGTCCTCGATCCCGATCGCTTCCACGCCCGCGGCGAGGATCAGGCGCATGCACTCGGCATCGACGTGGTCCATCCGCCGCATGTTGTCGGCGAACGTCCGCCTCTCCCCCTTCTTCACCCTGACCTTGGGCGCGGTGATGAGACGGGTGGTGCCGTCCGGTAGGGCCAGACCGGTCTTCTCGGCGGCCTGGTCGAGCCCGGACACCCGCGGTGGCTGCCCGGCTGGCGACGTGATGGTCACTACTACTCCTTCGAGTCTCGCGGGGTGTCGATCGTGTGTAGGCCGCGGTGGGCGAAGTCACGCCATTGCTGCTCGTTGGCCCGCTGGGCGGCGGCAGCTCGGTGTACCGCGTGGCTGTGCGCGAGCAGGGCGCCGACGACAACCGCGATGGAGGCGAACCCGATCACAGTGGCGATGTTGCAGACCACTCCCCACGCGGTCCACAGCAGGTCGATCACGGCTGCACCGCCTGCTCGGCTTCGAGCTGGGCGCGCAGGGCGAGCCGCTCGGCGTCGGCTCGCCGCAGGTTCTCCTCTGCCTGGGCCAGCTTGCCCTTCGCCGTTGCTTGGGCGATGAGCGAGGCGTGGGCGACCTGTTGGGCGCTGGCGTACGACTCCTCCAGCCGCCGGACCTGAGCGGCGTTGTCGCGTCGGCCGCCCTCCGCACCGACGAGGATGCCGAGCCCGGCGCCGGCGAACCATGCGAGCAGGGCGGCGATGAACGCGAACAGGCCCGCGTTGATGAACGACAGCGCCGTCATCGCCAGCATGACGCCAGCGACGACGGCGAGCTGCCATATGGTGACCCTCACGCGTTCTCCTGGGCGGGCTCCAGCGCTTCCAGGACCTGGTCGAGGGTGCGACCCTTGCGATCGTTCCAGTTCGTCAGCCACCACTTCGGGCTGAGCTCGTCGTCCTCGGGGTTGCGGCCCAGGCTGGTGGCGATCTCGTCCATGAGGTTGTGCGCCGCGTCCCACTTGGCGATGAAGTCGGCGTCGCCGTGGCGGGGCTTCTTGCGGGCCAGGGCGAGCGGCGGGAGCCCCGTGCCACGGCCGATCGCTTCGACCAGGCAGCAGCCGGTCCTACCGCGTCGGTCGCTGGTGTAGTTGCCCTGGATCCAGCCGTCGCGGTGCAGGACGGCGGTGGCGGCCGGGCGGATCGTGCCGGGGGTGATGGTGACGGTCATGTTTGGTTCCCTCAGTTGATGATTCCTGCGTTGGCCAGGTCCTCGGACGTACACGGGGCGATGCCGATCTCCTGGCCGGGGTGGTCGAGTCCGGCCTTCACGAACGCCGCCGCCGCACCGAGGAGCGGCAGCGGGTGCTCCGGATCGAGCGCGACGCCGTTGACGAACACGAGCCAGAACGGGCCGGACTTCCAACTGGAGTCGATCGCCGCCGCGGCGGGGGCAGTCAGCATGTTCACGCGGCCGGACCCTCCTCGCCGGCGGCCCGGTTCAGCAGACCGGTCACGTCGCCGAGGATCGGCATCCGGCACTCCTCCCCGGCGGGCACGTGCGTGCCGTTCGCGTCATGGACAGGGCCGCGCGCCTGGTCCACGACCGCGATCCGGCCGCATGGGCACACGAACGTGGGCGGCTCGTCGGTGACGGCCTTCATCTGCTCCTCGCCGCCGAGGAACGCGACCAGTTGCGTCCGGCTGGCCATCAGGCCCGCGAGGTGCTTCTCCGTGTCGGCTCGGGCCTCAGCGAACTGCCGGTCCACGTCGGCGCGGCGGCGGTCGAGTTCGTTGAGGCGCTGCTCGGCGACCGTGATGGAGCCGCTCACCTGCTCGATGCCCTGCTGGAGATAGGAGCGGACGGCAGGTGTGGTGGCGTCGAGGATGCGGGGCTGCTCGGTGTGGTCGGCGAGAGTGTCGATCGACATCTCGTGTCCTTTCTCAGGGGTTGGGGGGTGTTGGAGCCGGCCGAGCGCCCCCGCCTCGTACGTGCTCAGGGCGCCCGGCCGGGGCTTTAGGAGGCGTTCTGCGCGGCGACGGCCTGCCGGTAAGCGTCCGGCGTGATCTGGCCCTTGCCGGGGTCCGCGCTGAGCGCGTTGAGGAAGGCGTCCAGATGGACGTTCGACACCTCGTCCAGCCTGGTCACGGGCTGCTTGCTGCGGCGCTTGGTGTTGGTGTTGACCCACAGGCACACGGCGGGGGTCAGCTCGTCACGAGTGCCGCCCAGGTCGGACCAGACCTGCCAGACCCGCATCTTGAGGTCTTCGCGGTGGGCCTGCGTCTCGGGTTCGAGCTTGGCGATGGCCTCGTCGGCCTTCGCTGCGGTGAGCTGGGCGGTCGAGGTCACCTTGACGTTGCAGGTGTTCAGCAGCCACAGGAAACGGGCGTCGCCGCTGATGCCCGCTTCCCCGAACAGGGTGTTCAGTTTGGTGAGCGTCTGCCGGTTGGCGGCACCCACTGGCCGCCCCTGTGGCTGCTCGGGAGCGGACTGTGCTGGCGCAGGAGGGGCAGGCGCCGGGTCCATCTGGCGTTCCGGCTTGTCCGGCACGATGTCCGCCTCTACCGGCTCCTCCGCTGCGGCACCAGCAGGTTCCGACGCTGCGGGCGGAGTCTGCGGGGCCTCTGCCTCGACGGAGGCGCAGAATGCCCTCAGTTGATCAGCGGACGCGGCCTGCGGGTCCAGTCCGTCGTTCGCCGCCCGGAACGCCTCCTCCAGTTCGGGAAGCGTGCCCGTCCACACCTCAACGAGGGCCTGCCATGCCTGGCTGGCCTGATCGATCGCTTGCACGCGGGCCTTGGCCGCGACCTCGATCTCCTTGCCCGACACGGTCGTGGACGGAGACTGCTTGGCCTGGCGCCAGATAGCCACGACCTCGTTGCGGGTGCGGGCCTGCTCGATCTCGACCAGATAGTTCGGGGGCGGCCCAGCCTCAAGCGCCTGCTGGCCTTGTGCGGCAGCCATGGCCTGCTGTCCGGCCGCGCCCGGCAGGAGGGCGGCCATCGCCTGACCGGCGGTGAGTCCGCGCAGCTCGATCGCGGGGACGGGGAAGTGCTTCGTCTCACCGTTGCGGGTGACGCGCCGCTGGGTGAGGAACAGCCGGATCGGGATGGGGATCTCGGTGCCGAAGATGCGCCGCATCGTGGCCACGTGCGCGGGCAGTTCCAGTGCCGCGTGGTAGGAGTGCGTCTCGAACAGCCACACCCCGATATCCGGCACGTCTGGGAGGATCACGTTCAGGCGGGTCGTGACCTTGCATGCCTGGCCAACAGGGGCGCGCTCCCACCAACTGTCCTCTCCGTACTGCTGCTTGCACAGGCACGGCTGGCCAGACTTGCGCTCCAGCACACCGTTGCAGCGGCGCTGGATACCGCCCCGGGTCCACTTCTCGTACGCCTGGCTCAACGGCGACTTGGGGCCAGGCGGCAGGATCGCGTCAAGCGCGACCTCGTCCGTGACAACCCGCCACTGGGCGGCGCCGTTGCCTTGCGGCTGCCACTCCTCCATGATTCCGCCGTAGGTGTCCTCGGCCGACTGCACGAAGTGCTGGAAGTCGCTGGTGACGATGAACGTCTCGGACCGCTGGGGGCTGCTCTTGCCTGTGGCGGGGTTCACGCCGTAGGTGCCGGACCGGATCTTGCCGAGGGTGCGGTTGCGGTGCTGGAGGTCCAGGATCAGGCCATCCTCGTCCATGAGTGTCATCGGACCGTCCTTCTCTCGTTGATGACCCGCAGCCATTCGTCGTCGAGCGCCGCGAACACCTCTTCGGCGCCCGCCGGCGCGGAGAACCCGTGCTCGATCAGGACGGGGGCGTTGTTGTCGAAGCCGTAGGCGTCGCCGAACAACTCGAAGGCGCCCGCCTCGAATGGGTTGTCGAACCCCTCGTCGTAGGCGGTGTCGTTCTCGTAGGACTGGCCGAGCACGCACGCCGCGCAGTCGCCGATGTTGAACGTGTCCTTGTCGATCAGCTCGGCCCACCCGGGCCTCTGCGCGTCCATGACCGCGGCGCCGCGTTCCACGTGGGCGCGGATCGTGTCTAGGTCAATGGTGGTGGTCATGGCTAGGCAACTGCCTTCCTGCTGGTCGTGGCGCTGGTGGTGGGGTCGGGGAGGGTCAGGGCCTCGCCGATGACGTTCTTGGAGTGGCGAGTCTCGAACTCGGCCATGGCCTTGGCGTGCCGGAATGTGGCATACATGTCGTCGCCGCAGCGGGCCGGGTACAGCCGCCAGCCCTCGGGGCGGAGATGCATGATGACACCGATGGGCGCCCGCTCCGGGAGGCGGATCTTCGTGCCGTCGCGGAGCCAGCCCCATGGCGCGGCCCTGTAGGCGGCCATCTGCGCGCCCGCGCTCGGGTAGACACCGTGACGGTGACCAGAGAACGTGATCCGGTCCAGCTCGCCACCAGTCTTGGTGTCGCCCGCGAAGATGGTGTCGGCCGGAAGCCCAACGACGGCAGCGACGAGTGGCGACCTGAACAGGTAGTCGAGCGTGCCCGCGTACTCGTCCTCGTAGTGGGCGACCACCATCTCCGAGGCGATGAAGTTGAGCTGCCACACCTCGACGCATTCGGCGAAGTGCGCCAGGTACGGCCGGAACTCCGGGTTGGCGGCGATGTGGGCCGGAGCCGGCTCGCTGAGGATGTGGGCCTCGATGAGCCGGTGCACGGCTCGGCCGATGTCGCCCCGGTCATCACGGCGGCGGAGTGGCTCCTGCTTGAGCCACTTGATGAACTCCTCCCGGTCCTCGGGTGTACGGGAGGCCCGGAGCATCTCGCCCACGTTGTCCATCGCGGTCTCAGCCACGACCTTCGCCGACCAGAAGCTGATCGCTTCCTTGGACATGCCCTTGTTCAGCAGCGACGTGACGGCGGGAAGCTGCTCGCCGGTTTCACGGTCGCGGTAGTAGCCGCGCTGTGATCTCGTGGGGATGCGGGCGAGCCCGACCGGCGCGCCGGAGCCAGTACACGGGAGAACGTCGCCCTTGGCTGCCTTGTGCTTGCGGATGGTGCCGGTCTGGTTGACCTTGCGGTCGAAGCCGCAACCGGGGCAGGTGGCAACCTCGGGCTGCTCGGCGGTGGCTGCTACTTTCGCGGCGGCGGCCCAGCCGTCAAGGCCGATGGGGATCTCGGTGATGGCGGCCATTAGAACGGCGGCTCGTCGTTGAAGTCCGGGTAGTCCCCCGCCTGCGTGGACTGCTCCGGTGGCTGACTCTTGCGGGAAATCAGGAGGACCTTGGTCGAGTTGTTGAGCAGGGTGGTCGGGTCGTCCCACGGGATGGGGTCGGCGAAGTAGCTGTGGGCATAGCGGCCGTCCTCGTTGACGAAGACGACGCTCCTGATCTCGCCTTCGCCGTCTCTGCTGGCGAGGGCGAACCACCGCTTGTCGTCGGCTTCCCAGACGTCTCCTGGCTCCGGGGGCCAGTTCGGCGGCGGGACGGGCGTGACGGTCACGCCGGCATGGTCGAGGGGGATGTGCAGGATGGTGCTGGTCTGCGAGCCGTTCGGGCCCGTGAGCTTCACGGTGAGGTCGGTGGTGCCGCCTCGCTCGGAGCGGGTTCCGACGACGAGTGCGTTCTCCAGGAGGATGTTGTAGCGGCGGCCGGTGTCGTAGTAGGTACCCATCGCGGTCAGCCCTCCTGGTCGGCGAGGACGCCGCGGGCCGCGTCGATGTGCTGGGCGGCGTCCTCCTCGCCGATCTGCTGGACGAGGAGGGTGCGGGCGACACCGGCGACGGGGCACACCGGGTCGTGATCGGTGGCGGCGATGAGTGCGAGGTCGGCTGCCCGGCGGGCGGCGCGGTTCGTGTGAGGGTTGCTGGTCACTGCTTGTCTCCCGGAGGTCTAGGTTGGCGGAACCGCCAACCAGTCAACTGAGCGCGGAATGTGGCGTTTCCGCTGGTGGTGGTATCCATCACGAGACTTGTTGATCTTGGTCAGGCATGTCTCGCGACACATCCAGCCTACGTGCTTGCGACGCGCATGTCACGTCTTTAGCGCGTCGCATGCGTCGAAGTGCCGTCTGGTCGTCGTGATCAACAAAGCCGACTGTTGATCTTGATAGGCGAAGTCAAGACGCGACCGACGCCACCCCGAGTGATACGCTCGCGTCGATCCCGAGCCCGCCACGGCACGCCACGAGGGGATACCAGCACCATGACACCCACCACCAGAACCGCCCAGCTCAGCCCCGAAATGGCACTTCTTGTGCGTTACCGCAAACGCGAGGGCAGCCCCGAACCCGAACTCGGCGTCCGCCCCCTCGCCCGCAAGATTTCCGAGGCGTCCGGGCATCGGTTCAATGAACAGTTCTGGCGACGCCGAGAGTCGGGCATGGTCACCGACATCTCGGACAAGGACCTCGCCTGGTGGGCGTGGGGCGTAGACGCTCCTGCCGACGAACTCGCCGCCACCGGCCGTACCGAAGCCGCCGAATTCCTGCGGCAGATCCTCGCCGACCAGGAAGCCAAGGGTGCCGCGGCGGAACGGGCGGCCGACCGCGCGGCCGGCGCCGTGGAGAGCTTCCTTCGGGACGCGTACGCCGAGATCGACGCTCTGAACGCCAGCGGCCCGGAGAAGGACCGCATGAAGCGGTATCTGCTGGAGCGCGCCCGCCAGGTCCTCGACCGCGAGCAGGTCACCACGACGCTGGACCGGCACTGACCCTGCGCTGCCGTCCCGGCGAGCGCCGACGCGGGCACCTCCATGCCCAAACTCACGGCGGCGAGCCACGCGTCCATCGCGGCCTGCAAGGTCAGCCTGACGTGGTTCATCCCGCCCCCGTTCCTAGCTCGCTCTGTGATGAATGCCGCCCTGTGTGACGCCTGTGGGGCGGCGGGGGTTGGCACGTTCCTGAAAAATTGTTTGGTTTTCGAGCCGACCAAGACGACGGGCGTGCCGTGCCCCCGCCCGCGACGCTGACCACCATCTCAGCCCGTACCGCACGTCCGTGATCACGCGCACCCCGGCGTACAGCGGTACGACCGACCACGCCAGGAGCAGCAGCAGCATCCCCAGCGTCACCTTCGGGGCGGCGGCCAGCATGATGGCGGGTGCGCCCAGCCCCGCCATCATCGAGGCCATGTTCGCCGGCCAGCGGGTGTCGTGCGGTCGCCTGGTCACTGTCCGCTGGTTCCGTCGTCTCCCTGCGTTCCCTAGGCCGTGGCTGTTCAAGGCGGTACTCCCAACGGTGGAGAGTGTGTCGTCGGTGGGCACTGGCCAGCAGCTTGCGTCGCCAGTTACGGTTCTTGCGTCGCCAGTTACGTGGCAAGGCGTTCGATGGTCGCCGGTACGGGCCGACCATGTCAACACCTGTGCTCGCCGACCGGCGTCGAAGTAGCCTGTTCCGCTACGCCAGGCCCCAGTAGGAGGGATCTCGGGTGGAAGTGTTCACCGCGCGGCTGCGAGAGGTCATGGAGCGCCGGGGATTGTCAGATCAGCAGGTCGCCGACATGGTCACGGAGCAGACCGGCATGACGATGACCCGCGTCTACATCTCGCTCCTGCGGAGCGGTAAGCAGAAGAATCCCACGGTCGCGCGCCTGAAGGCCCTCGCCCAGGTCCTCGAAGTCCGGCCGTCCTACCTGCTGGGCGAGGCCGACCCCGCCGACGACGCGCCCTTCGCCAGCTTGTCCAACGAGTCGCGCAACGCTCTGCGGTACGTGCTGGAGCTCGCGCGGCGCGCGGACCGGCTGCCGCCGGTGAATTGGAACGGCCCCGGCGAGCCGACAATGCCCCGGCCCGCCATCGCGGAGCCGTCAGCGTCCCAGGGCATCCACCATCCCTTCACGCTCGAACAGGTCCAGCAGGCTTTCGCCTCCAGTATCGACCGCACGCCGCCAAACCGGGTGGGCGGCCGGTTGCGGGACCTCCGCAAGGTGGCCGGCCTGTCCGCAGCCGAGGCGGACCTGGTCGTAGGTGGCGAACCGGGCCTGGTGGAGGACATCGAGGCGGGCAGCACGACACCGTCCACGGCGATGCTGCGCACGCTTCTGACCCGTTATGGAGTAGGAGACTCCCACCAGCAGGAGCTGTTCGTGTCGGCCGCAGCAGGCAAGCTGGACACGCGATGGTGGTTCCCGTACTTCCAGCGGTTGCCCTTGTGGCTGGTGACGTATCTCGAGATGGAGGACAGCGCGACGCAGGTCCGCATGTATTCGGACGCGACCATCCCGGCGCTGCTCCAGCATGAGGATTACGCCGTGGCGATGCGGCGCTCAGCCCATTTCCCCGAGATTCCGGCTGACCAAATCGAGCTAGGAATCGAGATCTTAAGGGAGCGGCAACAGCGATTGCTCGATGAGCGCCCCGTGAAACTCTGGGCCGTGCTCCAGGAATCCGTGCTGCTGGACGACCTTGGAGGTACAGAAGTACAGCTTCGGCAGATCGATCATTTGATGGAGCTGGCAGCCCGGCCGCATATCACCATTCAGATCAACCGCGGCGGCCCTGACCGGTATCGACCGCGGGGCGGAGCGTTCTCACTCATCCGGCTGCCGGATGACGGGGTGCTGGATGTGGTGTGGATTCCGCAGCTCAGCGACGACCGGATGGTGTCGGACGCGCCTGGTGTGCTGGCTTACTCCATGGCGCACGGGCGGCTCGCGTTGTCGGCGTCGAAGCCGGCTCGCGCGCTTGAGGAACTGGCGATGATCCGGGAGCGGGTGACGCGGGAGAGCATCTCACGCCGAACATTGACAGACGGGTCCAGATCAAGTTGAGTTTTCGAGTTATCCCGAGCGCGAAGCGCGTCGTGTCCTCAACCTCAATATGGTGATCTTTATGAAAGACGAGGATTCCTCCTTAGACTGGCGGGCGGGGGTTGACCCAACCGTTCCCAATTCTGCCCGAATGTACGATTACTTCCTCGGCGGAAAGGACTCTTTCCCGGCCGATGTCGCCGCCGCCCGGAAGGTCCAGGACAGGCAACCCATCATCCGGGCTGCCTCCCGCGAAAACCGCTACTTCCTCCGCCGTGCAGTGCGCTATCTCGCTGAGCTCGGCATCGACCAGTTCCTCGACCTCGGCACCGGGCTGCCCACCCAGGGCACCGTGCATGAGATCGCGACCGGCGCACGAGTCGTCTACGTGGACCATGACCCCATGGTGATCGCTCACGCGCATGCGCTGATGATCGGCGGGGACGAGCACCGCGTGCGAATCATCGAAGGCGACGCTCGTGAACCCCACACGATCCTCGACCACCCGCAGGTGGTGCGTCACCTCGACTTCGACCGGCCACTGGGCGTCCTGATGCTCGGGCTTTTGCACTTCATCCGGGACCAGGAGGGCGCGGGCGACGTGGTGTCGGAGTTCGTCCGCCCGCTGGTTCCCGGCAGCTACCTAGCCATCAGCCACGGCACTCTGGACGGGTTCGACACGCGATTGGTCGCTGACGTGCGCCTCGTGTACGAGAACGCCATGTCCTACCAGATGCGCACCCGAGCGCAGATCAGCCGCTTCTTCACCGGGCTCGACATGGTCGAGCCCGGCCTCGTCCCCGCCACCGACTGGCGCCCTGATGGCGTCACCGAGGGAGTTCCCGGCGACAAGATCGGACTGTTAGCCGGAGTCGGCGTCGTACCCTAGCGGGCCTTGACCGCAGTGGGCAGACTGGACAGCCCGTGGATGTTCGGGTGATGCACCCGCACCGGCGTACCCACGGCGTAGTTCTCGTGCACCGCAACGACGAGCTCGTCCAGCACCACCCGCGTCTCCAAGCGGGCCAGGCTCGCACCCAGGCAGAAGTGCGGGCCTGTCCCGAACGCCAGCGCCTTGGAGTGGTCGCGGTCGAGGTCGAACACGTCCGGGCGGTCGAACACGCGCGGGTCGCGGTTGGCAGCGGCGACGATGAGCAGCAGCCGCGCTCCGGCCGGGACGGTGACGCCGTGCCATTCGACGTCGCGGGCGACATGGCGCGCGGTCATCTGGCCGGAGGAGCTGTGCCGGAGGGTCTCCTCCACCCAGTCTTCGATCCGGCCTGTCTGGAAGGCGATGGAGCGCTGGCGGGGGTGGCAGGCGGCCTTGTACCAGGCGTTCCCCAAGATTTTCGTCGTGGACTCGTTGCCTGCGACGCCGAGCAGCAGCAGCACCGCGCCGATGTCCTGGTCCGACAGCCGCTGCCCGTCTATCTCAGCCTCGATGAGCGCGGACACCATGTCATCGCCCAGGTGAGCACGCCGGTCGGCGATCAGCTCTCTGTAGTAGCCCACGAGTTTCCGGGTGGCATCGACGGAAGCCGCCGTGACCGCGCCGGTGACGGGGTCGCGGAGCAGGCTCTCGTTCGACCAGGCCAGGATCTGCGTGCGGTCGGCCGTGGGCACTCCGACCAGCTCGCTGATGACGTCGGCGGGGATGTTCTGCGCCAGGTCGGTGATGAAGTCGAACTCGCCGCCCGCGTCAAGCACCACGTCAAGATAGTCGTGGGTGATCCGGCGGATACGCGGCTCCAACTCGGCGACTCGCCGGGGGGTGAAGCCCGCGCTGACGAGTCGGCGGAACTGGGTGTGTTCGGGTGGGTCCATGGCGATGAACGACTGGCGTTTGGCCAGGTCTTCCGACCATAATTCCAGGTTGACCCCGTACCGGTTGCTGTACGTGGCATAGTCCCGGCCGGCGGCGTACACGTCCGCGTGCCGGGTCAGAGCCCAGAAGTCGAACTCGTCGTTGCGGTAGATCGGTGCCTTCTCCCGCAGACGCGCGTACGTCGGATACGGGTCCTCGTGCATGGCGTAGTCGTACGGGTTGTAGGTCAGCGTCACGTCGCTCACCAGGCTCCCATCAGGACGAGATAGCAGGACGGGGCCAGCTAACCAGCGAGACGGAATCGGGACAACGGTCCATGAGGCCATAACGATCTAGCATCCGGCACGTGGACCCCGTATCGTGGCACCCCGCACAGCATCGAACCGGATCCACACCCGCTCTCCGCGCTGCCACCCTCGGGGGTTCTCATGCACCGGCCAGCACGCATCCTGACCACCGCCGCCGTCGCTACAGCGTTTACCGCTCTGCTGGTCAGCCAGGCTGGCCATCTCGACCCCGTCGCGCTCGCGGCGGCCATCGGACTCGTGCTCCTCGCGGCGGCCACCACTGTGCATGCCATCATCCGCCCTGCGCGACGGGAGCCGATCGACGAAGCGTACGAGCGTAGCTACGAACGCGTCAGTGGCCGGTTTGCCGTGAACCGGTAGCCTCTCTCGCCGGCCCAGGGCCGGCGAACCGGCCGCGGCCGGGGATGTGGTGAATGAGCCCTTCCTGGCGGAGTTTCCGGAGCGCGATGGTGATGGTGATGGCGGCCAGCCCGTACGTGTCCATCAGCTCCTGCTCCGGTGGGAGCGGGTCGCCCGGCTTGAGGTGGCCGGAGGTGATGGCGTCGCGCAGGTCCTCGACCAGGCGGCGGGACGCGGGGACGGGCGCGGTGGTCTTCTCGCCGGTGACGTACGTGCCCTTGGCGGGGACGGTCTGGACGAGGCCCTGGCCGCGTAGCTGCTCGACGGCGGCCCGCACGGTGGTGCGGCCGATCTGGAAGCGGGCGCCGAGTTCTACTTCGGTGGGAAGCCGGTCGCCGGGCTTGAGCCGTCCTGCCTTGATGTCGGCGGCGAGGTCGGCTGCGACCTTCATGTAGACGGCGTCGCGGTGGGTGCGTGCCCGGCGTTGGATCATGTGGCTACCGTACCGGATAGCACACGTGTGTATAGATACGCGAAGGCCCCGGCAGGCAGGTGGATGCCTGACGGGGCCTTCGGTGCGTGGATTTGCAGATCTCACGCGGTACGGCGCACTCTATGCGGTCATCCGCCCGCCTGACCAGACGATTCGGCGCTCTCAGCGATGTCCAGCAGGATCGTACGGATGGAGGCGACCTTGTCTCGGGCCACGCCGTCGAACGCGTCCGGCCAGCGTTCCAGGGCGTTGGCCAGGCGGTCAGCGGTCACCTCGGCCGGGTGGCGGCGGTCACGGGCCATCGTGGGACTTCTCTGCTCGGTTGAGGTGGTCGAGCACGGCTGCCTCCACGTCCGGCGGCACCTCCCACAGGCTTTGCCGGCCCCGGCACGGCACCGGCTCGGCGAGAGGGCGCACGCCGGCGAGCAGCCAGTGCACCTGGCCCGGTTCCGCCCACGGCGCCGGGCCGGCGCGGGTCACGTCCACCAGCTCGGCGACCGCGATGATCGCGCCGAACACGAACCGCGGGTCGTCGGCCGCGAGCGGCACCTCCGACCGGGCTGCCCCCATGATGCGCCAGTCAGCCGCCCCGATCTCGTCCCAGTGCTTCCCAGCGTGGATGGCGATCTCGCCTCGGTGCTGGGTGGCGCGGGTGCGGTTCTCGACGGGCTTGAGGTTGGCGGCGATGGCCCAGGACCAGGGCTGCCAGATCGTTATGGCCTTCACTCGCCGCCACTTTCCGTGATCTGGTCCAGGGCCTCTTCCCAGCAGGTGGTGGTGGAGCGAAAGCCGTCGTCCCACCTCTGGGCGAGCAGGGACGCCCGGTGCCGGTCCTCGGCCGACAGAGCCAGGTATCTGGCCCTGTCACGTGTGTTGTCTGGCCCTCCTCGCCAGGGCGCTACCTCCTGCGTACCGGGCTGGGCCGGCGGCCAGTGGCTGATGGCGTGTGCGCACCACTCGCGGTTGGGCTCCTCGGGGCAGTGCCCGTCCCACGTCGTCGTGGTCATTCGCCGCTGCCTTCCGGGGCGAACACCCAGTGATGCAGGTGACCGCTCGGTGAGTACTCGGAGATGGTGAACACGTGGCCCTCGAACGCGATCCGAGATCCTTCCCTGGCGGCGAAGCAGAAGGACGCCGCCGCCGCTGAACTCCAGGCCCCGGCTCGCGTCGCCGAGGACGACGACCTGGATCGGGGAGTGCCGTCGTTGCTGCTGGGAGAGCTGCGCACGAGGATGAACGGGCGGCCGAGGAGGGTAGCGCGGAGCCGGTCGGCGACCCCGTCGATGTTGTCTCCCGTGAGGCGACCGTGATAGCTATGCCGGTCGAGTTGGCCGCTCATAGCCCGTACGCCTCCGTGAGCATGGCGATGATCTCCTGGGCAGCGCGGCGGTCCGCGTCGGGGTCGTGCTCCTCGATGAGCTCGCCGGGGTGCTCGTAGAACTCGGGGTACGTCTCGTCGTTGAGCCTGCTGGCGAGTGCGGTGGTCGTGGCAGCGTCCATGATCATCCTTTCGTTGGCGGTTCCGCCAACATTTACGAGATGCCTCTCCGCGCGGCCATGGCGGCCAGAGAGGCTTGATTGGATGTCTTCCGAGCCTATCTCTTAGAGCACCATTGCATAGGTGCGGCGATGCTTACAGCGCCTCGAAGAAACGGACATAACGGACGTGCTTTTGTCGCGAGACACGCCACGGTCTACGGTAGGGATCACACCCAGCCGCACACCGCCAGGAGCACCACGTGGCCCGCCGCCAACGAACCCAGCAGTCCGATGACTCCGCCTCGTTGGCGAAACCGCGAACCGCGCGCACCAAAGCCGTCGGGTGGACCGACCTCGTCAACACCGGCACCCGCCTCGACGAAGACACCATCGACCGCATGAACAACGCCATCGAGCACACCGGCCTGGGCCTCCAAGGCGTCTGGGAAGCCGCGATCACTTACTACTGCGACCATCTCGGCATCCCCGCTCAGATGCCCGAGGGCAGCGAGAAGAACCCCATCCCGCGCCCGAGTACCCCGGCGGCTGATCCGGACTCGCTCACGCTCATCACTGCGCGAATCAAGCCGAACACCCGCGCCCGCCTGAGCGCCGGCTGCCACCTGGAAGGGCTGGGTGGGCAGGAGTTCATCCCGGCCGCGTTGAACGCGTGGTTCGACCACCTGGACGAGACCGGCCAGCTCTAAGGCTTCCGGACGCCGCGCGCTCATGTGGGTGGCAACGCTCGTCGCCGCGTTGGCCTCCGCGCGGGAGCACGCTCGACACGCTCAGACGGCACCCGAATCGGCCAGGCCGGCTCCCAATCGTCGGGCATCGCGTCGATGAAGAACCGCCCGCCCCCACCGCGGTGGCTGGCCCGGTTCACACTCCCGGCCCGCAGGTCGGACTCCTCGCTCGCCAGGAGCCGAACCAGGCGGGCGACGACCTCGGCCGCCAGTTCGCCATCGTCGTCCATGACGCGGATCTGTACCATCACACTCTCCCGATGTTGAGCAGGCCGGTAAGCCAGCCAGGGCAGGTCACGATCGGCAGGTCGCGCTCGATCATGTAGGCGTGGCCGCCGATGACGGAGCTGGGGCCAACCAGGTAACCGCCACGCCCGCCCCGGCCGGGGCCGCGAGTGTCGATGCCCGGCCCGAGCGGCGAGCCTGGGTTACGGCCTGCGGTCGAGCCGACGACGACACCGACAGGCACCGCAAAGTAGAGATGTTGCCCGCCTGAGGGCGTGCGGACGGTCATCGTGTCCGGCCATGTCTCGCCATGCTGGTCGCACAACACAGCGAAGCGGGCAATGCCGTCCACACCGTCCTTAACGTCGAGGTCGAGGCCGAGCACGCCGGAGCGCCAGCAGCCCACGCCGACGTTGTCTCCCGGCCTCCAGATCGACGCCAGAACGTCAGGGTCGCTGGTCGCCGCGTGCTGCCAACCGGGCCCGCGAACCAGCTTGCTGCCGGGCTCCAGTCCGAACACTGCCAGGCCATGCGCGGCGGCAACGAACGGGTTGGGAATCACCGCGCCTCCTAGTCGTCACAGTGGCAGTCGTAACCTGTGCGGGTGTCACCGCCACACTCGGGGCACGCGGCCTCAGCCTCCTCCAGCTAGGCGAGGTCGTCGGGGTGCATGTACTCACGGTGCCGCCACCCGGTGCAGTCGGTCTCGCAGCCGCAGCCCTTCGAGCATTCGGGGCAGACCATCCCGACCGTCCAGCCGCAGTCCTCGCACAGAATCTCGTTCGCGGGGTCGGTCATGATGGCGACGGCCTCGCCCGGCGTCTCCTCGCGGCCGTCGAGCCAGTCGAGGAGCTCGTCGCGGACCTCGGTGTACTTCTTGCCGGGCCGATGATGCATCAGCTCCCGCGTGGCGCGGCCTAGATCGTTTGACATCTCTCGCCCGTCCGGAGGTGTCCCACGCCCACCCCCTGCATGGTCGAGAAGCGCAGCCATCGGCGCGCGTCGCAAATGAGGGGGTCGCTCGCTGTCCCTTCGACACTTCCCCGGTCGATCGCCTGGCCCCTGCGTGGGCGGGGTACCGGACTCCAAAGGTGGGCTGGAGCGTCAGCCATTTCGGAATTTACACGACATCTCGGCAAGCGTGCCACAATCGCTCAACATCGGCGAGAAGTTCCGCCACGGCCACCGCCCGCGTGTGCCGGAGCGTGGTCGCCCGCTCGATCGTCGTGCCAGAGCGGCGCCGGGCTGGCCACCCGGACCGTGCGGGGCCGACTGTGCCGAGCAGGTCACCGGCGACGAGCACGAGGTATCGGCCGTCCTCCAGCCCGGTCGGCACGAGCTGCACAGCGTCCAGCTCGGCCGTGGTGTACCAGGAGGGGCGGTTCAGCGGGTTGCCGGTCTCGGGGTTGTCGTTCATCGATCCCCAGTGAAGCACGGAGG
The DNA here is from genome assembly GCF_021699195.1 of Nonomuraea sp. MG754425. Taxonomy (GTDB): domain Bacteria; phylum Actinomycetota; class Actinomycetes; order Streptosporangiales; family Streptosporangiaceae; genus Nonomuraea. The sequence goes on along the minus strand of NZ_SSXE01000005.1, from coordinate 19,608 downwards.
GCGCGGCCCCGCCTGGGACCGCGCCCAGATAGTTGGCGCAACCGCCAACGTCACGCAGCAACCGGCAGTTCACCGCGTTCGGCCAGCCGGTGCTTATAGTACGTCACCGTGGATCCGGGCACGCCGAGCAGGCGAGCGATCTCCATCGTGCCCTTGCCCTCGGCCAACAGGTCCCGCGTCCGCTGCACCCGCTTCTCGGTGCCGGCCTCGCGGGGCCGGCCGCCCTTACCCGGCGGCGGCGGGCCTTCCTTGGGCTTCCCTGCTCGCTTCCACCGGTCGCCGCAGGCCCGACACCAGCCGCTCGCTTTCCGAGCGGCGGGCCGCTTCCGGCAGCTCCTACATTTCCGCGCCGCCACTACTGCCCGCCCTCCTCTCGACCAGAGGCGATCCGCCACCGCGTCGTCCTCACCGTGGGCGAACCAGAGTCGCGGATACCCGCCACCGCGATGGTTCGTCCCTCCCGCTCCAGGCGGCGCAGCGCCGAACTGAACCGGCCGCTGGGTTCCCCCAGCAGCACGCGGGCGAGATCGGTGCTGCTGAACTCCGTACCCGGGAACCGCCCGAGATGGGCGAGGATGCGGGGCGCCCACTCGTCGTACAGGCACCTCCGGAACGTCAGCCCGGCTGCCTGCTTGTGCCGCTGCACCGTACGCACAGTCAGTCTCAGCCGCTGGGCGATGGCCTCGTCTGACAGCCCCTCCTGGACGAGAGACTTGATCTCCTCCCCGCGGTCACGCGCCGACACCTGCTCCCAGCATCGTCCGGGCGTAATCCCCATCCGGGCGCGAACCATTCGCATCGCGTGGCTTCGTGCCCGACCTGGGCTGGTCCGGTAGCGCACGGTGAAAAGGTCGATCAGCCGGTTCAGCGGGTACGCCGCGTCCTCAGCAGCAGCGGCGGTGACCTCCGGCACACCGTCCGCCTCTGCTAGAGCGAGCCCTTCCAGCGCTGCGGCCACCGTTTGGGCGAGATGGTCGCGCATCTCGTACGGGATCGCGATCCTGGCCGGCGCGGACGGGCTGGTGGTCTGCTCGGAGGGTTGGGAGACGACGAGCGTGAGATGGGGGCGTTCAGTCTGCCTCGTGTTCAGCGCAGGGCCCTTGACCTGGGTCATGATCTTCTCCTGTCGTAGATGGGGATGCCCGGCCTGTATCGCACGCGCGGCGGCTCTGCCCTGGTCAGGGCCGACAGCCCCTCCCCGTAAATGCCGGGCAGTTCCATCACCGTGTGCGAGGGGGCGACCGGGAGGCTGGCCAGCATCCGCTTCCGCCAGGCCAGCGCGTACACGGGGCAGCTCGAACAGGTCTTGCCGCCGCGGGGATGGGTGTGTTCGGGGACGTCAATATAGATGTCGTCGGCGTTCTCGCGGGCATTCTTCGACCACGCCTGGGAGTCAGCCGAGAAGAGGAGAGGCCAGAACCGGCGCAGACCGAGCGTCTTCACGCCGAACCCGTGCATCCGCAGGCCCAGGCCGGCCAGCGCGCCGAGCACGCGCCCGATCTCGGGCGTGCTCTGCATCCGGCACACCGATCCGACGCTGACGAGCGGAGCCCCCGTCAGGTCGATGCCACGCCGCGCGTACATATCGACGTGGCGTAGGAAGGCGTCGCGGCTGTCGCCCTGGAGCGGCGGCACGAACGGGCTGTCCGGCCCCCACTGCCCGCGCAGGGTGATGTAGTTGTCGATCGACAGATGTTGGTGGCCGTTCACCGACCGGCCCGACCTGGCGAGCGCGGGCGGCTCGCACATCCAGTCCTGGCACGCCGCCCACCGCAGGTTGCCGATCTCGTCGGCGTACCGGCGTACTGCTCGCACGTAGTCGATCGCCGTGACCGTGTACTCGCCCCGCTGCGTGACCTGATTGAAGCCGCCCGAGTCGAGAATCCACGGCACCACAGCGCGCGGCAGCTCGCCCTTGATCGTGGCCAGGCGCGGGTAGGCGACGCAGAGAGGCACGCCGACGTCCTCTCGCCTGAGCCAGGAAGACGCGCTCGTCCCGAGGAAGAATCGCATCGGGTCACCGCCTGGCCGCCATCGCGGGGAGCAGCACGTCGCCGTGGCACCAGTCGGTTGGCTTGCACCAGCAGGCCACGTCCGCGTCGCCGATCTCCTGGATGGCCCGATCGATGAGGTCCGGGTTGTCGCAGAGGTACTGGCGGTACATGATCTCGGAGTTCTTCCGCCCGTAGACCTTGACGGGGAACGGGTTCGCGAATGGCGACCTAGGCAGGCCCGGCGCGGCGCGGCCGATGTAGACGGCTCCGGCGGGGACCTGGCCGTGGAACAGATCCCCAGCGACCTTGACCCGCCTACCCACGGCCGGTCGCCTTCTTCAGGACGTACTGCGCCGCCGCCACCGCGGGCTCGAAACAGTCGCAATCCTCACCGACGATGCCGTCGCAGCCAGCGTGGTAGTCGCCGGCGTCTTGGGCTCGGACCTCACGCTCCCGGATGAGGAGAGCCCGCTCCAGGATGTCCGCGAGCGGTACAGCCAGGCCGGGATCGCAGATGGCGATCCAAGCGGCATCGGCGTAGCACTGGTACGCGGTGGCGACCGGCCCGGCCGGGCCGTCCACGTTGTGGCCGTTGGCCCGCCACGGGGCGCCGCTCGTCTGCGCGGCGATCTCGCGGCAGAGGTTGGCCGCCATCTCCAGTTCTTCCCAGAGGGTCAGGTCAGGCATCGGGGTACTCCCTCGGGAACCGCTCGGGCCACTCGGCCGGGTTGTGGCCCTTCGAGTCGGAGCAGCCCCACTCCTTCGCGAGCACGGCGCCGGCCTGCTTCATGAAGAAGGGGACTCCTGTCTTGACGCATTGGTCGCGGAGACGGCGCGGCCAGTCCGGGTGCATCGGCCTCGCGCCAGGCCCGGACTCGCCGCCGGCGACGACCCAGTCGAGGCGGGGCTCGTTGCGCTGGAGCGGGTCGCGGCCGATCCAGTTGATTCGGCACAGGGTCACTGGCCCGAGCAGCGGCTCAGCCGAGATCCACCGGACGGCGACCGGAGTCTCCAGGAGGGCGGGGATGCGGATGTCGGCCCACTGCTGGTTCTCGACCGAGACGCCCAACCAGATGTTTCGCCTCGGCCACTCACCGAACATCACGGAGTCGTGCATGACGTCGCCGTTCTCGCACATCTGCCCGGCCCAGTAGGCAACCTCGGTTCGGAACACTTCCGACGACAGCAGAGAGCGCATCCGCCCGTGGCGTTTGGTGAGGATCTGGAACGCGTGCTGCGGCGCGGACGCCATCATGGCGAAGACCTGGGTGATGAACTGGTCCGGGATCGCGTCGTGGAACAGGTCGGACAGGGAGTTGACGAACACCATGCGGGGCTGGCGCCACTTAAGCGGCATATCGAGCCGGTCGGGCAGCAGGTTGACCTGGCCGGTCCAGTCGAGACGGTCGCCGGTGTGCTCGACCACGCCCGCGAACGCGGCGGCGATCTTCGGGTTCGGGTTGGCTTCCCGGATGCGGGCGAGCGGGATGGGGTAGCAGTTGTCGCAGCCTGGCGACACTCGCTTGCAGCCGATGGTGGGGTTCCAGGTGGCGGGCTGGTAGCCGGGCTTGTTCAGCCACTCGATCGTGCTGTTATCCGACATGGGCGATCTCCTTCGTGGTGGTGGTGATCGGTTCGGGGTAGCGATAGACCCACAGGCCGCGCGCCCCGTCAGCGATCTCGTTCGCGGCGCTCGGCTTCTGGCGGGAGCCGCCCTTGGGGCCCTTCGAGACGCGGATGCGCTCGAAGCCGTCGAAGCGGTAGAGCTGGCCAGGCGTGCCCGGCAGGCTCGTGGACGACAGCGCCTCGATCTGCGGCTGCCCGCCGCACAGCTCGGCGCTGCGCGCGTCCCAGCGGGCGTAGGCGCCCAGCCACATCGGCACGAGGTACATGCGGGCGATACGCAGCACCGCCCGCAGGCAGCGCTCGTCACGGCGGTCCGGCGAGCGGGCGATCCGAGCCAGGTCCACCGTGTTGTACCGGTGCAGCCCGTCCGTCTTGCTGACGCTGGCGTTGATGGTGCTGGCCAGCACCACGGCGGCGGCCACCCGGCCACGGTCCTCCATGACGAACGCCAGGCTGCCGAACGGACGCGTGTAGGGCCGGCCGTCCGGGTGTTCGTCGTCGGGCAGGTGCAGCGGGTGCCGCCAGGCGATCAGCAACTCCACGACCTCGGGCAGATCCACCTGGTAGAACGCGACTACAGGGGACATCCGCAGGGCCAGTTGGCGACTCATCGGGATGTTCGCCTTCCCGTCTGCGCGCGAGCAGTGTCAGCGATAGCGATCTCCAGGCAGACCTTGTGCGTGGCCCGCCCGTCGTTGTCGCGGAAATGAGCTGTCACACCGCACGACCAGCACGGGTCTGGACGCGGCCCGCTGTAGGCCACGCAGTTGGTGCAGTTCTTCGGGTGTCGAAACGAAGAACCGACGCTGGCCTGGACGCGGATATCGCAGCAGAGAATGCACCCGATCGTGTGGTGGATGAGCGGGCGCTTCTGCCAATCGAGCATGACGGTGTTGTCGGTCACGAGTGGACGCCCATCTGGCCCTGCTCAAACCAGCGCCGCAGGCCCTCCACGACCGGGGCGGCGTACTCGACGCCGATCCCGGTCAGCACGTTCTCCCGAGCGACCCAGCCGTCGTGGGAGTCGTTTTCGATGTCGAGTCGCCAGGCACCGTCGTCGGTCGGGTCGAAGATGAGCCGCCCAGCGGCGGTTTCGACGGTGACCTCGTGTTCGTCGCCGTCGTAGTCGATGCGTGCTGCGATTCCGGCTTGGGTGAGGGTGGTGTGGAGGTCTTCGTTCTGCTGGTCGTACTTGCCCATGTCGGGCCTCGCCTTCTTGTGGTGGGGAGCCCCGCCGACCCGACGGCCGGCGGGGCCTGGATGGCTTGTTGGCGGAACCGCCAACTACGATTCGTCGAGCTGTTCTCCGTGAAGGGCTGCGCGAAGGCGTCTGCCGATCCACTCTCCAACGGGAGGGCTGACGGCGTTGCCGAAGCCGTCAATCTGGTCTCTCGCGGAGCCCCAGACGATGAACGCGCCCTTGTGGTTGCCGAAATCGACATCGAAGCCGCAGCCAACGCCGACTTCGTGAGGGGCCATCATGCGGAAGTGGCAGTCCTCCAATTTCAGATCCGCAAGGGCATCGCGCCACTGGGCGTGGAGTAGTGCCGTGGTGTCGCGCGCCGTCAGCGTGCCGAGCGGGTCGCTCGCAGGATGCGGAGCGGTCGCGTCGGCCTCGGAACCGTTCTGCTTGTACCAACCGGAGAACATCAGGGCCATCGTGTTGTCCGCGATGACGGTCTTGAGCGGCTGGTCAACCCCGGACACCCGCCGGTCTGTCCCCTGGTTGAACTGGACGAGCCCGGCCGCCGTGAGTAGCCCAGGGATCTGGTCGGACGTGACGGTCGGCATCGCCTCAGAATGCGAGGTTGGCACGGTGTTCTTCCGGAACGGCACGACGCCAGCGGACAGCAGCCCCAGTGTCTCCGAGCCGCCTTGCGTGGGCAGCACCTCATCGACACCACGGGGGGAGCCCTGGAAGTTGTTGACCGCGAGCAGGACCGCCTTCTCGTGCGTGGTCGTGACCGTGTCCATCGGCTCCGTGATGTGCTGGCCATCGCCATTGTGGCGGTGGGCAGCCATCACCTGTCCGGTCACCAGGGAGACCGGCGGCGTGATCAGCGCCTGCGTATTGGTCGCGGTCTGAGAGGGCAGCGGCTCGTCCAGCGTGCGGGTGCGGCAGTCGGAACCGGGCCGCTCGAAGGTGTTGCCCGCGGCGGCGACGAGCGCCCCGGTCGAGAGGATCGCCGTCTCCTGCTGGCTGGTCTGCGTGGAGAGGGGCTGCCAGGGGTGGCGTTCGGACCCGTGCGCGGCCTTGGCCGGCATGAGCACGGCGGGGAAGTCGGCGAACTTCTGCCTGCACCGCTCGGCCCTGGCCATCGTGGAGGGCGCAAGCGGGCTAAGGACGGTCTCGCCCGTCTTCTTATCCGTGAACTCCTTGAGCGGCCTGTCGCCAATCTTGGGGCCGAGGTCGGACAGGTCCAGCGCGTTCAGCGATGGCGCGAACGGCGGGATAACCACCCGGCGGCAGGAGGGACACCGGTACTCGTACTGCTTGCCGTAGCGGACGCTGCCCGTGGCCGGTACCCCGGTCCTCCAGGTCCATACCGCCTGGACGATCGTGCCGCAGAAGCCGCACCACGACTCGGGCCGGTGGTCGAGGTCCGGCGCGGGCAGCTTCTCGTCCCAGAAGATGATGTAGAGCCGGTCACGGGACTGCGGTACCCCGAAGAACATGCTGTTCAGGTACAGGATGCGGTGCTTGTAGCGCTCGATGCCCCACTGCTTGAGCCACCACCTGAAGGTGGTGCCGTCGCCGTACTTCTTGCCTGGTACCCGAGGCCCCCACGAGTACAGTTCCGTGGTGCACTCGATGAGTGCCATCCACGGGTGGTGCTTGGCCGCGTATTGCAGCGCGCACGTCGCAGTCGCCCTGTCCTTCTCCGATCGAGTGGCGCGCTCCTGATACTCGGGGTCGTCCAGCTCGAACAGCGCCAGGCCCAACTGGTACGCCTTCTGCGTGTTCGCCTGCGAGTGATTAGTGCAGCTCACGCCCGCGACGAGCAGATCAGCGCGGGGAAGGTCGGCGGCGGAGTGGTAGTCGGACGCCTCCGTGTCCACCAGGTCGGCGATCCAGTGCTCGGCGTTCGGGTGGTTCTTCTCGTGGACCTCGACCTTGTACTCGTCGTGGTTGGCCGCGAGGATCGTGGTGAACCCGGCCCGCTCGATGCCCTGCGTGAGCCCGCCGAAGCCAGAGAAGAGATCGACCGCGACGAAGTCGTCGTAGCGGAACCGGCGGCGGCGCAGCGCGGGGCGGTGCGACGCCGTACGGCTCTTCTGCGTAGGGCGCCGGCTCATGCTGCCCCTCCAGCGTTTGACTCCGGCGCGAGGCAGGGCTCGGTGAGCTGGACGAGCACGATCATCATGCCCTGGTCGTCGCCGATGCTGCGGCAGTAGTTCAACTGCTTGACGACCGCGTCACGCTCCTTGGGGGTCTGCGGGTGGTGGAACAGGTGGTGGCATGTCATGGGGTTCTCCAGGTCAGATGGCGAGTTCGAGCTGCCGGGTGGCCTTCAGGCCATCCCGCCACAGCTTCGGGAATCCGGGATTTGTCTTGTCGTGCGCCAGCGCGGGCGCGGCGGTCAGCAGGTGCTCGACGGTCGGGAAGTAGATGCCGCGCCGCCGCCACCACACCCGCCAGTGGCGGCCGTCCGTCTCCAGCCGCCGCCCGAGCAGGCCGGCGGCGCGCTCCAGGTGGGCGAGCATGTCGGCGCGGCTGCCGGTGACGAGCGGGCGCATGGACCGGGCCGGCCGTCCGCGCTTCATCGTGTCGCCGGGCTTGCTGCCGAAGCCGCGCTGCACGTCGTACACCGCCCACTCGGCGTCGTCGAGGTGGTGGTGGAACAGCTCCAGTAAGACGAAGCCGCCCGGCCAGTCGGCGAGCAGGTCGTAGAGCTGCTTGCCCGCGATCAGCCCCTGCTTGGGGTTGCAGGCGACGGCCAGGTACTCCATCGTCAGCGCACCCATGGCCTGGTAGGGGTGGGCGAGCAGGCGCGGGATGGTGCGCTCCCGGCCGCCCTTGGTGACGGAGAACGCGAACGGGCACTCGAAGCAGTGGCTGCGTTTCCATCGCACCCCAAGCTGCGCGAAGATGTAGCGCTCGCAGGCCCCCCAGTCCCAGCCCCAGTCCACGAGCGGATACCAGGGCCTCTTGTTGGGGAGGCCGAGCGCCAGGTCCCCGGCGACCCGGTCCGGTTCGCTCACGTCGTAGCCCATGATGTGCACGTACGGCTCGTCGCCGATGTTCGTCTTGAACCACTGGTCGATCACCCAGCCCTTGAACTTCTGGCTGTGTTTCCGATCCTTCGCCTGGGCTACGGTCGCGCTGCTCGTCAGCTCCTCCAACAGCGCGTACGCGCCGCTGGTCAGGCACAGGATCGGCTCGCGGGTGTCGTCCAGGACGACGATGCCGTCCCGCTCGTAGTGGCCCGCGCGGGCGACCTGCACCATACGCACCCGCCGCTTGGCGAGCAGGGGGTAGATGTGCTGCTCGACCATGACGGCGGTGTCCAGGAACTCGTCACCTGTCTGCGCGGTGATGACGATGAGGTTGGACAGGTCCTCGACCAGTTCGGCCGGGCGAGTCTCGGGCTCGAACAGCAGACGCAGAAGGGCCGCTGTGCCGTTGGCGCCCATCCCGTAGGAGAAGACGACGTACATCAGCCGGTGCCTCCGCCCGTGGGCATGGGCAGGCCGTACATGAGAACGCGGCCCAGGTCGGCCTGTTCCGGTTGCCCCCACGTCACCAGCCGCACCTTGCGGTGGGTGAGGGCGCGCAGGGAGATCCCTCGGGGCCCCTTCCGCGCCGACATGTTCACCTCGTACTCAGCCATTGAGAAGCGCACCGAGTACCACGGCGACGCGGCCCGCCCTGAACGGATGATGGTGTCCGCGCTCGGCGGCGCGGGCGGCTCACCGCACCAGCAGGCATCCGGGCGGCTGCACTGGCGGCGCTGCGGCCGGGTGCGGTCACGGTGGCGAGGCAGCCGGCCCACAAGCATCGGGCAGGCCCGGATCGAGTAGGCGGCGCACTCGGGATGCTGGGCGGGCTCGGGACCGTAGCCGTGGCCGAAGTCCTGCGGCCGGGCCATGAGCACCGCGGCGTCGCCGAGTTCGCGGGCGCAGAGCTGGCAGCGCCGCTTGATGAAGCACCTGGCGGTCCGGTCGTGGCTGACCTGCCCGAACTCGGGGGTGCTGTCCGCGTGTCGAAGGGCGATGTACGGGATGACCATCCCGTTGTGGGTGGGCGCGTGGATGAGGTGGATGGGCATCGCAGCGTTGGCCACTGTTCTCCTCCTGTTCTTCCTGGTGGTGGTGGTTGTCGCCCCCGCCGGAGCGTGAGGCGGGGCGTACGATCAGATGCGTGGATGCGCTAGATGAGCAGGTGTGGACGGTCGCCTGGTGGGGCGACGGCTGGGGCGTCTGGCCAGGCGAGAAGCCGGATCGCACCTGCGCGCCCGCCTACACCACCAGCAACATCACCCACGCCGCCCCCGATGCGGCGTCCTGGTGGGCAGTCGGCGTCGTGCCGCCCCACCCCAGGCTGCGGGTGAGCTGCCCGTATGGGGGCAACCCGGACGGCGAAAAGATCTTCCGCGCCCGAGCTGCCCGCTTTCGCTGGTGGAAACCGTGTTAGGCGGCGTCCCAAGCGGAGATGTCGCGAGGCTTGTCGCAGTTGATCCGCTTGGTCTCCTCAACTTTCGCCCGGTACTCCTTACCGGTGTCGAACGTCCCCGCCACCCCCACCGCGGCCCAGTAGCGGCCCGACAGGCACGGGTAGTGAGTCAGCACGTACCGGTGATCCGGGGTCATGCTTGAAAACTTGTCACTGTTGACGGTCAACCGGGGCGCTCTCAGCGTCTCCCGGTAGTCCAGGCTGATGGACAGGACCTGGGTGGCCACGCCGGATGGCTTCGTGCATTCCTCGTTGACCAGGACGCGGACACGCGGCTCAGCCGACCCGATCCGGACCGCCTCGATGTGCACGTACCGCTGGCAACCCAGCGCGCCGGGCTTGTACGGGTCGGTGGTGGTGCCCCTCCCGCTGCATCCTGCGGGCTCGGCGGCGAGGAGGACCGCCGCCATGGCGATTGCTGCGAGTTTCATGATTGCTCCCTTGGGGTGGAGGGTGGCCCGCCCGCCGGCGGGCGGGCCGTACGATCGGGGTGGCGCGAGCCCGATAGGCGCGGGCTCGCGCTTCTACAGCTCGTTCGGGTTGACGGCCTGGTGGCGGTGCTCGGCCGCCCGCCGCTCAGCGTCGGCTCGCTGGTCGGCCAGTTCACGCTCCCGCTCGGCCAGCCGCGTGGCCTCATGCTCCGCCTCACGCGCTCGGCGAGCGGCGCGCTTGCGGAACCCGGCTTCCTCGATGGCGTCGATCTCGACGAGCCCGCGGTAGTGCGGGAGGAGCTGCCGGAGGATCTGGCCCATCTTCTCGGCCGCGCCCTCGGTGACGGTGCCGCCGTAGCCGGCCCGGTGCGGGGAGAACCACCGCCACCGCTCCTCGTGCGGGTACACGAGCGACGTTCCGGCGAAGGTGATGCCGTTGAGGATGAGGGCGTGCGGCCCAGCGGGGTAGTACCGGCTGTCCCAGTGCCGGTCAGCAGCGGACACGTCGTCGCCGTACTGGACGGTGACCGCCGCATAGCCCGCGCCCTCGTCGTTGCGCAGCTCGTACGGGCTGATCCAGACGACACCGAGCCCGGCGATGGCGTACCGGACGCCGGGCCGGTCGAGGTCTACCGTGTGCAGGTATCGGTAGCTGCGCTTCTTCGGCTTGCCGCCCTGATTCGTCGCGGTCGTCGTGACCGAGATGGTCCCCCAGCGGACGCCGGGCGTCTCGTACGGGTCGCCGTAGTCGTCCTGCATCGGATCTGGCCCGAGCGTGGACAGCACCGTGGTGTCGAACCCGCCGAGCTGCTTGAGGACGGCGGCCACCGCCTCGGCCACGTCTTCCCGCGTGGGTGGCGGACCGGACTGCGGCTGCCGTATCGGGCAGGAGTCGGGGCATGGGTCGCCCGCGGGGCCGTTGCAGAACACGCAGGGGCGGTCCTTCGGCGCGGTCGCCGCGGACGGGTAGATGTCCTCGATCGGCCAGATCCGGTAGGAGTCCTCGACCTCCTCCGTCTTGCCCGTCTGCGTGTTCTCGACCTCCTTGACGAACTTCCGCTCGACCTTCGGCGCGAGGATCCAGATCGCTGCGCTCGGGTCGATCACCTCGCGGCCAAATCCGTAGCCGCCCCAGAAGCGCCGCGGCTGCACGTGGGCGACGTGCGGGTTTTGGCCGTAGATGCGCATGCAGTTCCGGATCGAGTAGAAGCCGCCCATTCGGGCGCAAAAGACGCGGAACCCGTCGATCGCTTCGGGGTGGTCCCGGAGGAGGGTCGCGGTCTTCACTTCGGCGTCGTATGCGCGGGCGCGGCCGGCGTCCTTGCGGGCTCGCCAGGCGGCGAGTTCTTCTTCGGTCATGTCGGTTCTTGCCACGGTGGTTCCTCCTTGGTGGTGAGGTGGCTGGCCCGCACGACGCGGGCCAGCCAGCAGGGGGTCAGTCAGGGAGACGGTCCAGCCACGCGCGCAGGTCCGCGATCGTGGTGCCCGGCGCGAACAGCGGATGCGGGACACCGAGCAGGTTGCCTTTGTCGTTGAACACGGCCTGAGGCTCTAGCCCGAGGAGCCGCAGCGCGGCGTCCCGAACGTGCACGACTTTCTGGCCGCATATGGTCGCGAGCGCGCCCTCGGGGTCGGACTCGTCGGCCAGCACGTAGCCCGTGTTGTAGAAGGCGGTGGTCCAGTTGGTGGGTTCGCCGTCCAGGAGGGGGGTGCCGTCCGCGCTGATGGTGACCAGCCACTTGCGATCGGCCAGTTCAGCGGTGTACCCGGCGGCGCACAGCGAGGTGCCGCACCTGTTGGCGGACATCTGGATCAGGCTTTGCCAGCCGACCTGGCTCCAGCAGGTGAACCCGTTGGGGGCGGGCTCCTCGGCGTTCTCGATCTGGCTGAGGGTTCCGTCGTGCTCGATCCGCTCGATGACGGCAGCGAGCAGCGACCTGTTGCGCAGGTGGGTGGTCGAGTTGGTCATGATCGTTCCTCCTGTTGGGATGGAGCTGGCCCGCAGGCGTTGCGGGCCAGCTCCGAAGTGGTCAGTTGGCGGGGGTGCCTTGGTCGGCGATCGGAGTGAAGCTGCGCTTGCTCAGCTCGCCCGCGACCGGCAGGCCGGTCACCTCGGCGAGGACCTGGCACATCTCGGTCGCCCGGTCGAGGGGGACCGCGTCGCCGAGCCGGTGCGCGATGGGCTTCTCGTCGCGCTGGTAGACGACGACCGTCTGCCAGCCCTGCTGGTAGAAGTCGAACCAGCCGAAGTACGGCGGGGCCGGAGTGGCGGGCGCGTTGACGGGTCGGCTGTTGTCGGTCATGATCTTCTCCTTGGCTTCGTTGGCGGTTCCGCCAACTTCATGCGGTGAGGCCGCCACGCTGCTGCGGCGGCCTCCAGGGCGGCGTACAGTTCCTCTTCGGCCGACTCCGGGAAGGTGTCGGCCCATTTGGCGACTCGCACGTACGCCATGCGCGAGTCGTCCAGCCCCGTCGCGACCTCCGGCTTGGAGCGGGGCAGATGGTGGAAATCCACGAGCCACGCCAACGTGTCTTGGACAACCGGGACCCGGCACTGCGGTGCCCCGGCGACGAACACGTCCCCGGCGAGCACGCCGATCGCGCCGACCGGGCAGAAGCCGTGACCGGTGGTGAGGCGGCCGATGACGAAGTCACCCGCACTCTCCAGGTGGCGCGCATCAGGTCGATGGCGTCGCGGATCAGGTCGGCCGGGGTCGGCTCTGGCGGGGCGGTAAGCAGGTCGGTCATCGGTTACAGGTCCTCCTCGCGGATCGGCGTGGGCAGCCCGAGCGAGTCGTGGCGCGGCCCGAGGATGTACGGCACGCCGAGCTCGACGGCCAGCTTGACCGCTGCCTCGCCAGACTCGGCCCACCGGCGGACCTGCCAGGTGCCATTTGTCTTCTCGACCAGGGCGTATTCGCCGTACTCGTAACCGTCGAGGTTGCCGCCGGTGAAGATGACGCTCATCGGCCGGTACCGCTTGGTGCCGTCCGGGAGGGTGACGTGGTGGATGCTGTGGGGCAGGCAGTGTCGGCACTGCCGCATCCCGGCGTCCATTGCCCGCCGATACGTGGTCTCCCGCTCGTCGCTCGCCCCGGCTTCCTTGGCAAGGGGGCAGATGGGCAGGTGTAGCACCCTCCGACCGTCGTTCCACGTGGTGACGTAGGTGTGGAACCCGTCCGGGTCCTGGTAGGCAGGGTGGTTCAGCAGCCGGATACCGAACTTGACCGGCTTGCGCGTGGTGCTGGGCATGGTCAGCCTTTCTCGACGGCCGCCGAAGCGGCGGGGGCGGGGATCTCGTGCAGGACCCGGACGACGACCAGCCGCCGGTCCCCGTACTCGGCGTGGTAGTCGCACAGCACTTTCCGCTCCAGCGGCGCGCTGTCGTCGCGGGTGTACTCGCGGGTCAGGCACATCACCGCGCCGACGCCGCCGCACAACCAGCCCTTGCACTCCCCCGCCTCGGCCGGGGCCGGGTCGAGGGTGGCCGCGCTGGCCGGGAACGGGTCGCCGTTAACACCGTCGTCGTACACGACGGCCAGCCGGAACTTCCACGGACCAGCGGCCGGGGGCCGCTCCTCCAGCTCGAACCCGACGATGGTCCCGGCCCGGCCGGCGACCGTGACCCGGTCTCCCACCTTGTGCAGGGCCGCCTCGGTGCGGCTGGTCTTGAGCCACCGTCCGACGTCGCTCATGTCGATGGTTACGGGCGTGGTGGTGCCCGGCCGCAGCAGCTCGGCGGTCTTCGGCTCGTCTCCCTCGAAGGTGACGCGGATGGTCCAGGCGTCGCGCTTCAGCGTGAATACGAGGTGGGCGCGTTCTCCGCAGCGAGCGAATTCCCAGCGGGCCAGCAGCGCGTGCGTGGTCAGTAGATCTGGCTTGTAGCTCATGCTCCCTCTCCCTCAGAGCTCGGGGTGGTGGTGGGTGCTCGTGCTGACGGTGGCGCGTCAGCACCGGCAGGTCAGATGTCGCGCGGATAGTCGCTCTCGCCGTGGCCGTCAGCCCGGTAGTGGTCGTAGAAGTTGCGGTCGTGGTAATCGGTGAGCAGGTCCGAGCCGTCGTAGTTGTACGCCCAGGTGATCTCCTTGAGGGCGTCACGCAAGGCGGTGAGCTGCGGCCCGGCAGACCGCCACGTCCTCGACCGGTCGTACGGGTCCTCCCGGTCGATCCACCACTCGGCAGGCACACCCTTGATCGTGATGTCGATCGAGCGGGTGAAGGTGTTGTCGTCCTTCCGGACGAAGAACTTGATGCTCGCGGGCGCGTCCCCGATTGGCTCTGGAACCTTCACCTCGCCCGGCCGGGCCGGCTGCCGCCCGAGCTTGCGTAGGAGGGCGATGTCGCTGCGGACCAACTTGGTCAGCTCGGCGGACGGGATGTATCGACCGTCGTACTTGGAGCCGTACTGCCGCCGGGGCAGCCGGTAGTAGCCGCTCCACTCCTCGGACTTCTCGCTGATGTCCTGGCCCTCCCGCTGGGCACGGATCCGGAGCCGTTCCAGTAGACGCTGTGCGGTCGCCTTCTCCTCTTCGGGGGTGTTGGGGTGCTCAATGAGCGCCACGCACGCGTCAATCTTCGAGGTGAGGTTCATGCGTCACTCCGGTTCGCGATCGGGTCGGTGGGGGTGAGGCTGGAACGGCGGACGCACAGCAGTCGCTCACCGTTCTCGCCCTCCAGCTCGTAGCGGGGGAACAGGTGGCCGAACTGACGGTCGAACAGTTCGCGCGCTCGTTCTTGGTCGCGTCGGGTCAGGTTCCAGTACCACTGGTCCCACATCTGGTCGAAGACTTCGTCGCAGCGGTCGCAGTAGCGGCACGGGCCGATGATGGTGTGCGTGCCGTACTGCTCGGGCAGGGAGCCGTAGTAGACGACCACGGCCCCCGGCGCGAGCGGCTCCAGCTCCGTCATCGCCCGTCCTGCTTGTCCTCGTCGAGGATGCGCCTCAGGTCCTCGTGGGCGTGGCGCAGCATGTACGTGTGGTCGGCGGTCGGGTCGTCCAGGACGGACCCGATGACGGCGGCCAGGTTGACGAGCTCGTCGCGAATCCACTCGGGCATCAGATCTCCCGGTAGCGGGGGCCGCACGACTCCCACATGACGACGATCTGGTCAGCGGCGATCTCCGCGATCCGGGGCGAGATGGCGGCCCCGGTCTTGTAGAACACTTCGGCCTTGTCCATCGCCTGCTCGATCAGCTCGGGTGCGATGGCGGTGATGACGTCGGCCTTCTCGTACGGCATCGGCGCGTCCGGGTCGGGGTCCCAGTAGGGCGCCCACCACACGCTGCGGTCCCACGCGCCGGACGCGAGCCGCTTCTCGGCGTCGTCAAGGCCCCGCTGGAGCGGCAGCACGGCGCGCGACGCGCGAAGGTAGGCGTCCAGGTCCGGGTTGCTGGTTGCGACCAGCTTGTCCATCACGGTCCTCCCTGTCACAGGCCGGGGTCGGCGTCGGAAATCTCGAAGCCGTCGAACCAGTCGGCGGGGTCCTGCATGAGCACGCAGCCGGGGTCGCACTCGACGCCCGCGGCGGCGCGGCACTTTGGGCACGGCTCGCCGAGGTCGAACAGGGCGGTCACAGTGCGTCCTGCGTGGCGTTCCACTCCTCGTCGGAGTTGGCGACGAAGGTGCAGCCGCCGGTGCCCTCGGTGCATCGCGTTTGCCCCGGCCGGAGGCCGGCCTGCTCGGGGTAGACGGGCGGGTCGCGGTACATGACGCCGGAGCTGTGCGTGCAGATCCCTTTGGCGCGGAGAGCGGCGAGGCGGTTGCCCTCCCGCTCCATCGCGGTCTGTTCCAGGTCGGCGTCCCGCTGGAGGGTCTCGATGGCTTCCGTGTCGGTGCCGTAGTCGTCCGCGAAGTAGGACATGCTGATCTCCCATCGCATCGTGATCGAATCGGGGGTTGCGGTTCGGCCCGCGCGGTGCGTTATCTTGGGAGCGCTGTTCAAGGCACTCCCTCTTGGTGGTGGGGGTTCAAAGTCAGCAGGTGAGCCGGACCCATGTGGCGATGGGTCCGGCTCAACGCATTTCAGAGGGGGCCTGTTGGCGGTACCGCCAACGAGCTAATCGGCGAAGGGGTCGTAGCGGCGGGCCTGCTCGGCGATGTGGTCGAGCATCCCTGCCACAACATCGTCGTCCAGCACGGCGTAGTCGATCGGCGCGACGCGAGGGTCGCAGCCGTGGTGGAGGTGCAGCCAGCCGTGTGCCCAGGACTGAACGTCGTTGGCGTAGCTGGGCAGCAGGTGGTGGAAGTCGATGCCTGTCACCGGCTCCATGACGGAGGCGATGGCAACCGCAACTGCGTCGAGCGCGTGGTCGGGGCGGGCGCCGGCGGCCCGCGCGTCGGCGAGGACCTGGGAGGGGGTGATGGTGCCGATGTCGTTGGCGGGGATCGCGGTGACGGGGACAGCCGGGGGGAACGTCTCGTTGTAGCAGGCGGCGGCGGCCACGGCGCACATGTCGATGTCGCCGGTCTCGGGGTCGAGGGTGTTCGCGCAGAACTCGGCGGCGATCTCGGGGTGGAGGTCGTTGAAGGTGCCAAGCCCGGCGGCGACCTGTGCGGCGGTGATGCCCCAAATGACGGCGGCGCGCTGGTGGTCTTCGCTGACGTCGAGCTCGGCAGCGGCGTAGAGAAGGTCGCGGGGGGTGAGGGTGTGGATCTGGTCGGCGGGGATGCGCTGGTCGGGGGTGGGCTGGTGCATCGTTTCTCCTGGGGTGTTCCTGCTGGTCACTTCCTGTTTTGATCTTGCTAGGTACTGGTTCCAGTCTACCATTTCGCGCACGTATGTATATGTAAGACTTCTCCGCAGGTCGGCGCTTAATGATCTTGCCTGTGCGCGATTCTGAGCCAAGATCATTGTTGGCGGTACCGTCAACTCCAGACCGACCACGAACGTCCGCGAGCGGCCACCATAAAGACCGTTCCGCGCGTTCTAGCGCCACCGCGCACCGCGCCGACCCGGCAGCGACACGAAGTCAGGCCACCACCCTCACACCCGCCGATGCGAGCGCCTCCAGTTCAGCCACCGATCTCGTGATCTCGCTCCTGCCGGGCTCGCGCTCGTGCCCTGGCCAGCGCCTTCTCCCGCGCCAGCGCAGTCTGCGCCTGCTCGATCTCCTCCTCGCTGGGGCCGGCCACCTCCTCGGGCTCCGTCGCCCACCGGATCCGCTCCAGTTCCTGGGCGGCCTCCTCGTCGGCGCGCTTCCCCCGCCGGTCCTCCCCCGGTCGCCGCTCTCGGCGACGCCGGGCCGCGTCCTGGTCCCGCTCCCGCATCGCTCGGGCGACCCGCGGCGAGCTCGCCTTCAGCCACTCACGCGCGAGCGCCGCCCACTGCTTCGCATCCGCCATCACGACAACCTCCGCGCCCGCCAGGCGGCCAGCGCCTCCAACTCGGCCGCCTCCTTCTCCCGGCGGCGGCGCTCCATCTCTGCTCGCGCCGCCACGAACGCGGCATTAGGCCCGACCGCCGGCTGCTCGGGCACCTCCGTGACACCGAGCACGGCGGCAACGACGGGACAGTCCTCGGTCACGGCATCCGGCGCGGGCGCCTCCACCCATCCGGCCGCGGCACGCATCGCCGCCCACTCTCGCCGCCGCGCCTCCTGCCCCGCACGCCGGGCCGCGTCCACCGCCGCACGCCGCTGCGACCTCGACGCCACCGGCCGCCCCTCTCCGTCCAGCCACGCCGCGAGCCGATGCCGCACCCAGCCTGGCACATGCCTGATCTCCGACACGCTCGACCACGTGTACGTCCACCGCGAGTCGTCGGCCCGCGAGTCCAGCGCATGCAGCACGTCGGCAGCCGTCCACCCTTCGTCGATGAAGGCGCTCAGCCACCACCGGAGGTACCAGGCCGTGACGCGGCGCAGGATCGGGGCTTCCGCGCGCAGCCGCTCGCACAGGGCGATCTTGTCGCGTTTCGTCCGCGCCGTAGCGTGCAGTGGCCAGTGCGGCGAGATGCGTGGTTCGCGTGGCCTGCTTGGTGATCTCTCCTCGCGCGTGCGCGTGGGATCAACTCTGGTTCTCTCAGGGAGAGAACCAGTAGGGGGTTCACTTGTCCGTTCAGGCAGGTCAACACAGCGAGGATCATGATCACGGAGACGGTCCGCGCGTGAGCGGCGAGGCACGGCCAGCACCCAGACGGCTGCACGGTTGCCGAGGCCGTCATCGAGCAGGCCCGCCGCCGTCCCCTTACGGAACTGGCAGGTGCTGCCCTCCTCGACCGTGCCGAGCCAGCCCCGGACGCGCAGCCAGCGGACCCACCGCTTCACGGTCGCCTGTGACAGGCCGGTCACCTCAACCAGTCGCGCGATCGTCGGCCGGGAGCACATCGTGGACCAGTTGGCGGCCCACGCGATCAGGTTCGCGATCCGCGTCAGGTTCGCGTAGCCGTCGCAGCGGAGTTCCAGGGTCTCCAGGTCCTCCTTCAGGGTTCGCAGCCACTCCTTCTGCGAGCCGGCCCGGCGCATGCCTCGGGGCACCGCGGCGGCGATGAATGCTCTGGATGGTGAACCAGCGAGGTTGAGCGGGTGCTGTTGCGGGCGTGCTCCGACAGGCACGGCACTCCAGGGTGTGCCGGGCTGGGGCTGTCGTGGGCGGCCCGCGGTGGCCGCCGCCGTCATGGCGTCATGGCTGGTGACGGTGGGGTCGCAGACGGGAAGATCATTCCGCGTGCATTCCGCAGACAGCGGCATTCAGCGACACGGACCGGCACACGATGGCACACGCTGAACGCAGGCGACCCGCCGTTACCCCAGGTCACGAAGCCCATTCCGAATGGTCCTGCGACCGCGTTCGGCGAGCATCGGCTACAAACCTGCCGGATAGTCTGTACGAGTGGGTCTTGAAGGTGAGCTGGAGGGGATCGCCGCGGCGTACGGCGGCGCGGGGGAGCCCGTCTTACATCCGACGCGGACGGACGTCGTGGTGTTGCGCATGGGCGAGGTCGTGGTCAAGGCTCATTCGGCGCGTGACGATCCCGAGGGGCTGCGGCCGAGGCTGCGGGCCGCGGCGTCGGCGGCGGCGAGCGGCGTGATGCTGGCCCCGCTGGAGCGCGAGGTGCTGGCGGCCGGCGGGCGGGCGGTGACGGTGTGGCCGGCGGGCCGGCCGGTCTCGCACGACGACCCGGGCTCGGCGCCCTGGGAGGAGGGGGCGCGGCTGCTGGCCAGGCTGCACGCCGTCCCCCTCACGGTGGTGCCGGGGCTGCCGGTCGCCGGTGGGCCCGCCAGGGCGGCCCGCGCGGTGGGCCGCATGACCGGCGACGGGCCGGTGGAGCAGCTCGTCCGGCGGGCGTTCGGGGAGTTGCCGGCAGCGCCGCCGCTGCCGGGCCTGCTGACGCACGGTGACTGGCATCTGGGCCAGCTCGTCCACCGCGACCGGTGGCTGCTCATCGACATCGACGATCTGGGCGTCGGCGACCCGGCGTGGGACCTCGCCAGGCCGGCCGCCTGGTACGCGGCGGGACTGCTCGAGCCGGCCGTGTGGGAGCGGTTCCTGGGGGCCTACCTCGCCTCCGGCGGGCCCGCGCTCGGGGAGGGCGACCCGTGGGCGCGGCTCGACGCGCCCGCCCGCGCGCTGACGGTTCAGCTCGCGGCGGTGGCCGTGGTCAACGCCGACGGTGAGGGCCGGGAACTGGATGAGGTGGAGTATTCGTTGGTCGAGTCGTGCAACAGAATCGTCCGGGCGTGACGGGGTTGCGCGCGGTAGGTTTCACCCTGAGACCTCGACGTCAAGGAGAGCGACTTCGATGCAGTGCCCCAAGTGCCGCGGGAACATGCGGACCTATGAGCGCAACGGCGTCCACATCGAGCAGTGCGACAACTGTCGTGGGATCTTCCTCGACTACGGCGAGCTGGAGGCGCTGAGCCGGATGGAGTCGCAGTACAACGC
>NZ_SSXE01000400.1 GCF_021699195.1 Nonomuraea sp. MG754425 | reverse complement strand
CGCGGCCGGGTTCCTCGTCGCCGCCGGGCTGCTGCTCAGGCTCCCCGCCGTGCCTGGTCGCGCGCCTTCCCGGTCTTCCGGGCCTGCTACGTCGCGGCTGGCGGTGCTCGGGGACCGGCCGTTCGTGGTCGTCACGCTCATCAACGCGGTGATGTCGTTCTACATGCCGCTGCTCAGCCTGGTCGTGCCGCTCTGGATCGCCGCCCGTACCAGCGCGCCGACCTGGGTGGTCGCCGTGCTGCTGCTGGTCAACACCGGCGGCGTGCTGCTGTGCCAGGTGCGGGTGGCCCGAGGCGTGACCGGGCTGCGGGACGCCTCGGCGGCGGTGCGGCAGGCGGGGATCATGATGTTCGCGGCCTGCGCGGTGTTCGCGCTGAGCCCGTACGGGTGGATGTTCCTGCTGGTGGCGGCGGTCCTTCAGGTGATCGCCGAGATGTTGCTGGCAGCGGGCGGCTGGGAGATCGCCTTCACGCTCGCCCCGGACGACCGGCAGGGACAGTACCAGGGCTTCTTCGGCACAGGCGTGGCCGTGGCCAGGATGCTCGGGCCGGTCGTGCTGACCACGCTCATCCTCGGCGGCGGCACGCTCGGCTGGCTGCTGACCGGCGCCATGTTCCTGACGGCCGGTGCCGCGATGGCGCCGGCCGTCAGGTGGTCGCTCCGGGAGGCCGCGAGCACCGGCCCAGCCACCGGCTGAGGCCGGCGCCGCGATGGCGTCGCGGTGGAGCCCCTGCACGGTCGGCGATTCGGGCCGTCTCACGCTGACGCCGCGGGGAGCGTCGGCTGGGTCGGCCAGGGTGGCGCTGGGCCAGTACCGGTAGACGGTGCCTTTGCCGACGCCCGCCGCGTGGGCGATCTCACTGATGGTGGCCTTGCGCACGCCGTGGTCACGCACCAGCTCGCGCGCGCTGTCCAGGATGCGGGCGGCTTTGCGCGAGTGGTGCTCGATCAGCCGGCTCACCTGGGCTGTCCTTCTGTGGTGCTCGTTCGTGCCGGGCTCGGGGGTTATACGGCGGCGACGTCGAACTGTTTGCTGTTCATGTCCGAGCCGTTCATTATCTTGCCCAGGGCAGGGCCGATGAGCGGCGCGTGCATGAGGCGGAGCATCGTGGCGCGGCTGATCTGCTCCTTGCGGTCGTGGGGGGTGAAGAGCTTGCGGCCGGTCGGGGCGCCGGTTTGCTGGGTGTGGATGAAGGGCCACATCCGGGCCTCCCAGGTGCGCAGCGCGGTGGGCAGGTCGCCGGGATGACCAGCTTGCGGGCGATGTCAGGCACGGCCGCCCCGCGAGCCCGGAGCATCCCGAAGGTGGCACTGACGCCGCCGAAGGTCACGCTGCCAGCGAAGCATTGACTGTCCTGAGGGTCGAACTCATGGCCGGTGATGGTGGCTGTGGTGCCGCCACTGTCAGGTCCCGAGGCGGGGCTGATGCCGGTGATCTCCTCCTTCTGCGCGCCGTCCCCTGGCCCGGACCAGTGGCCGTGAACATCCGCAGGCGGGCGCGCAGGCCAGCACAGCCCCCGGAAGGAGCCGAGGCGCAGACGGTGAGAAAGCGTCCCGCCACCTGGCGAGAGGTCCCGCCCCTCTGCCTGGCTTCGGCTGTGCGCCAGGCGCGACCGGCCGTCCTGACCACCGCCGCCCATGACGGCCCTGTCACGGGCGGCTCTCGTGACAGGAGCCGAACCGGCTTCCCGCCTCGGCGGTCGGCGGGCCACGTCAAGGGACAGGATTGCGCCACTGCTCCCCGGCGGCCACGGAGGGAACCGCCGGACGGGCACTGCGAATGGAACGTTCGCTGACCACGGCACCGGCCAGG
Source organism: Nonomuraea sp. MG754425 (assembly GCF_021699195.1). Lineage (GTDB taxonomy): Bacteria > Actinomycetota > Actinomycetes > Streptosporangiales > Streptosporangiaceae > Nonomuraea. The sequence goes on along the minus strand of NZ_SSXE01000400.1, from coordinate 163 downwards.
GGGGACGCGGAACGAGATCCGGCGGAACGGGAGTCCGGCGGTCCAGGACGGTGACGCCGGCGATGGGGGCCGGCGTCAGCGGCCGTGAAGCGCGGACAAGCTTCGATCGCCTCACCGAGCGCCATCTCCGCGTCGGTCGGGCGCGCGGCTATTGACGGTCGTC
>NZ_SSXE01000399.1 GCF_021699195.1 Nonomuraea sp. MG754425 | reverse complement strand
ACCGCCCCCTGCGCGCCATCGCCGCCGACTGGTTCCGCCCCCACACCCTGCGCGGCCTGCGCACCCGCATCCACGCCCTGGCCCGCCGCCACGTCGACACCATGGCCCGCGCCGGGAGCACGACCGACTTCGCCGCCCAGAGCGCCGCCCACTACCCGCTGCACGTCATCCTCACCCTCCTCGGCCTGCCCGAGTCCGACTTCCCCCGCATGCTCCAGCTCACCCGCCAGCTCTTCGGCCACGACGACCACGACACCGGACGCGGCACCGGAACCCCGCACGACCACACCTCCGTCCTGGACGACCTGTTCGCCTACTTCCGCGACCTCACCGCCGCCCGCCGCGCCGAACCGACCGGCGACCTCGCCTCGCACATCGCCAACGCCCGCATCGACGGCCGCCTTCTCGACGACGTCACCGCGACCTCGTACTACATCCTCATCGCCACCGCCGGTCACGACACCACCTCCTCCACGATCGCCGGCGGCCTGGAAGCCCTCATCCGTCACCCCGGCGAGCTGCGCCGCCTGCGGGAGGAGCCGCATCTGCTGCCGGGGGCCGTCGAGGAGATGATCCGGTGGGTCAGTCCCGTCAAGGGGTTCATGCGGACGGCCGCCGCCGACACGGTCGTGCGCGGGGTGCCGATCAGGCGGGGCGAGGCGGTGCTGCTGTCGTACCCGTCGGCCAACCGGGACGAGGACGTCTTCGACGAGCCGTTCCGGTTCGACGCCGGGCGGGAGCCGAACCGGCATCTGGCGTTCGGTTTCGGGGTGCACTTCTGCCTGGGCGCGGCCTTGGCGCGGATGGAGGCCGAGGCGTTGTTCGCCGAGTTGCTGCCGCGGCTGGCGAGCGTCGAGTTCGACGGTGAGCCGGAGTGGACGGCGACGACGTTCGTGGGCGGGTTGAAGCGGTTGCCGATCCGTTACTCCCTCACCTGAGGCCATCCGGACAGAAGATGCGATACCAGACAGAAGCTGGATTCTGTCTGGTATGGGATATTCAGCTAGATAGGTGACTTATCGGACAGAAGGTGGCGTGTGCCCCCTCGGCGCGCACCATCGCGTCGCGACCGCGTCCCGACCGCGCACGCCCAGGTCGGCCCGCCTCGCACGCCGCCCCCGGGCGCTCCGCTCACGTGATCCGGGACAGGCCCGCCTCTCCCCCCACGACATGCGAGGTTTCGGGCGACCGCACGATGGGATCTTTTCGGGCAAAGCGGGTCAAATTAGGGCTGGTCAGGGCGGCTTTTTGCGGCTAACGGTCACCGGGAGTGGACGTTTATGTCAGCATCGTAGGCATGTATGGGTTTTATGGGACTGCCGTAAATGCCTGTGACGCGTGGTTGTGTCCGTTGTCCGGCTGGTAGTCCCCCGCCCAGGTGCCGTCCGCTCCCCCGCCCGGAAAGAAGTCCCGCCTTGCGCATCCTGCTGCTGTGTTCCTCGTTCAACGGCCTGACCCAGCGTTCCTGGCTGGAGCTGCGCCGTGCCGGCCATGACGTGTCGATCGAGCTGGCGGTCTCGCCGGAGGCGATGGTGGAGGCGGCCGAGCTGGTCAAGCCCGATCTGATCATCTGCCCGTTCCTGAAGGAGCGGGTGCCGGCGGCGTTGTGGCGGGCGCACCGCACGGTGATCATTCATCCGGGTCCGCCCGGGGACCGGGGGCCGTCGTCGCTGGACTGGGCGATCGTGGACGCCGAGCCGGAGTGGGGGGTGACGGCGTTGCAGGCGGTGGAGGAGATGGACGCGGGTCCGATCTGGGGGTATCGGACGTTCCCGATGCCGAGTTCGGCCGGTGGTGAGCCTGCGCGTAAGTCGGCGTTGTACAACGGGCCGGTGGCCGATGCGGCGGCGGAGCTGGTGGTGGAGGTGGCGGCGAAGGCGGGTGAGGCGTCGTTCGCGCCGGAGCCGCTGGATTACCGGGCGCCGGAGGTGCGGGGGCGGTTGCGGCGGGCGATGCGGCATGCGGATCGGGAGTTCGTGTGGGAGGAGCCGACGGAGGAGGTTCTGCGGCGGGTGCGGGCGTCGGACGGTTCTCCGGGCGGGCGGGCGC
>NZ_SSXE01000398.1 GCF_021699195.1 Nonomuraea sp. MG754425 | reverse complement strand
CCTCCCAGTCGCCGCCCCCTGCCGAGACCTCCGCCCCGGCCCAGGCCGCCGCCACGCCCTCGGCCGCGCCGCAGGCGTCCAGCACGTCACCACCCGACGTCAGGACGCGGGCGGCCCAGCCGGACCCCGGCCCGGCCGAGCCGGCCCGCTCCGGCGACCCCTCCGCCACCGCGCGTCCGGTGAGCCCCACGGCCGCCCCGCAGGACAGCGGCTCCCGGACGACGCCCACCCGCGACGGCCAGACCGCCCGCCCCGGCCCCGAGGACACCGGCACGACCCGATCGAAGGCCGCGGACACCACCGCGAGGCGGCCGGAAGGCGAGGACACCGGGGCGGCGCGGCCGGACGGCCGTGACCCCGCCCCCGCGCGGGACCGCGCGTGGGGCGTCGAGATCGTGGACGGCCTGGAGACGCCCCCGGGCGCGTCGGCCGGCCCGGTGGTCTTCAGCCCCGACGGCCATCTGCTGGCCCTGCCCGGCGACGGCGAGGTCCGCGTCTGGAACGTCGGCGAACGGCGGCTGACCGGCTCCTACCCGTTGCAGAATCCCGGCCGCGGCCTGACCTTCTCGGCCGACGGCCACCAGTTGCGCTACCTCAGCGGCACCGGCTCGGTCGTCTCGCTCGACGTCTCCGGCCTGCCGGTGCCCTCCGACGACGGCCACGGGGCCGCCTTCTCCGGCAACGGCCGGGTCGCGGCCAAGGAGGTCGGGAACACGATCGAGCTGACCGACACCGAGGCACGCAGGAAGCTGGGCCGGGTCGCGGCCGCCGGTGACCTGGCGTTCGACGCGGCCGGACGGCTGATGGCGGTGGCGGGCGACCCGGTGACCGTGTGGGAGGTGGCCGGCGGCAGGCAGGTGACCGCCATCCAGGCGGGCGGCGACGTGCCGGCCGTGGCGCTGTCCCCCGACGGCCGCACCCTGGCCACCGCGCGCGGCCGGACCCTGGAGACGTGGGACGTGCGGGCGGGCCGCCGGATCAAGGCGTACGAGGGCGCGGGCGACCTGGCGCTGGCCTTCAGCCCCGACGGCTCGACGCTGGCCGCCGGCCCGAACCTGCTCGACCTGGCCACCGGCCGGGTCACCCCGCTCGACCTCGGTGAGGGTCCCGGCGGGAGCGCCGTCCCGACCGCGCTGGCCTTCTCCCCCGACGGCCGCCGGCTGGCGATCGGGCTGGAGGGCGGCCGGGTGCTGCTGTGGGACGTACGCGAGCGCGAGGCCGCCGGCACGATCGAGACCGGCCCGGCCCCGGTGGACGAGTTGCGCTTCTCCCCTGACGGCGACCTGCTGGCCATCGACGCGGGCCGGGCCTCGCTCTGGCACCCCGAGGCGCTGCGCGAGGTCGGCCAGATCGGCTCGTGGGCCTCCGGGCTGGCCTTCAGCCAGGACGGCAAACGGCTGCGCGGCGTGGCCCTCGACGGCACCGTACGCGAGGTCGCGGTCGATCCCGGGCTGACCGCGCGCGAGGTGTGCGCGCGGGCGGGCGGCGAGCTGACCAGGGCGGAGTGGGCCCGCCTGATCCCGGAGAGCGGCTACCAGGAGAGCTGCTGACCCGCGCCGCCTCAGTCGCCGACGAGCTTGAGCACCTTGCCCTTGGGGTTGGCCACCAGGTAACCGCCGCGGCCGTAGTCGTCGGAGGCGTAGACGAGCAGCACCTGCCTCGTCGAGGTGAACACGTAGTCGGGGTCCACGATCATGTGGTGGGAGGTCGGATCGGGCGCGCCGAGATCCTTGTCCGCCCTCCTGATCAGGGCCGGGAGGGCGTTCCAGTTGAACGTGGCCAGGTCCACGAGGGGCGTCTTGAACGTGCGGCCCGTCCTCGGGCCGGTGACCTCGCCGTCGCGGTAGTCGTAGCTGTCGTAGAGCTCCTTGTCGTCCTTGCGGGGGACGTCCACGGAGGCGTGGGTGGGGTGGATCGTCATCCTGACGACCTTGGTCCCGCCGATGACCGGCTTCAGCTTGGCGATCATCGTACGCATGCCGGCGGGGGTCAGCAGGTTCTCCTCGGCCGGCTTCCGCGTGGGTGTCTGCCGGGCGGGTTCGCCGGTGCGGTTCGTGGTGGGGGTGGGCAGGTCCCGGAGGGTCAGGC
>NZ_SSXE01000397.1 GCF_021699195.1 Nonomuraea sp. MG754425 | reverse complement strand
GCCGGGGAGGGCACGGCGCGGGTGGCCGGAGTTGCGCAGCCGTACCGGGTGCCGTTGCTGGCCGTGCCGGGGATCGGCGAGGGGGCGTCCGGACGGCGGTCCAGGGCGCGGACCGCGCAGGGCCGCGGCACCGGGGCGCGCCGCCCGTCCGGACGGGTGAGCGACCTGCACGTGGTGGCGACCGTCCGGGCCGCCGCGCCGTACCAGCGCGAGCGCGGGCGCAACGGTCCCGGGCTGGTGCTGCGCGGGGACGACCTGCGCGAGGTCGTACGCGAGGGCCGCGAGGGCAACCTCGTGCTGTTCGTGGTGGACGCGAGCGGCTCGATGGCGGCCCGCAAGCGGATGACGGCCGTCAAGACGGCCGTGCTCAGCCTGCTGCTCGACGCCTACCAGCGGCGCGACAAGGTGGGGCTGGTGACGTTCCGGGGCATGGACGCCGAGGTGGCGCTGCCGCCCACGTCGTCGGTGGAGGCGGGCGCGGCGCGGTTGCGCACGCTGCCGACCGGCGGACGCACCCCGCTGGCGGCCGGGCTGGCACGGGCGGCGGAGGTGCTGCGCGTCGAGCGGCTGCGCGACCCGGCCAGGAGGCCGCTGGTGGTGCTGGTCACGGACGGGCGGGCCACGGCGGGCGGCGACGTGGACCGGGCCGCCGCGCTGCTGGCGGGCACCGCGTCGGTGGTCGTGGACTGCGAGAGCGGGCCGGTGCGGCTGGGCCTGGCGCTCCGGCTGGCGGCCCGGCTGCGGGCCCGCGTCCTCCCGCTCGACGCGCTGGCCGACCTGGGCTCGGTCGTCCGCGACCACCGGACCCCCGGCCGCAGGAGCCTCGACCGCAGCAGCCCCGAGCACCGGAGCACCGGTTACAGATACCCCGGCCACGGAAACCCGGGCCTCGGGAGCCGCGACCGCAGGAAGGCGGGCTGATCATGCCGCAGGGGAAGCCCGTGATGGTGCCCGACGACGGGCTCACCACCCGGCAGCGCCGGAGCAGGCCGCTGCTGATCGTGCACACCGGGCCCGGCAAGGGCAAGTCCACGGCCGCGTTCGGCATGGCGCTGCGGGCCTGGAACCAGGGCTGGCCGGTCGGGGTGTTCCAGTTCGTGAAGTCGGCCAGGTGGCGCATCGGCGAGGAGCGGGCGCTCAAGGTGCTCGGCGCGAGCGACGAGGGCGGCCCGGTGACCTGGCACAAGATGGGCGAGGGCTGGTCGTGGATCCAGCGGCCGGGCACCGAGCGGGACCACGCGGCCGAGGCCCGCGAGGGCTGGGAGCAGATCAGGCGGGACCTCGCGGCCGAGGCGTACCGCTTCTACGTCCTGGACGAGTTCACCTACCCGCTGAAGTGGGGCTGGCTCGACCTGGACGACGTGCTGGAGACGCTCACCGGGCGGCCGGGCAACCAGCACGTGGTGATCACCGGCAGGGACGCGCCCGAACGGCTGGTCGAGGCCGCCGATCTGGTGACGGAGATGGGCAAGGTACGCCATCCCATGGACGCCGGGCAGAAGGGCCAGAAGGGCATCGAGTGGTAGTTCCACGGCTGGTCGTGGCCGCGCCGTCGTCGGGCAGCGGCAAGACGACGGTGGCCACCGGGCTCATGGCGGCGCTGCGGGCACGCGGGCTGCGGGTCTCGCCGCACAAGGTGGGGCCCGACTACATCGACCCCGGCTATCACGCGCTGGCCACCGGGCGTCCCGGCCGGAACCTGGACCCGTGGTTGCAGGGCGAGCAGCGCGTCGCGCCGCTGTTCCTGCACGGGGCGGCCGGGTGCGACGTCGCGGTGGTCGAGGGGGTGATGGGCATGTTCGACGGGCGCGGGGACACCGGCTTCGCCTCGACCGCGCACGTCGCCCGGCTGCTGGACGCCCCGGTGGTGCTGGTGGTGGACGCGGCCCGGCAGAGCCGGTCGGTGGCGGCGGTGGTGCACGGGTTCGCCACGTTCGACCCCCGGGTGCGGGTGGGCGGGGTGGTGCTCAACCGGGTCGGGTCCGATCGGCACGAGGAGCTGTGCCGGTCGGCGCTGGCCGCCTCGGGCGTGCCGGTGCTGGGGGCGATCCGGCGGGACGACGCCGTCTCCACCCCGTCCCGGCACCTCGGGTTGGTGC
>NZ_SSXE01000396.1 GCF_021699195.1 Nonomuraea sp. MG754425 | reverse complement strand
CCCCAGCCCCGCCCGGCCGCGCGGCGCTCCGCGAACCGCGCGTTCCTGGAGGTCGGCGCGCCGCTGGCGGTGCTCGCGGCCGCCGCCATGACGGCCCCGGACACGGCGGACGCCCTGCGCACCCTGCGCGCCCTGTACGACACACGCGCCGGGACGTCCGCCGACGCTGCCTTGGCCGACGACCTGGGCTCGGCCGCCGCCCAGTCGGAGCTGCTGACCGCGCTGCGCCGTCTGCCCGCCGACCGGATCGAGCGCGCCTGCCTGAACGCCCTGCCGGCGGTGGGCCTGGCGGCCCTGTGGCGGGCCACCGGGGTGCGCCCGCTCGAACACGCCCTCACCACCCTGCCGCCCGCCCAACTCGGCGCAACCGACCAGCACCTCCGGCCATCGGACACCGGGCAGCACCTCCCCCCACCGAACGCTGGGCAACCCCTCCTTCCACCGAACCCCGGGCAGCACCTCCCGCCACCGGACGCCGGGGAACACCCCGCAGGGCCGGACGCCGAGGAACACCCCCGCGCTGCTGACCACGACCAGCGGTCCCGGCCGGCGGACGCCGTCCGGCCGCCCGGCCGGGCCGAAGCCGGTGGACGACCGCAGCTCGGGCTGCTGCTGCTCGACGCACCCCTGCCGGGTTCGCTGCGCGGCCTCGCCCGGCACGAGGCGATCGCGCCGGCCCGCTCGATGGAGCTGGTCGCCCGCAGGGTCCGCGCCGCCGTCGGCCGCCTGGCCCGCGCCGCCGACCCGCTGTTCGCCCGGCACGTGGCCCGCCACGCGGACACGGCGGCGCTGTGCGCGCTGGTGGTCGCGGTCACGACCTGGCCGCCGGACCCCGCCCTGCCGACGGTCGCGGTGAGCGAGCCGGGCCGGACGAGCGTGCCCGGCTTCCCGCGTACGGACCTGGAGGACCCGTCGGGGCCGTGGCCGCGCGCGTTCCCGGGAGCCGTGGAGCTGGGCGCGGACCTGGACGTGTTCTGGGAGCGCGTCGCCGACGGCGGGCTGCGCGTCCCGGTCACGTGGCTGGGGCACGGCGGCTGGCCCGCGCTGTGGCAGCGCGCCGCTCGCCGGCGACCCGCCGCACCGTGACCCGGCCGACGCCTTTACAACGTAGATCACCTTCTGCGGGACGTCTAGGCTGACCCCATGGACATCGCCACGGCAGCAGAGCTCTGGGACGCCGACCCGGGCTGGCTGAACACCGCCTCCTACGGACTCCCCCCGCGCCCCGCCTTCGAGGAGCTCCAGGCGGCGCTGACCGACTGGCGGCACGGCAGCAGCGACTGGCAGCCGTGGGACGCCTCCGTGGGCCGGGCCAGAACCGCGTTCGCCCGCCTCGTCGGAGCTCCGGCCGCCGACGTGACCGTCAGCTCGACGGTCTCGCAGATCATGTCCGTGGTGGCGACCGCACTGCCGCCGGGGGCGAAGGTCGTGGTGCCGGAGATCGAGTTCACCAGCAACCTGTTCCCCTGGGCCGTGGCGGCCGAGGTCGTGACGGTGCCCGCCGACCGGGTGGCCGACGCGATCACCCGCGACACCGCCGCCGTGGCGTTCAGCCTGGTCCAGTCGGCCACCGGGTACGTCGCGCCGCTGCCGGACATCGTGGCCGCCGCCCGCGAGCACGACGCGCTCGTCATCGCCGACGCCTCCCAGGCGTGCGGCTGGCTGCCCGTCGAGGTCACGGGCGTGGACGCGCTGGCGTGCGCCGCGTACAAGTGGCTGATGGCGCCGCGCGGGGCGGCGTTCGGCTACCTGTCGCCCCGCCTGCGCGAGCGCATGCGCCCGCTGGCCGCCAACTGGTACGCCGGCGCCGACGAGGGCGGCTCCTACTACGGCCCGCCGCTGCGCCTGGCCGGTGACGCACGGGCGTTCGACCTGTCGCCGGCCTGGTTCTCGTACGTGGGGGCCGCGCCGGCCATCGAGCTGCTGAACGAGATCGGCGTCGAACGCGTCCGCGATCATGACGTCGCCCTCGCCAACCGCTTCAGGACCGGCCTCGGCCTGGAGCCCTCCGACACGGCCATCGTCTCGGTGGACGCCCCCGGCGAGCGGCTGGCGGCGGCCGGGATCAGGGCCGCCGTACGGGCGGGCCGGGTGCGGGCCAGCTTCCACGTCTACACGAC
>NZ_SSXE01000395.1 GCF_021699195.1 Nonomuraea sp. MG754425 | reverse complement strand
GCGCTGGGGGAGTGCCCGCGCGGCGGGACGACGGCCCTGGGCGAGGCCGGCCGGGGCCCGCCGCGCGGGCACTCCCCCAGCGCGACCCCGCCCGCGCACACGCCGTCGGGGAAGACCGTCACCTGCGGCACCGTGACCTTGGGCGTCGCCCGCCGCGCGCCGTGCGGCATCGCGATCGACACCTGGGGGCCGGGCGAACGCCGCACGGTCACCTTCGGCACCTTCACCGTGGGCCCCACGGTGATCCTTTTGGGCGGCGCGGGCGGCCGTACGGACACCCGCGGCACCGGCTTGGGCGAGGGCACCGTCCGCGCGGCCCTGAGCGGCTCGGCCGCGACCCCGGCCATCGGCACCATCGCGGCCCCGGCCGCCGCCCCCGTGAGCGGGCCCACCGCGGGGCCCACCGCGGGGCCCACCGCGGGGGCTGCCGCCGGGCCGGTCGCGGCGGCCAGGGCGAGGGCGGCGGCCAGGAGCAGCGGCGCCCGCCTGACGCGCACCGTCACATCCCCCCGTTGATCCGGGTGAACTCCTCCAGCGCCCCCCGGAACGCGTCCGCGTGCACGGCCAGCGGCCCGGCGAAGGCGCGGGAGATGTCGAAGGTCAGGTAGGTGCCGAAGCCGACCAGCGCGGCCGTCGCGACCAGCGGCAGGATGGCCGGCAGCCGCGGCCTGGCCCCGGCCAGGAACGGGAAGACGATGACCAGGATCCCGGTGAGGACCGTCAGGTACAGCAGCCCGGCGGGCGGCCGGGCGTCGGCGTCGGCGCTGCGCTGGGCGCGGGCCGTGGAGATGGCGCTGAGGTGCTCCAGCACGGCGGCCTTGGCGTCCTCCTCCTGGTCGTTGGCCGCCCGCAGGGTGTTGACCCGCCCGCGCAGGTCGTCGAGGCGCTCGGCGCCGACCGGATGCATCCGCCCCTCGGCCATGAGCGGCCACTCGTCCTTGACCACGAACGAGACGTAGTCGCGCAGCGACCTGCGCACTTCCTGGGGGGCGGACCCGGGCAGCGCGGAGGCCGCCCAGTAGGCGTCCACCGCGGCCTGGCTCTCGGCGTGCGTGTTGAGCCTGGCGGAGTCGGCCGTGGTCCAGGGGACGATGATCGCGATGGCGAACACCAGCAGGAACATGGCCGACAACATCGCGCCGGAGTGCGCGGCCGACGGTCCGTCGGGTTCGCGGTCCTCGCCCGCGGTCGTCCTCACCCGCCGGAACACCAGCGCGGTGAGCGCCACCGCGCCCACCGCCGCCAAGATCGAGAGCGTGTACGCCACCATGAAGATCTCCCGGATCTCTTTCGGATACGCAGTGTCACATTACTATCACACAGCGCATTGATGGCGTGCGGCGCAGAAAGGTAAAGTCCCGGGCAAGCCAGCACCCCGCGACCACCGCCGGAACGGCGGGGCGGGAGGCACCCGGCGAGGGCGGCCGGAACGGACCGGAGAGCACGGGCGGGCGGCCACCGCATGGCTACAGGCGGGACCGCCCCGGTGCGTCCGCCGGTTCCGGCGCCGGCCTGGCGAGGGCCGGTGCCGCGACGTGGCCGTTGCTCCACGCGAGCCGGCGGGCACCTTCTCCGTGCGCGGCGAAGACCCTGGCCATCCCTCCGCGAACGGCCGGAAGGCCCCCACCTGCGCCCCTCCCCACGGGGGGACGCCTCACATGTTCCGGTCTCGCGGCGGCGAGCGCTTCAGGGGCCGTCCCCAGGGATCGCCCCGGGGGTTCGGCGGCCGGGCCGCGCGGGGACGCGGGGCCCGGGACCGGACCCGGGGATTACCCCTGGCTTTCGCGCGTGCTCTGGACACGGACAGGCAAGTCTTACTTGAGGCGCCCGCCGTGGCGCGGAACCGTGGGATGACCTGAGTGCGGAGGCCGTCCATGGCTGAGCCGATCGAGACGTTCGTCGGGAGAGAGCACGAGCTGCGGTGCCTGGGCGAGGAGTTCGGGCGCGCGCGGGCCGGGCTGCCCAGGCTCGTGGTGGTGGAGGGGCCGGCCGGGATCGGGAAGACGACCCTGGTCCAGCGGTTCCTGAAGGCGTGCGGGCCGGCGGAGGTGCTGTCCGCCGACGGTGACGAGGGCGAGCGGTTGCTCCCGTACGGGACGCTGACGAGGCTGTTCGGCGGGCCGGGCTGCCCAGGCTCGTGGTGGTGG
>NZ_SSXE01000394.1 GCF_021699195.1 Nonomuraea sp. MG754425 | reverse complement strand
ATGCCAGGGTGGCCACCGCGCCCCCGGGTCAGGCCGTCGCCGCCAGCAGTGCCCGCGCCCGCCGCGCCCCCGACAGGGAGAAGTGCGGGTTGATGGACAGCGCCCGCGCCAGGTGCGCGCAGGCGCCGGAGCGGCGTCCGAGCGCGTGCTCGATCTCGCCGCGGTGATAGGCGAACAGCGCGTTGTGCCCGCCGAGCTTGGCGGCCCGCACGGAGTACCCGACGGCCTCGGCGTGGTGGCCCGCCCGGTGCAGCGCCCAGGCCAGCGCGTCGGCGACCTCGACGCTCCGACGCCGCCGCCACTCGGCCCGCAGATGCCGGACCGCGGCGACCGGATCGCCGTGGTTCGCCTGGAAGATGCCCAGGGCCAGGTGGTCGGTGTGCCCGTTCGCGGCCAGCACCTTCTGCCGGGCGATGAACACGGCGTACTGCCGCCTGGCCCCGGCCCGGTCGCCGAGGTATTCGAGCAGTTCCCCGTACTCGACGACGAACGACGGCGAGCGGGCGACGGCGCTGGTGTAGTCGCGCAGCGCCTGGTCGGTGTGGCCGAGCGCGGCCTCGGCGCGCGCCTTGCCCGCCCGCGACGGCACGTGCCCGGGATCGGCGGCCAGCGCCTGCGCGTAGGCGGAGCGGGCGGTGTCCGGGTCGCCGTTGTGCCAGTTCAGCTCGCCGACCTGCCACTGGCAGAAGGCGTACTCAGCGGGGTCGCCGGCGATCCCGCACGCGCGGCTCAGCAGCCGGCGCGCCGCGTGGATCCGGCCGTGCAACTGCTCCAGGCGCGCGGCCCGGACGAAGGAGGTCAGGTCGGGGTGGCCGTTCAGCACGCGCCGCAGTGTGCTCTCGGCCTGCTCGTAGCGGCCGAGTTCGAGGTAGGCGTCGGTGAGCACGCCGTACAGCGGCCAGCGGTACGGGGCGGCCTTGCGGGCCCGCTCGCCCCACCGGACCGCGCCGGCGAAGTCGTGCCTGGCGTTGGCCAGGGCGCCCATGCCGATCACGGCGTCGATGAACGGCTCGCCCCCGGCCGCGGGCAGGCGCAGCGACCGCCGGAGCGCGTCTTCTGCCTTGGCGTGGTAGGCGGAGTCCGAGGTGCGGCGGGCCTGCTCCAGGTACAGGTGGCCGAGGCTCGCCCACACCGCCGCGTCGTTCGGGTGACCACGCAGGCGGTTCTGGGCGACCTCGATCGACACGGACAGATCGTACGGCGACCACACCACCGGCTCGGGCGGCGGCTCGTCGCGGGGCAGGATGCCGTCGGGGGCGTACAGGGTGAGCAGGACGCAGCCCAGCAGCACGCATCCCAGCAGGGGCAGCAATCGCCGTACGCGACTCATCTGATCGGATGTCCTCGGTGGTGGTTCAGCCGGTGGCGGTGACGGGTTTCAGGGGGAACGCCGGGTCGTCCCGGCGATCGGGCCGGGGTGCACGGTCACGGAGCCGTCGATGTGGTGGCGGCCGTCCGCGTCGATCAGGCGGGAGTCGAGGTCCGCCTGATCGGCCCGTCGCCCCTCGTGGACGGGCCGGTCAGGTAGACCTCCGTCGTCCCGGCCGCGACCTCGGCCGGGACGACGAGGCCACCGTGCTCGTCGTCCTCGGCGCCGCCGCCGCGAACGTTCGCGCAATACGCACAAGTGCGCGCACAGCTATCGCCCTTTCATCGACGAGAGACAGTGTGAAGCCTCTGACCTGCAAAGACTCGCTTACGGTAGTGACTCGACAGCGCTCTGTAAAGTGAGGTTCAAAGGCCGGCCGAAGAATGTCCGCAGCCCGGATCCGGGCATGCGGAAATCAATTCACGGCACGGGGTCTCGGGGAATGTTCGTCCGGCCTGTCGCGGAAATGCCGCAAGAACGTCCCGGCGCGCGGGAGGCGCGTCAGAAGGGGCGGTCCGGCGTCGTCGGGGTGGGGCCGGGGCGTCGCTCCCGCCTCCGGGTCGCGTCGCTCATGACCTCGGCCGGCGTTCGGGCGGCAGGTCCGGCCGCTGGACATTCCGGTGTCGTCGGACCGCCGTGCGGGTCGGGCGCATGGGTTTCTCCTTCGCGGAGAGCGGGGGGACGGTGCCGTGGATGACGCCGGCACGCTTGTTACGATCCGTAGTTATATCATTACTCTCCGCTATTCAAGCGTCACGGTGTCACCTGTCGCGGACCCCGGCGCGCGTCGCCCGCCACCCCAC
>NZ_SSXE01000393.1 GCF_021699195.1 Nonomuraea sp. MG754425 | reverse complement strand
CCCCGGCAGGACGTCCGAGAGCACCCGTCCGGCCAGCGCCGCGCACGCGTCCTGATGGCCCGCCATCCCCACCACGACCCCGGCCACCTGCTGCGGAGCGACCCCCGCGACGGCGTCCCTGACGGCGGCGGTCAGGTTGGCGGTGGCGAGGTCCGCGCCGAGCGAGCCCGGATTGGCCCCGCCCGCGCGCCCCCTGCGCACCGCCGCGCCCTCCAGCGTGAACAGCGCCGCCCGCGTGGACGTGCCTCCGGCGTCAACGCCAAGAACCAGTCGCATGTCAAAAATTATTGCCCAAATGCCTTGACGGCACCATATCCTGAGCATAATTATCGCCGCGTGGAACTCCTCAACCGCATCAGAGCCGACCGGCACGACATGCCCGAGGCCCTGCGCAAGGTGGCCGACGCCATCCTCGAAGGGCCCGGCGAGGCCGCCCGGCTGACCATCGTCGACCTGGCCGAGCGGAGCGGGACGTCCACCGCCACCATCACCCGCTTCTGCCGTGCCCTGGGGTTCGCCGGCTACGCCGAACTCCGCGTGGCGATCGCCACCGAGACCGGCCGCGTGGCCCAGCAGACCTGGGAGACCGACATCGGCCAGGAGATCCTGCCCGACGACAGCCTCGAACGGGTGCTCGGCGTGGTCTCCGGCAACGACATCCGCCTGATCCAGGAGACCCGCGACCAGCTCGACCTGGCCGTGGTGGAGAAGGTGGCGCAGGCCGTGGCCAGGGCCGGGCGGGTGCTGCTGTTCGGGGTGTCGAGCAGCGCGGCCGTCGCCAGCGAGATGGAGTACCGGCTGCAGCGGATGCGCGTACCGACCTGGAGCAGGTCCGACGCCCACAGCGCGCTGACCGACGCGGCGCTGCTCGGCCAGGGCGACGTGGCGATCGGCATCTCCCACAGCGGCAGGACGCGCGAGGTCATCGAGGTGCTGGCGGAGGCGGGCAGCCACGGCGCGATCACCGTGGCCGTCACCTCGCAGCCGAGATCACCGCTGGCGGAGGTGGCCGAGCTGGTGCTGACCACGGCGAGCCGGGCCACGAGCTTCCGCTCCGAGGGCTTCGCCGCGATCCACTCCCAGCTCCTGGTGCTCGACGTCGTGTACGTGTCGGTCGCCCAGCGCACCTACGAGCGCACGAGACAGGCCTTCGACGTGACCGTCCGCGCAGTGGCGGGACATCGCCTCCCCGCAGGCGACTGAGCGACCCCACCGAAAGGGGATCTATGACGATAAATCCGCAAGACTTCGCCGACCACATCGCCCACCTCGTACGGACGATCCCGGACGACCCCGAGATCACCCGCGCCGCCGACCTGTTCACCAAGGCGCTGACCGCCGGCGGCGTGATCCAGGCGTTCGGCTCCGGCCATTCCGAGGCCGTCGCGATGGAGATCGCCGGGCGCGCCGGCGGGCTCGTCCCCACCAACCGTCTCGCGCTGCGCGACATCGTCCTGCACGGCGACGCGCCCCGCTCCACACTCGACCGTTACGACCTCGAACGCGATCCCGCCGTCGCCAGGACCATCCTCGACGTGGCCCCGGTCCGGCAGCACGACCTGTTCGTGATCATCTCCAACTCCGGCGTGAACGGCGTGGTCGTCGAGCTGGCCACCCTGGTCAAGGAGCGCGGTCACGACCTGATCGCGATCACGTCCAGGAGCCATGGCGACGCCGTGCCCGCCCGTCACCCCTCGGGCCGCAAGCTCACCGACCTGGCGGACGTCGTCCTGGACAACCGCGCGCCGTACGGCGACTCCGTGCTGCCCCTGCCCGGCGGGGGCGCGACCGGGGCCGTCTCCACGATCACCTCCGCGCTGCTGGCGCAGCTCGTCGTCACCCGGACGGTGGCCAACCTGCTCGAAGCGGGCGAGACGCCGCCCGTCTACCTCTCGGCCAACATCCCGGAGGGCGACGCGCACAACCTCCGCCTGGAGGCGTTGTACGCGGGCCGCATCCGCCGGGGCGCCTGACCGTCTTCACCGCACCACCCATCTCTTCGGCACGTACGGAACTCGGGGGCCGCACAACCTGCAAGGAGAACCCCGCCCATGTACCGAAATTTACGAAAAATCCTCGCGTCCTCAGCCCTCCCCGCCACCCTGCTCACCGTCCTCACCACCGCGCTGGTCGCCGCCCTGGTCGTCACGACGCCGGCCGCCCCGGCGCGCGCCGACC
>NZ_SSXE01000392.1 GCF_021699195.1 Nonomuraea sp. MG754425 | reverse complement strand
CCGCAGGACGGGGACCTCGCGGGCGGGGTCGGTGCTCAGGGCCCACACTCCGTGCTCGACGCGCAGCCGCAGCCGGAGCGCCGGGTGCGCGGCCACGACGGCGTTCGCGGCGCGCAGGGCGTCGGCGAACCCGGTGCCCTCGGGCGCGGGCAGCATCCTGGCCTGGGCGAACCGGGCGAGCGAGCCGCCCAGCTCCCGCTGGCGCAGGATGATCGGCGTCGGCGTCAGCGGGCCGTCCGCGTGGACGGCGGGCGCGGGCGTCACGGGCGGCGGCGTGCCGGCCTCCAGGTGGTCGGCGAGCGCGCGCGGCGTCCGGTGCAGGAACACCTCGCGCGGGGAGATCCGCAGGCCGAGTGCCCTGGCCCGGTTGACCACGGTGATGGCGACGATGCTGTCACCCCCGGCCCGGAAGAAGTCGGTGTCGCCGTCGGCCTCGGAGCCGGGCAGCGCCTCGGCGAAGATCCCCACCAGCGCGGCAAGCGCCCCCGCACGCGAGACCCCGGGCTCATGCGTGACCCCGGACCCGTGCATGCTCCCGGACCCGTGTGTGACTCCGGACCCGTGTGTGATCCCAGGCCCGTGCGTGCCGCCGGACCCGTGTGTGATCCCGGGCTCGTCCGCGACCCCGGGCCCGTGGGCGAGCGTCGATGCCCCCGCCCGCCCCGGTTCGCCCGGCAGCCCCCAGGTGTCCGGCCGGGCGGCCTGTTCGGCGAGTGCCTGCCGGTCCAGTTTCCCGTTCACCGTCAGCGGCAGCGCGTCCACCGCCAGCACCCGGCCCGGCACCAGGTGCGCGGGCAGCTTCGCCCCCAGCAGGCCGGCGAAGTCCTCCGGCACCGCGCCCACGACGTGCGCGACCAGGTGATCCCCGCTGCCGGCCACGGTGACGGCCGCGTCGAGCACTCCGTCCAGCTCCCTGATCGCCGACTCCACCTCGCCCGGCTCGACGCGGAAGCCCTTGAGCTGCACCTGGTCGTCGGCCCGTCCCACGAAGACGAGTTCGCCGTCGAGCGTGCGGCGGGCGAGGTCGCCCGTGTGGTACATGCGGGAGCCGTCGCCCGCGAACGGGTTCGCCACGAACCGGCTCGCGGTGAGCCCCGGCCGGCCCAGGTAGCCGAGCGACACCTGGTCGCCGGCGACGTAGATGGCGCCCACCCGGCCCGGCGGCACCGGACGGAGCCGCTCGTCGAGCAGGTGGGCGACCAGGCCGGGGATGGGGCCGCCGATCGGGCTGGCGGTGTCCCCGGCGAAGTCGTCGTCGGTCAGCACGCGGTGCGTGACGTGCACGGTCGTCTCGGTGATGCCGTACATGTTGACGAGTTCGGGCGAGCGCGTGCCGTGCCGCTCGACCCAGCCGCGCAGCCGTCCGGGATCCAGCGCCTCGCCGCCGAAGACGATCCTGCGCAGCGCGGTGACCGGCTCGCCGGACTGCCGGTCGGCCTCGATGAACTGGTAGAACGCCGACGGCGTCTGGTTGAGCACGGTGACGCCGCGCTCGCGGACCAGCCGGTGGAAGTCGAGCGGAGAGCGGGTCAGCCCGTACTCCGGCACCAGCAGCTCGCCGCCGTGCGCCAGCGCGCCCCACAGCTCCCAGACCGCGAAGTCGAAGGAGGAGGAGTGGAACTGCACCCACACGTCGTCCGGGCCGAAGCCCATGTCGCGCCGGGTGTTCGCGAGCAGCGCCAGCACGCTGGAGTGCGGGACGACGACCCCCTTGGGCCTGCCGGTCGAGCCGGAGGTGTAGATCACGTACGCCGGGTCGTCGGGTCCGGGCAGGGGCCCGCCGCTCTCGCCCGCGGACGGCGGCTCCCCCTGGACGAGCACGCGGGCCGGCACGCCCGCCCTGGCCGCCAGCCCGGCGAAGCGGTCGCGGTGCGCGCGGTCCACGAGGATGACCCGCGGCGCGGCGTCGCCGAGGATGTACTCCAGCCGCTCGTCCGGGTAGGCCGGATCCAGCGGCACGTACGCGCCGCCCGCCGAGACGATCGCGACCAGGGCGACCACCTGCTCGACCGAGCGCGGCACGGCCACGGCGACGCGTTCGCCCGGACCGGCTCCGGCCGCGCGCAGCGCCTCGGCCAGCCGCCGTTTCTCCGCGGCCAGCTCGCCGTAGGTCAGCGACCGGACGCCGCCGTCCAGCGCGCACTGGGTGACGGCGGTGGCGGCCGGGTCGCGGGCGGCGGCGGCGTCGAACAGCTCGCCCAGGGTGGCCGGGGCGTCCGGCGCGAGGGGGAGGGC
>NZ_SSXE01000391.1 GCF_021699195.1 Nonomuraea sp. MG754425 | reverse complement strand
CACCTACGGCGACTGAGCCGGGGGTGCGGGCGGGCCGGTTGGGGCGGCCCGCCCGCACCCCCGGCTCAGTCGCCGTAGGTGTCGGCCTCCACAGCGTTCCCGGCGTCAGCGTCGGCGGGGACAGCCGCAACCGTGGCAGGGGTGGCGTTGGGGGCGAGGGCGAACCGGCGGGGCCGCTCACAGCACAGCACCGCATCCCCGAGGCTGACCAGCCGATCCAGGGCGTTGGCCACCGCACCGGACGAACGGTCCAATACCCGGCCGATCTCGTACGGGGTGAAGTCCTTGTCCGGGAACTCGAGCAGGTGCGCGTGCACCATGTCCCGCAACGCACCCGACCGGACCCCGTCCCCCGCACCCGCGCCGCTTGCGGTACCCGGACGGGACGCCGGGGGGGCCGAGGCGGTGCTGGTACCGGTCAGCACCGCCCGCGCGTTACGGTGCGCCGAGGTGACCTTCGTCATCGCCATTTCCAGGCACCCCAACGCCATCACGGCGCCCCCCTGGTCTTTTGCCGAGATCACCCCACCGAATAGCTCGATCAATTCCGTCAGGTCCGCCCGCGCCCGCACCCAAGCCGGATCATCGGCCACCGGCTCGGATGCGTCGGCGTCGGTGTCGGCGTCGGGTGCACCGCCCAGCTGATCTTCCGCGCCCTGACCGGCCGTATCGTCCACGCTCAGATCCTCCGGCTGGCCGCCCGGCTCCTCAGCCGCGTTCGCCTCGCCGGTCGGCTCCTGCGCCGGGGCGGGGTCGGCCGACACGATGGCGGCCGGGAGCACCTCCTCATCTGAAGCGGGGATCGCCTCCGCGTGCGGAGTTCCCGCGTCCGGCGCCGTAATCGCGGCGGGCGGTGCGACATCCGGCGATTCCGGAGCCGGGGCCGGGGATGACACGTCGGCGGTGCCGGTCGGCTCGGTGGTGGCGGCGGTGATCGGGTACCACCGGTCAGCGGCGCGGCCCCGCGTCTGACCGTCGTTCGTCCCCGGCTCACGGCGGGCCCGCCCCTCGGCCTCGAACTGTTTGAGGATCTTGCCCGCCACCATCCGGCTCAGCCCGGCCGCCGCCCCGATCACCGTGGCCGACCCACCCGGCTCAGCATTCAGGGCCGCCCACACCGCCGCCACACGGGCGTCCCCGTCCGGGGCGGGCTCGGCGTCCGGGACAGTGGTGCCAGGGCTGTCAGGGGCTGTCACAGGCGCGGCGGCGTTAGGAATAGTGACGGCGGTTTCCGCGCCATCGGGAACGGTGTCGGTAGCGGGCATTTCCGAGGTGTGAATAGCCATTGTGTGACGCCCTTTCCGGTCGCATCACCGGCCCCGTCGGGCCCGGTGTTTTCGTTTGCGTCACGACCATCCCTCGCACAAAACGCGGCTGGCAAGTCGACCGGGCCATTTCCTGTGTCACCCCAACGGCTGGAGAGGCAAACCTAACAAAATAACCGCTGAGCTGCTAAAACAGCTCACGAGAAGCTCATGGAATCGGCTTGACATCAGACGCGCGTCCAGCTCTTCACCTATTTCACCGGACGACAGCGAACGATGCCCGAATGCCCGAATGCCTCGCGAAATAATCTGCGCGGTGAATCCGCATCCCGGTTGACAAACATTGCGGGTCGAGCGTCCATGGGATTAGGCGGTAAATACCGCCGACATGACGCCCCGCCCGGGGAATCGAAAGGCACACCGCATGACACACGCCAGCACCACCGCCGCCCGCCGTCTGGTGAGCCCCCGGCACGCCCGCGCGCTAGCCAACTACGGCCCCGGATGGGCGATCATGTGGGACGACCGCCACGATCAGCCCGTCATCGTCCCCTCCGAACGCGGCGACGACGGCACCCTCCTCGAAATCTGCGACTACGAGGACATGTTCACCCTGGGAGGCAATTGCGACACCAGAGAAGACACCCACACCTGCCACGCATGCACGACCGGCGGACCGCCCGACTGCCACATGATCGCCGCCCACATGACCAACATCCTCGGCGGCTACTACGACACCCGCGACGACATCGCCGCGTGCATGCCCCTCACGCTGCCCTACACCCGCGCCCTCACCCAGCACGGCTTCCAACGCCACGCCCAAGGCGTCCGGTACCACGGCGCCGGCAACCGACACCACGACACCTTCAACCAGCTCTACCGCTCACCGGACCGCCACCTCATCAGATTGATCATCCCGCTGACCCCCACCCCCGCACCCGCGCCACCACTCAGGATCAAATGGATCTACCTCGGCCGCACCGGCACCGA
>NZ_SSXE01000040.1 GCF_021699195.1 Nonomuraea sp. MG754425 | reverse complement strand
CATCGCTCCTTGTCCGAGGCGAAAAGCTTCAGATAGAGCATAGGACAGGCCGTGCGGAGTCTCCAAGCTCCATTGCGGCGGGCGGCGGTGATTCCTGTTATGTTCGCGTATGAGAGGTGTGCAGGATAAGAGATGGGCTGAATAGTTGCCGCCCGATATCGTGGGAATAAGTGGTCGGCGGCGATTCCTCTTTTCTGGCGCGCGGGAAACGGCGCGCCTCGTCGCGCGCCGTTTCCCGCGGATCAACCAGGTGAGCTCACGACAGGGCGCGGGCCGCGTGCACCAGCGGCACGTGGCTGAACGCCTGCGGGAAGTTGCCGACCAGCCGGCCGTAACGGGGGTCGTACTCCTCGGCCAGCAGCCCCACGTCGTTGCGCAGCTCCAGCAGCCGCTCGAACAGGTCCTTGGCCTCGTCCTTGCGCCCCTGCAGGGCCATCACCTCGACCAGCCAGAAGCTGCACGCCAGGAACGCGCCCTCGCCGCCCGGCAGGCCGTCCACGTCGTTGTCGGAGGCCAGCGGGTAACGCAGCACGAACCCGTCGGACAGCAGTTCCTTCTCGATCGCCGTGACGGTGCCGATCACGCGGGGGTCGTCGATGGGCAGGAAGCCCACGATGGGGATCATCAGCAGCGCCGCGTCCAGCTCCGACGAGCCGTACGACTGAGTGAAGGTGTTGCGCTGCGCGTCGAACCCCTTGTCGCAGATCTCGGCGTGCACGATGTCGCGCAGCGTGCGCCACTTGTCCACCGGGCCGGTGCGGCCGAAGTGCTCGACGTACTTGACCGCCCGGTCGAGCGCCACCCAGCACATCACCTTGGAGTGCACGAAGTGCCGCCGGGGGCCGCGCACCTCCCACAGGCCCTCGTCGGGCTCGTCCCAGTGCTCCGCCACGTAGTCGAGAAGCTGGCGCTGGATGGTCCAGGCCCGGTCGTCGGCCGACAGGCCGCGGGTGCGCGAGACGAACAGCGAGTTCATGACCTCGCCGTAGACGTCGAGCTGGAGCTGCTTGACCGCCTCGTTCCCGATTCGCACCGGGCGGGAGTCCTCGTAGCCGTCCAGCCAGTCCAGGCGCAGCTCGGGCAGGCGGCGCTCGCCGGCGACGCCGTACATGATCTGGAGGTCCTGGGGACGGCCGGCGATCGCGCGCAGCAGCCACGAGCGCCAGTCGGCGGCCTCCTCCAGGTAGCCGGAGCTGATCAGCGCGTCGAGCGTCAGCGTGGCGTCGCGCAGCCAGCAGAAGCGGTAGTCCCAGTTGCGCACGCCGCCCAGGTCCTCGGGCAGCGAGGTGGTGGGCGCGGCCACGATGCCGCCGGTGGGCGCGTACGTCAGGCCCTTCAGCGTGATCAGCGACCGGACCACGGCCTCGCGGTACGGCCCCGCGTAGGTGCACCGGCCCACCCACTCGGCCCAGAACGCCTCGGTCTCGTCGAGCTGGTTGTCGCACTGGATCTCCGGGGGCATCGGCTCGTGCGAGGGATGCCAGGTGAACACGAACGGCAGCCGGTCGCCCTCCTTGACGGTGAACGTCGCCCGGTGCGCGTAGTCGCCGCCCTTGAGCGGGACTGGGGAGTGCAGCCACACGGAGTCGGGCCCGCCGATGGCCTGCAGATGGCCGTCGCTGCGGCGCACCCACGGCACGATGCGCCCGTAGTCGAAGCGCACGCGCAACTGGGTGGAGACCTCGACGGAGCCGGAGACGCCCTCGACGATGCGCACGACGTCGGGGTTGCGGTCGCGCGGCGGCATGAAGTCGATCACGCGGACGGTGCCCGTGGGCGTGTCCCACTCGCTCTCCAGGATGAGCGTGTCGGGACGGTAGCGCCGCCTGGTGGCCGGTTTCCTGCCGGTGGGGCCGAGCCACCAGTGCCCGTTGCGCTCGTTGCCGAGCAGCGCCGCGAAGCACGACGGCGAGTCGAACCGCGGCAGGCAGAGCCAGTCGATCGATCCGTCCCGTGCCACGAGCGCGGCGGACTGCATGTCCCCGATCAGGGCGTAATCCTCGATCCGCATGCCTAGAACGCTACTCGGAGCGAGCGTGATCCCGTGGCCGGGTCGATCATGTCGCGTCATGACCGTCCCGCGCCACGGGATCACGTCAGAGGGAACCAGCGAGTGAAGGCCTGCGTCAACGGCCCGATCGCCAGGGCGAACACCACCGTTCCCAGTCCGACCGTACCGCCCAGCAGCCAGCCCGCGACCAGGACGGTGACCTCGATGGACAATCGGGCCAGGCGGACCGACAGGCCCAGCCGCACCAGCCCCGTCATGATGCCGTCGCGCGGGCCCGGCCCCAGCCCCGCGCCGATGTACAGGAGGGTGGACAGGGCGATGGTGACGACGCCGAGCACCATGTAGACGGACTGCAGCGCGAAGGGCTCCGGGGTGGGCAGCAGGAAGATCGCGGCGTCCGCGAACGGCCCGACGAGCAGCACGTTGCTGATGGTGCCGAGCCCCGGCCGCTGCCGCATCGGGATCCACAGCAGCATCACCGCCGCGCCCACCACGAGGAGGGCGATCCCGATGGACATGCCGGTGCGCATGCTGAGGCCCTCGTGGAAGACGTTCCAGGGCGCGTTGCCGAGCCCGGACTTCACCTGCAGGGCGATGCCGAGCCCGTACAGCGCCAGGCCGCCGTACAGGCGGACGAGGCGGGCGGGCACCGAACTCGGCAGATTGACGGTCGATTCGCTCATGATGGCTCCACGGTGGCATCGTCTGACTTGCCAAAACAGGGCCAATCACGGAAAGTGGCCTTATGCGGCACATGTCAGCGACGCAGGTGGCCCGGCTGATCGGCGTCGATCCGGCGGCGCGCCCGTACTATCGCGCCCTCGCCGACGGCGTCCGCACGCTGATCATGGACGGCCAGATCCCGGTACGCGTCCGCATGCCCGCCGAGCGCCACCTCGCCGAGACCCTCAAGGTCAGCCGCACCACCGTGACCGCCGCCTACGACCTGCTGCGCGAGGGCGGCTACCTGGACAGCCGGCAGGGCTCGGGAAGCTGGACCGCGCTGCCCGACCCGGCCGTCTGGCCCGACAACCCGTGGCTGAGCACCGACGGCGACGGCCTCATCCAGCTCCACACCGCCGCCCCGGCCGCCCCCGCGGCCCTGCTCGCCGCCATGACGGCGGCTGTGGAGGACCTGCCCAGGCACGGCATGGGCAACGGCTACGACCCCATGGGCCTGCCCTCGCTCAGGGAGCGGATCGCCGCCCGCTACACCGCCAGGGGAGCGGCCACCCGGCCGGAGCAGATCGTCGTCACCACCGGCTCCCAGCACGCCATCCAGCTCGTCCTGGGCCTGCTCGTCGCGCCGGGCGACCCGGTGATCGTGGAGTCGCCGACCTACCCGCACGCCATCGACGCCGCCCGGCTGCGCGGCGCCCGTCTCGTCCCGGTCGGCGTCTCCCACGAGGGCTGGCAGCCCGACCTGGTCGCCGGGGCCATGTGCCAGTCGGCGGCCCGCCTGGCCTACCTCATGCCCGACTTCCAGAACCCGACGGGCGCCCTCATGGAGGATCCCGTGCGCGCCGCCGTCGTGGGCGCCGCCCGCCGGGCCGGCACGCTGCTGCTGGTGGACGAGACCTGGTCGGAGCTGGCACTGGACGACGTGCCCCGCGCCTCGCCCATGGCGGCCTTCGACACCGACAGCCGCGTCATCAGCATCGGCTCGGCCTCCAAGCTGTGGTGGGGCGGCCTGCGCATCGGCTGGATCCGCACCACGGCCGCCCTCGCCCGGCGGCTGACCACGTTCCGCGCCTCGGTGGACATCGCCAGCCCGGTGCTGGAGCAACTCGTGGTGGCGCGGCTGTTCGACCAGTTGGAGGAGACCCGCGCCGAGCGCCGCCGCTCGCTGCGCGCCGCCCGCGACGCCCTGGTGGCCGGGCTGCGCGAGCACCTGCCGCAGTGGCGGTTCGAGGTGCCGCGCGGTGGCGGATCGCTCTGGGTCCGCCTGGACGGCGCCGGCTCCACGCCGCTCGCCGAGGCCGCGCTCTCCCACGGGGTGCGCCTGGCACCCGGCCCCTGGTTCGGGCTGGAGGGCACCCTCGAAGGCTGCCTGCGCCTGCCGTTCACGCAGCCGCCCGGCCTGCTGGCCGAGGCCGTCGTCCGCCTGCGGGCCGCCCGCGACCACGGCCACACGGGCGCGCCGAGGCCGTCGGAGCCGCTCATCGCGATGGTCTGAGCGCGCCGGCGATCGGCGCGGATCAGTCGCCGACGCCCCTGGCCAGCGGCGCCCGCCACTTGCGGCGCATCGCCGCGATGCGCAGCCCGAAGGCGAGCAGCGCCGCCGCCAGCGTGGCCGGCCAGCCGTGCAGCCCGTAGTACGACAGCGCCGCCATCACCCCCGACCCCAGCAGCGCGGGCACGGCGTAGAGCTGCCGGTCGTAGAGCAGGGTCGGGATCTCCCCGGCCAGCACGTCGCGCAGCATGCCCCCGCCCACGGCCGTCGTCACCCCGAGCAGCGCCGCGTGCAGCGGGTTGAGCCCGTACTCCATGGCCTTCTCGGTGCCGACCGCGCAGAACAGGCCGAGGCCCGCCGCGTCCAGCACCAGGATGGCCGGCATCACCCGCGCCACGTGCGGGTGCCAGAAGAAGACGATCAGCGTCGCGGCCACCGGGACCAGCACGTAGCCGAGGCTCTGGAAGGCGGCCGGGCGCACGTTCAGGATGAGGTCGCGCACGACGCCGCCGCCCAGCGCGGTCATCTCGGCCAGCACCCCCATCCCGATCACGTCGAGCCGCTTGCGCACGCCCATGAGCGCGCCCGACAGCGCGAAGACGAAGATGCCGACGAGGTCGAGAAGTTCAGACACGATCGGAATGTCTATCGCATGGCGGGCTCATGGTGCTCGGCCATCATGACCCGCAGCGTCCGCGTGAACATGAACAGCGCCAGCCCGGCCGCGATGGCGATGGCCGCCAGCACCAGGTAGTACGCCGGTTCGGACAGCACGCGGCTCAGCCGCCCCGTCTGCCCGCCGACCGCGTCGCCCACCGACACGGCGATGAACCAGATCCCGAGCATCTGCCCCTTGAACGCCTCCGGCGCCAGCTTCGTCGTCACCGACAGCCCGACCGGGCTCAGCGACAGCTCGCCGAACACCTGGATGAGATAGACCAGCACCAGCCACCACACCGAGACCCGCCCCGCGCCGGCCAACTGCGCGGCCACCGCCATCACCACGAAGCTCAGCCCCACCATGACCAGCGCGAACCCGAACTTCTGCGGCGTGCTCACCCGCGTGCCCAGCTTCACCCACAACGTCGCGAACACCGGTACGAAGATCATGATGAACAGCGGGTTGAACGACTGCGTCGTGGCCGGCTGGATCGGCACGCCGAACAGCGACAGGTCGGTGTGGTCCTGGGCGAAGAACAGCAGCTTGCTCGGCGCCAGATCGAAGATCATCCAGAACACCGACGCCGCGGCGAACAGCCAGACGTAGGCCTTCATCCGGATCCGCTCGTCCTCGGTCAGGTCGTGGCTGCCCAGCAGGATGTAACCGAAGTAGAGGACCGGCACCACCAGGATGACCAGCGTGATCGCCAGGGTGAACCGGTCGATCGTGAGCGTGCCGCTCGCCGCCCACGCCGCCAGCGTCAGCGCGGTCGCGAGCGCGCCGAGCGTCACGTACCGGACCGCGCGGCGGCGCTCGGACGGGGTCAGCGGCAGGCCGGGGCGCTCGCCGACGCCGCGCAGGCTCCGGCGGCCCAGGACGTACTGGGTCAGGCCCAGCGCCATGCCGACCGCCGCCGCCCCGAACCCCAGGTGCCAGCGGTCGCCCGCCGCCAGCCAGCCCACCACGAGCGGCGCGAGGAACCCGCCCAGGTTGATGCCCAGGTAGAACAGGGAGAAGCCGGCGTCCCTGCGGCCGTCGTCCTCCTCCGGGTAGAGCCGGCCGACCATGACCGAGATGTTCGGCTTGAGCAGGCCGGTGCCGGTGATGATCAGCAGCAGCCCCAGCCAGACGAAGAACGCCGACGTCACCGGGATCGCCATGCTGATGTGCCCCAGCATGATCACGAACCCGCCCCAGAACACCGACCTGCGCGCCCCCAGGACGCGGTCGGCGATCCACCCTCCGGGCAGCGCCACCAGGTAGATCAGCGCCCCGTACACCCCCACGACCGCCTGCGAGGTCTCCTGCGACAGCCCCAGGCCGTGGTGCGCGGGGGAGGCCGCCATGAACGTGGCCAGGATCGCCCGCAGGCCGTACCACGAGAACCGCTCCCACATCTCGGTGCCGAACAGCGTGGCCAGGCCCCACGGATGCCCGAAGAAGGTCCTGTCGTTCATGCTCCCCCCGCACTCCCCGTACCTGACTGATCACCTTACGTGATGGATGCGGATCTTTCCGTACAAGCTCTTGCCGCTGTCCCGGGGGTGTGGTGCGATGCAGGTCACTCATGTAAGTGGACACTGACCGGAGGCGCGCGCCATGGCCGAAGTCCTCGAAGTCCGGGCCGAGATCGAGCGGCTGATCGCCGGCCGTACCGTCTGTGAGCACCTGCGACAGGCGGCAGAACAGCACCACGACGCGCCCGCCTACTCCGACCCCGACGGGGACGGCTGGCGCACCCTCACCTACGGGCAGGCCCGCGAACGGGTCCTGGAGATCGCCGCCGCCTTCGTCGCGCTCGGGCTCGAACCCGGCGAGGCGGTGGCGCTCATGATGATCAACCGCAGCGAGCACGTCCTGGCCGACCTCGGCGCCGTGCACGCCGGCGGCGTCGGCTGCACGGTCTACTCCACGTTCGCCCCCGACCAGATCGCGTTCGTGGCCGGCGACGTGGGCGCCCGCTACGCGGTGCTCGGCGGCCCGGCCGAACTGGCCCGCTGGGAGCCGGCGCTCGACCGGCTGGACGGCCTGCGCAAGATCATCATGCTGGACGGGGCCCCGGCCGGCGACCGGTTCATGGCCTGGGCCGACTTCCTCGTCCTCGGCCGTGAGCACCTCGCCGCCGGTCGCGAGCGGATCGAGGCCCGCGCCGCCGCCGTCACCCCCGGCGACGTCGCCACCGTCCTGTACACCTCGGGCACCACCGGCACCCCCAAGGGCGTGCCGCTCACCCACACCAACATCTTCTACGAGGTCGCCGCCACCGACCGCCTCACCGCGCTGCCCACGCGCGGCACCCAGATCTCCTACCTCACCTACGCGCACATCGCCGAGCGGGTCCTCAGCCTCTACCTGCCCCTGGTCAAGGTCTCCCACGTGCACTTCTGCACCGACCTGGCCGGCCTGGGCGGCACGCTCGGGAAGGTCAGGCCGATGATGTTCTTCGGCGTGCCGCGCGTGTGGGAGAAGATGATGGCCCGCCTGCTCGCCGTGCTCGCCACCCAGCCGGAGGAGCAGCAGGCCGCCGTGCGCGAGGCGATGGCCGCCGGCGTCGCCTACGTCGAGGCGGGCCAGTACGGCCACACGATCACCCCCGAGATCGAGGCCGCCTACGAGAAGGCCGACGCCGCGCTCCTGTCCGTCATCCGCGCCATGATCGGCTTCGACCGCGCGGAGTGGACCGCCACCGGGGCCGCGCCGCTGCCCGACGAGGTCCAGCGCTTCTACGCCGGTCTCGGGCTCAAGGTCATCGACGTGTACGGCATGACCGAGACGACCGGCGCCTTCACCGGCAACAGCCCGACCCGCTACCGCCTGGGCAGCGTCGGCATGGCCGAGCCCGGCGTCGAGGTGCGCATCGCCGAGGACGGCGAGATCCTCACCCGCAGCCCGCTCAACACCGCCGGCTACCTCAACCGCCCCGAGGCCACCGCCGAACTCGTCGACGCCGACGGCTGGCTGCACACCGGCGACATCGGCACCGTGGACGCCGACGGCTTCTACCGGGTCGTGGACCGCAAGAAGGAGCTGATCATCACCGCCGGAGGCGAGAACATCTCCCCGGCCGAGATCGAGAACCACCTCAAGCAGCACGGCCTCATCGGCCAGGCCCTCGCCTACGGCGACAACCGGCCGCACCCCGTGGCCGTCCTGACGCTGGACGCCGAGGTCGCGCCGGGCTGGGCGCAGGCGCGCGGCATCGTGTTCGGCTCGCTGGCCGAACTGGCCGGGCACCCCGAGGTGCTCGAAGAGGTGCGCACGGCCGTGCAGGCGGCCAACGCCAGGCTGGCCAGGGTGCAGCAGGTGAAGAAGTGGGCGCTGCTCGGCGTCGAGTGGACGGCCGAGACCGAGGAGCTGACCCCGAGCCTGAAGCTGAAGCGGCGGATCATCCATGCGAAGTACGCCGACGTCATCGAGGGGCTCTACGCCGGCTGAGCGCCCGGCTTTGCCATTCGGGGCGTGTGTTGTGGTCATGTCCATTACCGGACGGTTCCTACCGTCTCGATCATGACCAGAAGTCTTCTTCTCGTCTCGCTCGCGGCGGGGTCGCTCACGGTGCCCGCACCTTCTGCCTCCGCCGCGACCGAGCCCGCCATCCGCAGCATCACCGTACGTCCGGCGGAACCCGTGGTCGGGGCGCAGGGATCCGTCCGGCTGGTGATCGATGTGATAGCGAGGGGGGCGCACGGCAAGGACGGCGTCACCGTCAAGGTCGAGCCCGGGGCGCCGCCTGTCGGCGTCCCCGAACCGCGTCCTGCCGCGCCGGCCCCGCAGGGCGGTGCTCCGGCGCAGGAACCCGCTCAGCAGCCCGCGCAGCAGCCCGACCAGCAGCCCGCGCAGGAGCCCGTCCGGCCCGCCGAGCAGGGTGCGGCGCAGGAGCCCGCCGAAGAGGCGGTGTGGGGCCCCGGCCAAGCGCCGGCGCTGGCGCCGGGCCGGGCTCCCGGGCACGTTCTCGGGCTGGGATCGGCCGTCCCGGTGAGTGCCTGGGCCGCGTCCCCGGCCGGACCTCCGGTGCCGAGCCCCGCGACCGGAGCGACGCCCCAGAGCGCCGCCCAGCCCGCGGCACTGCCCGCTGCCCAGCCCGCCGTACAGTCCGCTGTGCAGCCCGCCGTACAGCCCGTCACGCCGCCCGTCGATTCCGACCCGCCGGTGACCCCCGGCGACCCGGACGGCCAGGAGCCCCCCAAGGAGGGCCCCGACCTGACCGACCTCGAGCCCGCCAGGGACCCCGCGCAGGAGACCGGGACGGGCGGGCCGAAGGACGGCGTCCGCACGCAGCAGGACGCGGCGGTGCCGCCCAGGCTGGTGTGGCGGCTGGCCCACGGCGGGCCCCGCATGACGGCCCCGAAGCAGGGGGCGGCCGCGATGACCGGTCTGGAGCTGGGCGCGGCCCGGGTCAAGGACACCGGCGGCTGGCAGACCTGGCGCTTCCTGCCGGACAAGAGGCTGACCCGCTTCTACCCGGCCGGCACCTGGACGATCACCGCCACCGCCAAGGGCGCGAACGGGGCGACCGTCACGGAGTACGCCTCGTTCGAGCTGAGGCGCGAGACCAGGCTCGCCGGGGTGCGGGCGGAGCGTCCGGCCCGCGCGGACGGAGTCCGGCTGCGCGGCTCGCTGACCAGGGTGGACCCGCGCGGCCTGACCGACTACGGCCCGTTCGCCAAGCAGGGGCTGGAGATCCTCTGGCGACCGGACACGACCTCGGAGTGGCAGACCGTCGGCCGGACGACGACCGACGCGGCCGGCGCGTTCGTCGGCATGGTCCTCGGGCACACGGACGGCTACTGGCGCGTCCGCTACCCCGGAACCCGACACTACGCCGCAGACATCTCTAAAACCCGGCAAATCGACTAGCAGCACGGGGATCCGGCGGCCTGTCACGGGGGCGCCGGGCCAAACCCCCCTCCCTTCCGCCGTTGCGGAATCGTGATCAACTTTGTCGCAACTTTTCCTTACTCTTACCCGTCATTGCCATTTGACGCGTCCGCATGGATGCGTCTCTTTCGGACGGGGAAGGATTTCTGTTTTGAAGATGCGACGCCTAGCCGCCGGCCTGGCGGCTGCCGCCCTGGGCGCGACGATGGTGGCCACCGCCGCCTCGCCCGCGCTCGCGGACCCGGGCCTCGACCCGGATGTCGCAGGCGGCTCCACCAGCCTCACCCTCGACGTGAACCCCGAGCCCGCCTGGCGCGGCAAGCCCCTCGACATCGAGGGCAAGCTCTCCGTCCAGTGCGACGCGGACTACATCAGCGGTTTCGTCTCGGTGCACCACGCCGACCACTGCAAGAAGCAGGAGCGCTGGCACCGCCTGGCGTACAAGCGGGTCGTCATCCTGTTCCAGCCCGACCGCGGCGGTCGCTGGGAGCACGTGGAGACCGTCCGCACCAGCGGCAAGGGCTTCTTCGGCCTGCGGGTCCCGGCCCGCGAGTCCGGCACCTGGCGTGCGGTCTTCGAGGGCAGCAGGCACCTGGCTCCCTCGGAGGGCAAGGACTGGGTGAAGGTCCTCGGCCGCCGCTGAACCGGTTCTGATGGGCCGGTCCCACTGAATCGGCTCCACCGAACGGCCGTCGCCGAACGGCCGTCACCAGAACAGCCGAACGCCCGGCCGCAGCGGCCGGGCGTTCGCCGTCACAGGGGTCAGGCCGCCGGTATCAGTAGGAGACCGCGACCTGGACCCGGTGGTGCTTCGCGACCTCCGCCTCGTCCACCAGCGCCACCGCCAGATCCGCGTACGAGAACGCCGGATCGCCCTCGCGCAGCTCCGGCACCCGGCCGTCACCGAACCGGTAGCGTCCCGTCCTGGCGGCGTCGGCGTCCAGCAGCACCGGCGGCGGCGTGATCACCACCCAGTCGAGTGCCGCCGCCTCCAGCACCTCCAGTTCCACCGCGTGCCCGAGCGAGAACGCCCGCGCGTCGTCCGGGAAACCGGGCGTGTCCATGAGCCGCACCCCGGGGGCGGCCTCCAGCAGGGTCCCGATGCCCAGCGCCACCAGCCGCGACACCCCGGCCCGTGCCAGCCCGTCCACGAGCGCCCGCGTCGCGTCGCCGTAGAACTCCTCCGCCGGGACGTCCATCCGGGCCGCCACCTGCACCGCCACGTCGTGACCCGAGGCCGTCCGCGCCACGTCGCCGGCGTCGGTGACGTCCCCGGCGAGCACCGTCACCCGCTCGCCGGCCAGTTCGGGACGCCTGGCGGGGTCCCGCACCACGGCCGTCACGTCGTGCCCGCGCCCGGCCGCCTCCGCGACCACCTTCGCCCCGGCCCGCCCACCGGCTCCGAACACCACGATCCTGCTCATCCCGCGCCTCCGTCGTCGTGCGGCGGCCGGACCGCCCGGTCGCCTTCGCAGACGGTAAGGGGCGAGATATCGGTTTCCGCAACGATAGTGCCTAGGATGGCGGGATGGCTGAGTCACTCGATCCGGACCCGCCCCACGCCTGCCCGCCCGTCAGCGCGCCGATCCGCATCGGTGACAAATGGACCGCCAAGATCATCCGTTGCCTGGAGCACGGCCCCCGCCGCTTCACCGAGATCCAGCGGCCGCTGGGCGGCATCACTCCCAAAGTGCTCACCGCGTCCCTGCGCGCCATGGAACGCGACGGCCTGCTCGCCCGCACCGCCTACGACGAGATCCCGCCCCGCGTCGAGTACGAGCTCACCGACCTCGGCCGCAGCCTGCTGGAACCGCTGAACGCCGGCTGCGAGTGGTCCCGCAGGCACCTGCCCGAGCTGATGCGCGCCCGCGCGGCCTGGCAGGCGACCTCCTGACATCCCCGCGTGCCTGGAATCGATCTACGTGACAATGTGTTGTCGTGGCATGAAGCAGTGGATTTTGGGCGCGGGCCGAGGCCCGTCGTAGTCTGGCCCTCTGGCCGGCGAACAGGAGGTGACGCCCCGTGTTGCGAGACTCGTTCGGGCGGGTGGCGACGGATCTGCGGGTGTCCCTCACGGACAAGTGCAACCTGCGCTGCACGTACTGCATGCCTCCCGAGGGTCTCGACTGGCTGCCCAACGCCCAGCTCCTGACGGCCGACGAGATCGTCCGCCTGGTGACGATCGGCGTCGAGCGGCTCGGCGTCACCGAGGTGCGCTACACCGGCGGCGAGCCCCTGCTCAGACGCGAGCTGGTGGACATCGTCGGCCGCACCGCCGCCCTGACCCCCAAGCCCCAGGTCTCCCTGACCACCAACGGCATCGGCCTGGCCCGCCTCGCCGGGTCGCTGGCCGCCGCCGGGCTCGACCGGGTCAACGTCTCCCTCGACACGCTCGACCCGGCCACGTTCAAGCGGCTCGCGCACCGCGACAGGCACGCCGACGTGATCGCCGGCCTGGCCGCCGCCGACGCCGCCGGGCTGCGCCCCGTCAAGGTCAACTCCGTGCTGATGCGCGGCGTCAACGACCACGAGGCCGTCCCGCTGCTGCGCTGGTGCCTCGACCAGGGCTACGAGCTGCGCTTCATCGAGCAGATGCCGCTCGACGCCCAGCACGGCTGGAGCCGCGAGGGCATGGTCACCGCCGACGAGATCCTCGCCCTGCTGTCCGGCTCGTTCGCCCTGACCCCCGACGAGCAGGAGGACCGCGGCAGCGCCCCGGCCGAGCGTTTCCTCGTGGACGGAGGCCCCGCCCGGGTCGGCGTGATCGGCTCGGTGACGCGGCCGTTCTGCGGCGCGTGCGACCGGGTCCGGCTCACCGCCGACGGCCAGGTGCGCAACTGCCTGTTCGCCACCGAGGAGTCCGACCTGAAGACGGCGCTGCGCTCGGGCGCGTCCGACGACGAACTGGCCGAACGGTGGCGCGTGGCGGTGTCCCGCAAACGCGCGGGGCACGGCATCGACGACCCCTCGTTCCTGCAGCCGTCCCGCCCCATGTCCGCCATCGGCGGCTGACCGGGCACGCGCGCCATGCCCGCCGACCTGCCCGCCGACACGCCGGTCCACGACGCGGTCATCCTCGCCGGCGGGCAGGCCCGCAGGCTGGGCGGGGCCGACAAGCCGGCCCTCACCGTCGGCGGCCGGCCCCTGGTGGAGCACGTCCTGTCAGCGGTGCCGGCCGCGCGCAAGGTCGTCGTGGCGGGCCCGGAGCGCCGCCCCGTCCCCGGAGTCGTGTTCGTCCGGGAGGACCCGCCGATGAGCGGCCCCGTGCCGGCGCTGGCCGCCGGGCTGGCCGAGGTGACGGCCCCCTGGGTGGCGCTGCTGGCGGGCGACCTGCCGTTCATGGGGCCCGGCCACGTCACCGCCCTCCTCGACGCCGCGCGCCGGACCGGCGGCGGGGCCGTCCTGCTGGACGACACCGGGCGCGAGCAGTGGCTGGCCGGCGCCTGGCCGGCCGCCGAGCTGAAGTCGGCGCTCGCCGCCTACGCGGGCCGCTCGCTCAGAGGGCTGCTCGGCCCCCTCGTACGCGCCCGCCTGACGCTGCCCGGACGCCCGTGGTTCGACTGCGACACAATGGATGACCTGGAGGAGGCTCGCATGCACGTGCTCAACGAATGGACCGCCCTGGCCTGCAAGGAACTGGGCATCGACCCGGCCGACGTGGACCGCGACCTGATACTCGACCTCACCAAGGAGGTCGCCCACGGGGTCGCCCGGCCGGCCGCGCCCCTGACGGCGTACCTGCTGGGCCTCGCCCAGGGGGCCGGCACCGCTCCCGAGGACGCGGTGGCCCGCCTGACCGCGTTGGCGAAGAACTGGGGTCAGACGACCTCGGAGACCCTGACAGACGGCTGACACTCGAACGAACTCTTGAAGTCAAGCCCGCTCCCGCCTGAAAGTTCCCTGGGAAATCGAGGCGGGAGCGCGTGTAAACGATTTCGGGAAAGCCGTCCTATCCGACTGCGGGGACGGCATGCGCCGATCGAAACCTGGCCGGGAAAAGGGCGACGCCGGGTGGTTACGGGGGCAAACCACCCGGCGTCGCTTCATCGGCGTTCCGACGGGGGCCCGGAACGCCGGCACCAGCACTCCGACGGGGGACCGGAGCGCTTGGCTAAAGCGTACACCTACAACCCATGGGATGCGTCAAGACTTAGTCACGACCCGATCTCGCGTCGATGCAGCGGTATCTCGGTTTGGTTAGCCTCAGGGGACTGAAAGGTAGGGGGTGGGGGCCCGTTGCCCCTCTCATTGGCCCCGATTACCGCTATGTATGGCAAAAAGACTGCGGCCGCGATGAACAGCAGCCGGTACGGCCACGGCACCGGCACCACCACCGCCAGGATCAGGCAGATCGTCCGGATGCCCATCTTGATCAGATAGCTGATCTCCCGCCGGCGGATGTCCGTGCTCAGCGACGGTTCGGCGTCCGTGACCTGGTGGACGTCTGGCTTCCTGCGCCACCGCTTCATACCTTCCACGGTAGACCCGGGGAGCCTCGGTGGCGAAGGCAGCCCGGTGCGCCTGCGCGGGGTCATGCGATCATGGCCTTCGAGTAAGGAGGATGTGGAGATGACGGATCGTACGTACCGAGTGACCGAGATTGTCGGAACGTCGGGGGAGAGCGTCGACCAGGCCATCCGCAACGGCCTCAAGAGGGCCTCCGAGACACTGCGCCACCTCGACTGGTTCGAGGTGACGGAGATCCGCGGGCATCTCGACGCGGGGGAGGTCGCGCACTTCCAGGTCGGCATGAAGGTCGGCTTCCGCCTCGAGGACTCCTGACGCACGCCGCCCGGCCCGTCCCGTCAGGAAGCCTCCGACAGACCGGACCCGCACACCCGGAGCCGATGTCGGACACGCGGCCCCACGGGCCGGAGGCCGTGACGACGACAGGGCGGCCTGAGACACCACGGTGGTGACCGCGTCACCAGGCCGCTCTCCGGGCGCCCGCCCGGAAGCCGTGTCACGCTGTCGCGCACCTTGCCCATCGCACCGCGCACCCGCGTGCCCGTCGCCGTCTGGACATCCAGGAGACGCTCTCCGGCCGCCTCCCGGTCGCCTGGGCCCCGGGACCGCCCGACGGCGCGTTCGCGGCTGCCTGAGGGCCTGCGGCGCGGCGCGCGGGCAGGGCCGCACCCGTCGCGGGGTCGTGCGGCACGTGCGAAGCCACCGATCCGGTTCGCCGCAGGGGCTCGGGAGCCTGCCCGGTTTGCCCGGTCCGGTGGGGGCTTGCGACCGCCTGGCATACCGCTCGGGAACATCCGCGAGACCGACTGGGGTGTCGCTCGGCGGGGCTTGGGGCCACGCGGTGTGCTGCTCGGAGGTGTCCGCGGGTCCGTCCGGCGTGCTCGATCGGTGGGTGCCGGGGATCACCTGGCGGGTGGTTCGAAGCCGCCTGCGGGACTGTCTGCGCCCACTCGGCAGGTGCTGGGGATCACTTGGCGTGCCGGTCGGCGGCCTCCGGGAGGCCGGCCGGCGTGCCCGCTCGGGCCGGGTCGACGAGAGCGCCCGGCGAGGACCGCGAGAGGTTAGATTGGCGGTCGTGAGTGGTGAGTTCCGCATCCTGCTGGTGTGCACGGCCAACATCTGCCGTTCGGCGATGGGCGAGGTGATCGCCCGCGCGATGCTCCACTCCGCGTCCCTCCCCGTGGTCCTGGGCAGCTCCGGGGTGCGCGCGATGGTCGGCCACCCCATGGCCCCGCACGCGATCGCCGCCCTCGACAAGCTCGGCCTCGACGGCCGGGCGCACCGGGCCAGAGCGCTGGACCACGACCTCGTCCGCTCCTCCGACCTGCTGCTGACGATGGAGAACGAGCACCGCCTCCTCATCTCCGGCCAGGATCCACAGGCGGCGGGCCGGACGTTCACGCTGCCCGAGTTCGCCGCGCTGGCGCCGGGCGCGGGCCAGCGCCGCTACCGCTCCGACACGGCCGAGCGGGCGCGGGCGATCGTCGAGTCGGCGGCGAGCCGCCGCGCCGAGGGGCCCGCGCCGGAGGTGCACGACCCGTACGGCGGCCCGCCGGAGGGCTACGAGTTCTGCGCCATCGCGCTCGGCGACGCCCTCAGCCACGCCCTCGCCGCCCTCCTGGGCCCCCGCTGACCACCTGAGCCGCCCCCGGCACCCTCGGGCGAGCCATCACGCGCACCGGGCGGGCCATCATGCGGATCAGGCGGGTCGTCAGGCGAGTCGTGTCGGCCGTCACGTGCATCGGGCAGGCCGAGGGCGCGCCGGGCGGACCCCGGCGCGCCGGCCCGGCCCGTCAGCTCGCCTGGCTGACCGTGGACATGTTGAAGTCCGGCACCCGCACCGCCGGCATGATCGTCCGCTGGAAGTAGTCGTTCCACTCGCGCGGCAGCGTCTGCCCGGCGGACCCCACCTCCGTCACCCGCCCCAGCAGGTCGACCGGGCTCTCGTTGAACCGGAAGTTGTTCACCTCGCCCACGACCTCGCCGTGCTCGACCAGGTAGACCCCGTCGCGGGTCAGCCCGGTCAGCAGCAGCGTCTGCGGGTCCACCTCGCGGATGTACCACAGGCAGGTCACCAGCAGGCCGCGCCGGGTGGAGGCGATCATGTCCTCCAGCGAGGCGCCGTCCGGCGGACCCGTCATGATCAGGTTGTCGACGGCGGGCGTCGCCGGCAGCCCGCTGAGCTCGGCCGAGTAGCGGGTCTGCAGCAGCGCCTCCAGCCGGCCGTCCTTGATCCAGTCGGTACGTCCCAGCGGCAGCCCGTTGTCGAACACCGAGCTCTCCCGCGAGGAGGCGTGCGCCGTCACGAACGGCGCGCACGCGATGCCCGCCGCCCCCGGGTCGCTCGACAGCGAGACGGGCAGTGTCGCGAGCCGCTCGCCCACGCGGGTGCCGCCGCCGGGCTTGGCGAACACCGAGCGCCCGTCGAGCGCGTCGCGCGCCCCCGACGACCAGAACAGGTAGATCATCAGGTCGGCCACCGCGCTCGGCGGCAGCAGCGTCTCGTAACGGCCCGCCGGCAGGTCGATCCGCGTCTTGGCCCACTCCAGCCGCTGCGCGAGCGAGGAGCCGAGAGCCGCCACGTCGACGTCGGTGAAGTCCGGGGTGGACACGCCCGTCCAGGCGGACCGCTTCAGGTCGGTGGACTTGGCGTTCAGCTCCAGCCGCCCGGTGGGCTGGTCGTGACGCAGCCGCACGCCCGTGGACGTGCCCAGGAACGTCGTGGTCAGCGAGTGCTCGGCGAACCCGTACAGCCGCCGGCCGCCCGACTCCGCCGCCGCGAACGCCTCCCCGAGCGCGGGCGCGAACCCCTCGAACACCCCGATGTCGGTCGGCCGCACCTCCTCGCCCCAGTGCGGCGCGGCGGGCCCGGCCTCGACGAGCGCGCGGGCGTCCTCGGCCGGCCGCGCGTCGCGCGCCGCCGCGTCGGCCGCCGCCACCACGTCGGCGAGCTGCTCGTCGCGCACGGCCGAGCGCGACACCACGCCCACACCCTGCCCCGCGATCGAGATCACGGTCAGCCGGGAGGACCGGGCGACCCCGTTCGTGGTCAGCGTGTTGCCCGCGAAGCGCAGGTTCGCCGTGGAGCCCTCGTCCACGAGCACCACGCAGCCGTCGTTGCGGGAGAGCCCCAGAGCCCTCTCCACCATCTCCTGAGGTGTCACTTGCCGCCCTCCTGCACGGTGTTGAGGATCCGCACGCCCCGGAACAGCGCCGACGGGCACCCGTGGCTGACCGGCGCGACCTGCCCCGGCTGCCCCTTGCCGCAGTTGAACGCGCCGCCCAGCACGTACGTGCCCGGCCCGCCGACCGCCTCCATCGACTGCCAGAAGTCCGTGGTCGTCGCCTGGTAGGCGAAGTCCTTGAGCTGCCCGTCGAGCCTGCCGTGCGTGATCCGGTACGCCCGCTGCCCGGTGAACTGGAAGTTGTAGCGCTGCATGTCGATCGACCAGCTCTTGTCGCCGACGATGTAGATGCCCCGCTCGACCCCGGAGATCAGCTCCTCCGTCGAGGGCCCGCCGGGGGCCGCGGCCAGCGACACGTTCGCCATGCGCTGCATCGGCATGTGGCCGGGCGAGTCGGCGAAGGCGCACCCGTTGGAGCGCCCGAGCCCCTTCATCAGCGCCATCCGCCGGTCGAGCTGGTAGCCCACCAGGACGCCGTCCTTGACGATGTCGAAGCTCTGGCCGCGGACGCCCTCGTCGTCGTACCCGATCGTGGCCAGGCCGTGGGTGACGGTGCGGTCGCCGGTCACGTTCATCAGCGGCGAGCCGTAGACCAGGTCGCCGAGCTGGTCGAAGGTGGCGAAGCTGGTGCCCGCGTAGGCCGCCTCGTAGCCCAGCGCCCGGTCCAGCTCGGTGGCGTGGCCGACCGACTCGTGGATCGTCAGCCACAGGTTGGACGGGTCGATCACCAGGTCGTAGTCGCCGGCCTCGACCGACGGCGCGGCCAGCTTCTCCGCCAGCAGCTCGGGCAGCCTGGCCAGCTCGCCCTGCCAGTCCCAGCCCGTGCCCGTCAGGTACTCGTAGCCGCGGCCGACCGGCGGCGCGATCGTCGACATGTCGTCGAAGCCGCCGTCGGTGGCCTTCATCGCGTTCAGCTTCGGATACACCCGCACCCGCTGCTGCGTGGTCACCGTGCCGGCCGTGTCGGCGTAGAACTTCTGCTCCTTGACCTGCAGCAGCCGGGCCGAGACGTGGTCGGCGCCCTTCAGCAGCCCGGCGGACCACTCCGCCAGCAGGCTCACCTTGTCGGCGGCCGGCACCTCGAACGGGTCGACGTCGTACTCCGAGACCCACACGGCGTCGGCGTGCACCGGCTCGGCGGCCAGCTCGATGGGCTCCCTGTTGATCGGGGCGCTCACCTCCGCCACCCGCACCGCCTGCTCGGCGACCGCCGCCGCGGCCTGCGGGGTCAGGCGGATGCCGGAGGCGAATCCCCACGTGCCACCCTTGACGACGCGGACGGCGTATCCCAGATCGTCGGCGTCCATGGCGCCTTCGAGGCGGGCGTCGTACAGGCTGAGCGTCTCCGCCCGGACGCGTTCGAGCCGGAAGTCGGCGTGCTCGGCGCCGAGTTCGCGGGCGCGTTGCAGGGCGGCGTCCGCGAGCTGCCGCAGTGGCAGTTGCAGGAAATCGGGGTCGATCTGGCGCATGTCCACGATCCTAACCCTGTGATCTTGTGCCACCCGGACAAGCCGATACCAGCGGGTAGCAGATAGCGTCAGATCTCATGGCACGCTCTGTACTCGTCACCGGGGGCAATCGCGGCATAGGCCTCGCGATCGCCCGTGAACTCGCCGCGGCGGGCGACGCCGTCGCGGTCACCTACCGATCGGGGGAGCCGCCCGAGGGCCTGTTCGGCGTGCGCTGCGACGTCACCAGCACCGCCGACGTCGAGGCCGCGTTCGACAAGGTCGAGGCCGAGCACGGCCCCGTCGAGGTGCTGGTCTCCAACGCCGGCATCGCCAAGGACACCCTCCTGGCGATGATGAAGGAGGAGACCTTCACCGACGTCGTCGACGCCAACCTGACCGGCGCCTACCGCGTCGCCAAACGGGCGATCCGGCCCATGATGCGGCTCAAGCGCGGCCGCATCGTGCTCATCTCCTCCGTCATCGGCCTGACCGGCCAGGCCGGCCAGTCCAACTACGCCGCCTCCAAGGCGGGCCTGATCGGCTTCGCCCGCTCGCTGGCCCGCGAGTACGGCTCGCGCAACATCACGGTCAACGTCGTCTCCCCCGGCTTCGTCGCCACCGACATGACCGCCGACCTCGACCACGAGGCGATCGTGGCCAACATCCCCCTCGGGCGGCAGGCGGCCCCCGAGGAGATCGCACGCGTCGTGCGTTTCCTGTCGAGCGACGACGCCTCCTACATCACCGGCGCCGTGATCCCGGTCGACGGCGGACTCGGAATGGGGCACTGACATGGGCATTCTCGAAGGCAAACGCATCCTCGTGACCGGCGTCCTGACCGACGCCTCCATCGGATTCGCGGTGGCCAAGCTGGCTCAGGAGGAGGGCGCCACGGTCGTGCTGACCGGCTTCGGCCGTCTCAGCCTGGTGGAGCGCATCGCCAAGCGCCTGCCCACGCCGGCGCCGGTGCTGGAGCTCGACGTCCAGAACACCGAGCACCTCGACTCGCTCGCGGCCCGCGTGGGCGAGCACGTGGACGGCCTCGACGGCGTCGTCCACTCCATCGGCTTCGCCCCGCAGTCGGCGCTGGGCGGCAACTTCCTGAACACCTCGTGGGAAGACGTCGCCACCGCCGTGCAGGTGTCCACGTTCTCGTTCAAGTCGCTGGCCGTGGCCTGCCTGCCCCTCATGAAGGAGGGCGGCGCGGTGGTCGGCCTCGACTTCGACGCCTCCAAGGCGTGGCCCGTCTACGACTGGATGGGCGTGGCCAAGGCCGGTCTCGAGTCCTGCAGCCGTTACCTGGCCCGCGACCTGGGCAAGCACAACATCCGCGTCAACCTGGTCGCGGCCGGTCCGCTGCGGACGATGGCGGCCAAGTCGATCCCGGGCTTCAAGGAATTCGAGGAGAGCTGGCCCGACAAGGCCCCGCTGGGCTGGGACCTGGCCGACACGCGGCCCACCGCCAAGGCGTGCGTGGCGCTGCTGTCCGACTGGTTCCCGGCGACGACGGGCGAGATCGTGCACGTCGACGGCGGCGTGCACGCCGTCGGCGCCTGACCCTCCCCGATCACCACCGCTCCGGTCTCGCGGCGCTGACATCGGCGATCTCGCTTGACGGTGGCCGCACCTCGCGCGATGTTGGACCGAAGTCGTCGCGACGAGGAGGCGGCCCCATGGCGGACGATCTCGATGACCTGATCGGCAGGCTCTGGACGGCCGCCATGGCCGGGGACCACCGGGCCGCGGCCGGCGCCGCGACGGCGGCGCTCGACGACGGCCTGCCCGTGGCGGACCTGCTGCTGGACGTGCTGGCCCCCGTCCAGCGGAAGGTCGGCGACGCCTGGGCGGCCGACGAGGTCACCGTCGCGCAGGAGCACATCGTGACCGGCGTCGGCGAGCGCGTGCTCGCCGCGGCGGCGCGGCACCCGGCCGCCCGCCGCCGGCACACCGGCGACCGGGGCCGGGCCGCGGTGGCGTGCGTCGACGGCGAGTGGCACGCCTTCCCGGCACGGCTGCTGGCCGAGGTGCTGCGCCTCGACGGCTGGCGGGTCGACTACCTGGGCCCCAGCGTGCCCACCCCGTACCTGCGGATCCACGCCCACGAGGCGGACACCGACGTCGTGCTGCTGTCGGCCTCGCTGTGCACCCGGCTGCCGGCCGCGCGCGAGGCCATCGCGGCCTGCGCGGAGACCGGCCGTCCGGTGCTGGCGGGCGGGCCCGCCTTCGGCGCGGCCGGCCGGTACGCGCGGCTGCTGGGCGCCGCCGGCTGGGCGGCGGACGGCGGGGACACCGCGCGCCGCCTGGCCGAGGGCCCGCCGTACGGCACGATCGCGTGGGGCGAGCGCCCGCCCCTGCCGGACGCCGGGGAGCACGCCCGCCTCGGCCGGATGGCCGGCGGCTTGGCCGACGCCGTCATGTGGCGGCTGGGGGAGCGCGTCCCGGCGCTGGCCGCCTGCGACGCGCGGCGGCTCGAGCAGGTCAGACAGGGCGCCGGAGAGCTTGTCGACTTCCTGCTCATGTCCCTGTACGTGCGCGACCGCGCGCTGTTCTCCGGTTACCTGCGGTGGGCCGCGGACGTGCTCGCCGCCCGTGGCGTGCCGCGGGAGAGCCTGCCGGCGGCCCTCGACGCGCTCGCCGCGGAGCTGAAGGCCCACCCGCGCGCCCTGGACACGCTGGAGCACGGCCAGGAGACGCTACGCCGCCCCGGCGGGGACGAACCCGGCCGGGGGCGCTGAGCGCGTCCAGGGGCCTCAGTGCCCGGCGTCGTCGCCGAGGCCGAGCAGCGCCTCCGGCACGGTGGCGAACAGCGGCAGCAGCCCCTCCAGCCCGGCCTGCCCGAGGACCTGGCTCAGGTGGCCGCGGTTGTCGACCACCGCCATCAGCCCGCCCTGCCTGCGCATGTGCTGGGCGAGCAGCACCAGCACGTCCACCCCGAAGTCGTCGAGGAAGTGCAACTCGCTGACCTCGACGATGAGCCGCGCGCCCTGGCCTTCCAGCAGCCGGATCTCGTGCTCGACCTGGTCGACGGTGGCGTCGTCCAGGCTTCCGCGCAGGGCGACGATCGCCCACTTGCGCTGGAAGTCCGGAACTTTCCTACGCGCCGCCACAGTCGTCGATCTTCTCACTGTCCCGGTCCGGACGGATGGCCGGTTCCCGATCTGGCGCCTTTCGCCCAGGCCAGGCCGGCCCGCCGGGCCCGGTCGGCCGCGTCGTTGTGCCAGGCCGCGCGTTCGTGGCAACGCTCGACGTCGCCGACGCCCCGGGCGGCGCGCGCCAGGAAATGGCCGGCGGCCTGCTCGTGCACGCCGGCCAGGACCTGGTAGGACAGGGCGTGATCGAGCGCCGCCCGCAACGGCCGCGGGACGGGGGCGTCGATCGCGTCCGGCAGGCCCGTGCGCAGCCGGCGTAACCGGGCGTTCGCGCGGCGGGCGCGTTCGGCGGCCCGCGCCGCCTGCTCGCCCGCCGCCTTCGCCAGCCGGCGGAACCCGTCGCCGAGCGACGGCTCCCCGCCGCGCCGCCCACGACCGTCCGGAGGAGGGTGCTCCGAGGCGGACATCGCAACTCCTCAGCCGAGGGCGCCACCCGTCACGGGCGGCCCACCATGCACGATCGGGCCGTGAGCGGGCCGTGGCCGGATCCGGCCACGCCCGTTCACCACGATAGACCCGAATCGTGTCCGCCGGGGCACGTCGCGTGACGATGGGCCCTGGGCCGGCGCTCACGCCACGCGGTGCCTGCCGTTGCCCGTGCGGGCCGGCTCGAAGGGGATCGTCTCGGTGGGCTCGGTGCGCTGGCGGCGCTGCTGCACGATCCGGGTGGCCAGCACGGCGGAGCCGAGCAGCGCGATCGTCAGCGCCGTGCCGAGCACGTCGGAGGCCGGCGGGCTGGGCCGGATGATCCGCCGGTCCTGCATCGGCACCGCGAGTTCGTGCACGAACGGGTTGGGCCACAGCAGGTCGACCCGGGGCTCCTCCGCGCGGGCGGTGTCGCGCCGCTCGACGGGCGAGCCGGTGCCGACGGACTGCGGCCGGCGCTCCGGCCGTTCGGCGCGGGGCACGGCGGGGGCGGAGGCCGTGCTCTCCCAGCCGCGTCCGGTGCGGACCTGCTCGGGCCGCGTCGAGGGCGTGGCGCTGGGGGAGAGCTCCCCGGTGACCTCCTGGCTCTCGCAGATCAGCCCGGGCAGGCAGACCTCGGCGCGCGTCTCCTGCGCCGGGTCGTCGCCGTCGGCCCTGGGGGCGGACGTCTCCGACGGCTCGGGCGAGGTGATCGTGGAGGGGGTGGCCTTGGTGGTGGGCACCGCCTGGCCGACCCGGCCGAGCACCTCGTCGGTGACCTTGTCGACCCCGCCGGTGACGGTGCTGGTGGTGCCGCCGGTCAGGGTGTCGACCGTGCCGGTGACCGCCTGTACGACGTCGCACAGCGTGTTGGTCACCCCGGCCAGCAGGCCGCCGTCGCGCGTGCAGTCCTGGGCGGTGGCCGAGGCGGCAGGGGCCGCCACGGGGACGGCCGCCAGGGCCACCGCGAGAACTCCCGCCGAGATCGCGGTCCTGCTCCCCATCCGTCCCCTCCTGCGTCGCTTCCGGGGGAAATCTTTATGGACATCGCGCGTCAGACGCAGGCGTTTGCCGGGTAAAGTTGCGATTCGGTATCGAGTAGTGATACGCGAGGGAGTCTCTCGTTCCAGGTCAGTCGAGTGACGACACGTCATCGAGGGCCTCTCGGATCTCAATCGGCAGCACGACGTCCTCCGCCGGGAGGACGCCCTTGAGCTGCGCATGCGTACGGGCCCCGACGACGGCGGAGGCGATCCCCGGCTGGTCGCGCACCCACGACAGGGCCACGGCCAGGGGTGACACGCCGAGCCCGTCGGCGGCGGTCATGACGGACTCCACGACGCGGCGGCTGCGCTCGTCGAGGTAGGGCCGGACGAAGTCGGCGAAGTGCGGGGTGGCGGCGCGCGAGTCGGCCGGGATGCCGGTGCGGTACTTGCCCGTCAGCACCCCCCGCCCGAGCGGCGACCAGGCCAGCACGCCCACCCCGAGGTGGGCCGCGGCGGGCAGCAGCTCCCGCTCCGGCTCGCGGGCCAGCAGGGAGTACTCGGCCTGCGTGGAGGTGATCGGGACGCGGCCGGGGACCATCTTCTGCGTCACGGCGGCGGCGGCGAGCTGCCAGCCGGTGTAGTCGCACACGCCCGCGTAGACGGCGCGCCCGGAGGAGACGATGGCCTCCATCGCGGCCAGGGTCTCCTCCAGGGGCACCTCGGCGTCGTAGGTGTGGAGCTGCCACAGGTCGACGTAGTCGAGCCCGAGGCGGTTGAGCGAGTCGTCGACCGCGGCGATCAGGTGGCGCCTGGAGGCGTCGCGCGGGCGGCGGCCCGTGGGGGTCACCACGGCCTTGGTGGAGATCACCAGCTCGGAGCGCGGCACCGAGTCGCGCAGCATCCGCCCCAGCAGCCGCTCGGCGTCGCCGCCGGTGTAGACGTCGGCGGTGTCGACCAGCGTGCCGCCCGCCTCCATGAACGTGCGGAGCTGGGCGGCGGCCTCGTCCGCGTCGGTGTCACGGCCCCAGGTCATCGTGCCGAGCCCCAGCCGGGACACCGACAGACCGCTGTGGCCGACGTAGCGCTGCTCCATGATCCCGCCAGGTTACCGCCCAGGTCGATGAAACGTTGTGATCGACGCCTGCGACACTTGCTGGATGACCACGCTGCTTCTGGCCCGGCACGGGCTGACGGATCTCACCGGGCCGGTGCTGGCCGGCCGCACCCCGGGCGTGCATCTGAGCGAGGCGGGCCGGGCCCAGGCCGCGGCGCTCGCCGGGCGCGTCGCGGACGT
Organism: Nonomuraea sp. MG754425; assembly: GCF_021699195.1. Classification (GTDB taxonomy): domain Bacteria; phylum Actinomycetota; class Actinomycetes; order Streptosporangiales; family Streptosporangiaceae; genus Nonomuraea. Next base: position 31,370 of record NZ_SSXE01000040.1, on the reverse strand, counting down.
CGGGCTCGACGCGATCGTCTCCAGCCCGCTGGAACGCTGCCGGGAGACGGCGCAGGCGGTCGCCGGGGGGCGCGGGCTGGACGTCCGGATCGACGACCGGTTCATCGAGTGCGGGTACGGCGAGTGGACCGGCCGGCCGCTCACCGAACTCGCCGAGGAACCGTTGTGGCAGGTCGTGCAGGCGCACCCGAGTGCGGCGACATTTCCGCAAGGGGAGTCGCTGGCCGGAATGCAACAGCGTGCGGTCGCCGGAATCCGGGAGTGGAATCGCATCCTGGGGGAGAAGGCTGTCTACCTGATCTGCAGTCACGGCGACGTGATCAAGGCGATCGTCGCGGACGCTCTGGGGCTCCATCTGGATCAGTTTCAGCGGATAACCGCAGATCCGGCGGCTCTCGCCGTTATTCGCTATACCCCCTTGCGTCCCTTTGTTCACAAGCTTAACGATATGGGGGAATTGAGGCTTCCCAAGGATTCGGAGGAGAAAGACGGGGGAGAAAACATCACCGGGAGCGATGCCGCCGTCGGCGGTGGACCCGGAACCACGTAAGGTCAGGCTATGCCGGTCTTCGACTACGACCCACCAGAGAGATTCGTCGCCGGTGCCCTGGGGCAACCGGGCGCGCGGGTCTTTTTTCTGCAGGCCAGGGCCGAGGGCAGACTGACCACGGTGGCGCTGGAGAAGCTGCAGGTCGCCGCACTCGCGGGCAGGCTCGACGAGCTGCTCGACGAGGTGCTGCGGCTCAGCGGGGGCACCGCCCACGTGCCCGCGCTGGCCCCGGCCGACCTGTCCGACGAGGCTCCGCTCGACACGCCCGTCGCGGAGGACTTCCGCGTCGGCACCATGGCGCTCACGTGGGACGCCGAGAAGTCGCAGGTGGTGATCGAGGCGCAGGAGGTCGTCGACGAAGAGGATCTCGACAGTCCCGACCCCGCGGTGCTGCGCGTGCGCATCAGCGCCGGCGCCGCCCGCGCCTTCACCCAGCGCGCCCTCCAGATCGTCGCTGCGGGCCGACCACCCTGTCCCCTGTGCGGTCAGCCCCTCGACGCCGCCGGTCACGTCTGCGTCCGTCTCAACGGCTACCGCGGGGGTGAGGCGGCTTCATGACCGCTCCCGAGAGCGAACCGGCCGTCAAGCCCTCCTCCCCGCCTCCGTCCATGCATGACGACGACGCGCTCGCGCTGCTGCGCGACGGCACGCTGGAGGTCGCGGGCCGCCTCGTCGAGGCGACCAACATGACGCTCTACTGCTCGGTCAAGCTGGGCGACACCTCGGTCGCGTGCGTCTACAAGCCCGTACGCGGCGAGCGCCCCCTGTGGGACTTCCCCGACGGCACCCTCGCCGCCCGCGAGGTGGCCGCGTTCGAGGTCTCGCAGGCCACCGGCTGGCGCATCGTGCCGCCCACCGTCTACCGCGACGGCCCCTTCGGGCCCGGCATGTGCCAGCTCTGGATCGACACCGAGCGCGAGATCGACCTCATGCGGCTGGTCAAGAGCCGCAACCCGGTCGTGCGCCGGATGGCGGTGTTCGACGCGGTGGTCAACAACGCCGACCGCAAGGGCGGCCACCTGCTCCCGCTGCCCACCGGCCACGTGTACGGCGTCGACCACGGCGTCTGCTTCTCGGCCGAGGACAAACTGCGCACGGTCCTGTGGCAGTGGCGGGGCAAGCCGCTGGCCCGCGAGGCGGTCGGGGTGCTGGCCAAGCTCGAGCGCGACATCGAGTCGGGCGCGCTCGGGCGCAGGCTGCGCGAGCTGCTGACGCTGGCGGAGGTGGAGGCCACCTGGCAGCGGGTCAGGCGGCTGCTGGACACCGGCGTGCACCCGTACCCGTCGGAGGGCTGGCCGGCCGTTCCCTGGCCCCCCATATGAAAGACCGGTAGTCCGTTTAATACCCTTTGCCCATGTGCACGCTGATCGTGAGAACGGGACGGCGGCTGACCCTCCTGGGTGTGCGGGACGAGTTCGCCGACCGGCCCTGGGAGGGGCCGGGGGAGCACTGGCCGGACTACCCCGGCGTGCTCGGCGGGCGCGACCTCAAGGCCGGCGGCACCTGGCTGGCCGTCCACCCGGCGGCCCGCCGCGCCGCGGCGCTGCTCAACGGCAACGGCACGGCCGCCGAGGAACGCACCAAACTGTCGCGGGGCGATCTCGCGCTGCGGGCGGCGTACACCGGGGAGTTCCCCGCCGAGCTGACCCGCTACAACCCCTTCCACCTCGTGCTCGCCGACCTGTCCCGGGTGCGGCTGCTGAGCTGGGACGGCGCCCGCGCGGCCGTGTCGGAGCTGCCCCAGGGCACCAGCATGGTCGTCAACTCGGGCCTGGACCCCGACAGCGAGCGCGTCGTCGCCTACCTGCCGCGCTTCCGCGACTCCGAGGAGTGGGGCGAGCTGATCAGGGAGGAGCCGTCGGCCGACCGCTCGGCGCTCATCGTCCGGCAGGAACTGCCCGACGGCCGGATCTTCGCCTCGCTGTCGGCGATGCGGGTCGCCATCGCGCGGGACGACGTCACGTACGACTTCACCGACCTCACCGCCGATCGGGACGGATAGGCTCAAAGACATGAGATCGTGGTCTGCCCAGAACGTTCCCAGACTCCCAGGTCAGAGCATTCCGCTCCGTCTCTACGACACCTCGGCCAAGCAGGTGCGGCAGACCGACCCCGGGCCCACCGCCAGGATGTACGTCTGCGGCATCACCCCCTACGACGCCACCCACCTCGGCCACGCCAACACCTACCACGCCTTCGACCTCGTCGGCCGGATGTGGCGGGACGCGGGCCACGAGGTGCACTACACCCAGAACGCCACCGACGTGGACGACCCGCTGCTGGAGCGGGCCGCCGCGACCGGCGTCGACTGGCGGGAGCTGGCCGAGCGGGAGATCGAGCTGTTCCGCGGCGACATGGAGGCGCTGCGGATCATGCCGCCCCGCGAGTACGTCGGCGTCACCGAGGTCGTCGGCGCGGTCGCCGACCTGATCGCCGACCTGGCGGCCAAGGGCGTCACCTACGACCTCGACGGCGACGTCTACTTCAACGTGGCCGACGCGCCCAAGTTCGGCCAGGTGTCCGGCATGGGCGAGGCGGAGATGCTGGCCCTGTTCGCCGAGCGCGGCGGCGACCCCGAGCGGCCGGGCAAGCGCCACCCGCTCGACTGGCTGCTGTGGCGGGCCGAGCGGCCCGGCGAGCCGGCCTGGGACTCCCCGCTGGGCCGGGGCCGTCCGGGCTGGCACATCGAGTGCACCGCGATCGCCCTCGACAACCTGGGCGCCGGCTACGACGTCGCCGGCGGCGGCTCCGACCTGATCTTCCCGCACCACGAGTGCGGCGCCTCCGAGGGGCACGCCGCGACCGGCGAGTGGCCGTTCGCCAAGTTCTACGCGCACGCCGGGATGGTGGCGCTCGACGGCGAGAAGATGTCGAAGTCCAAGGGCAACCTGGTCTTCGTCTCCAGGCTGCGCCGCGAGCGCGACCCGATGGCGATCAGGCTCGTGCTGCTGGCCCACCACTACCGGGCCGACTGGGAGTACGTGCCGGAACTGACGGCCGAGGCCGAGCGCAGGCTGGCGCGGTGGCGCTCCGCGGTCGCCCTGGCCTCGGGGCCGCCGGCCGGCGGCCTGCTGGCGACGGTGCGCGAGCGGCTCGCCGACGACCTCGACTCGCCCGGCGCGCTGGCCGCGATCGACGCCTGGGCCGAGCAGGCGCTCACCGAAGGCGGCGCGGACGAGTCGGGTCCGGCGCTCGTCCGCGACCTCGCCGACGCGCTCCTCGGGGTCGCCCTGCGCTGACCCCGTCCGCTCCCGCCGTCCGATCACGGTCTTCACCGCTTCTCCGGCGGCCGTCCCGTCCCGGGGCGGCCGCTTTCTCGTCCGCGCGGCTCAGCCGTCCTGGCGGAAGACGATCGCGGTGCCCAGCGCGGCGGAGGCGGGCACGAACAGCTCTCCGGGGCCGGTCCGGGTGACCGGGACGCCGTTGCCGGACAGCAGCCGCTCGGTGGCGGCGAGGTCGCGCACCGACACCGCGTAGGCGACGAACGCCGGCAGGGCGGCCGGACGTTCGCCGGGCAGCAGTCCGGCGAGCCTCGACGCGGCCACGACGGTGACGTCCGCCCGGCCGAACCGCGTCGCCACCCGGTCACGGCGCGCCGGGCCGAAGCAGGCGCCGTAGCGCCGCTCGAACTCGGGCAACGCCGCATCGGGCCCGCACAGCACGCATTCGACCAGTTCGGTGGCCCCGTTGGGATGTCCGGTGCGCCGCGGGCCGGACGGGGCGTTCTCGGCGAACCCGATCCGGCCTTCCGGCACCCGCCCGGCGGGTAGGCCGGGATGGGAGATCTCCAGGTAGCGCGCGGGCTCCATCCGGGTGCCGGAATCGGTCTCGACGGGCCGCTGGACGGCGTGCACGCCCCCGTGGACGATCCCGGCGGCGCTCAGCCCGGCGGCGACGCCGTCGAGGTCCGCCGTGTCGGCGATCATGATGTGCACGCCCTGGAAGCGCCGCAGGAAGGACGCGATGTTGGCGGCGGTGGCGCCGATGGCCGCCCGCAGCCCCGCCAGCCTGTCGTCGGGGACCCGCAGCGGGATGGGCCGGGCCGTGCCGGGCAGACGGCCGGCGTCGTCGATGACGGCGACCAGTTCGACGAAGTTGCGGGCGAAGTACACGTGGGTGTTGGCCACGCCGAACGGCTCCGCGGGCCCTCCGGCGACGCGCGGCAGCACGGGGTAGGCGGGTGCCGCCACGGTGAACCCGAGCCGCCGGTATCGCTCCGTCGCGTGGTTCAGGTCTCGCACGACGTGTCCCACGTGGTGCAGGCCGTTGCCGCCGTCGCCCATGACGGGCCACCTCCGTCGTCTCGGCAAATTATGAGAGTCAACTTTCTTATGAGAGTACACCGTCATTTACAGGTCCGTGTACACTGATAATCAGTTGAGCTGACTATCTGGAGGATTGACATGATTCTGGTCACCGGCGGGCTGGGCTTCATCGGCACGCACACCACCCGCGCGCTGCTGGACCTGGGGGAGTCGTGCGTGCTCGTCCAGCGCCGCGCCGCCGAGCCGCCCGCCGCCTTCGCCGCCGAGGCCGGCGAGCGGCTCTACGTCGAACAGGCCGACCTCGCCGACGAGCGGGCCCTGCTGGAGATCGGGGACCGGCACAAGATCACCGGCATCCTGCACCTCGCCGGCTCCATGCCCTGGCCGGTCGGCGCGTACGAGCCGGTCGAGCATGCCGAGCGCGCGCTCAGGAGCCTGTTCAACGTCTTCCGCGCGGCCCGCGACTGGCAGGTGCGCCGGCTCGGCCTGGCCAGCACGATCGGCGTGTACGGCGGCGTCGCCACCGACGGGCCCTACCGCGAGGACCTGCCGCTGCCGATGACCGTCGCGCACCCGATCCCCGGCTTCAAGAAGATCGGCGAGCTGCTGGCCGACCACCTGGCCCAGGCGCTCGGCGTCGAGGCGGTCAACTACCGCATCGGCGCCATCTGGGGGCCGCTCGGGCACAACCCCGACCCGTTCTTCCCCGCTCCGCAGCTCGTGCACGCCGCCGCCCGCGGGGCCGAGCCGGACCTGTCCGCCCTGCACGCCGTCCCGCACCTGGGCAACGGGCTCGACCTGTGTTACGTCAAGGACTGCGGCCGGGCCCTGGCATTGCTGCAGGTGGCCGAGCGGCTGCGGCACCGGACGTACAACGTGGCCTCCGGGCGCCTGACCACCAACGGCGAGCTGGTCGCGGCGGTCCGGAAGCTGGTCCCTGAGCTGCGCGTGGACCTGCCAGAAGGGCTCGCCCCGGGCACCGACGACCACTTCCTCGACATCACCCGGCTGCGCGCGGACACCGGGTACGAACCCGCCTACGACACCGGGCGCGCCGTCGCCGAGTACCTGGACTGGCTGCGGGCCGGGAACGACCGGTGAAGGGGAACGGCGGGCCGCCGCCCCCGGGACGGCCGGTCAGACCTTCAGGCGTGCCAGCTCCTCGACCGCCGCCAGCTCCGCGGCGAACCAGTCGATCGTGCGGCGCAGCCCCTCCTTCGCGGTCACCCGGGCCTGCCAGCCCAGCCGCTCGCCGGCCAGCGAGATGTCGGGACGCCGCACCTTCGGGTCGTCGGCGGGCCGGTCGATGAACAGGATCTCCGACGACGACCCGGCCAGCTCCCTGATCAGCGTGGCCAGCTCCAGCATGGTCAGCTCGTCGGGGTTGCCGATGTTGACGGGGCCGGGGAAGTCGCTGCCGGCCATGGCGAGGATGCCGGCCACGGTGTCCTCGACGTAACAGATCGAGCGCGTCTGGGTGCCGTCGCCGGTGATCGTGATCGGCTCGCCGGTCAGCGCCTGGCGGATGAACGTCGGGATGGCCCGGCCGTCGAAGGGCCGCATGCGCGGGCCGTAGGTGTTGAAGATGCGCACGATCCCCGTGTCGGTGGCGCGCGAGTGACGGTAGGCGGTGGTCAGCGACTCGGCGAAGCGTTTGGCCTCGTCGTACACGCTGCGCGGCCCCACCGGGTTGACGTTCCCCCAGTACGTCTCCCGCTGCGGGTGCTCCAGCGGGTCCCCGTACACCTCGCTGGTCGAGGCCAGCACGAACCTGGCGCCCTTCTCCCTGGCCAGGCCCAGCGCGTGCAGCGTGCCGACGCTGCCCACGCGCAGGGTCTCGACCGGATAGCGCAGGTAGTCGGCGGGCGAGGCGGCCGAGGCGAAGTGCAGCACGAGATCCAGCCGGTCGGGCACGTGCACGTACCCCGTCAGGTCGCACTCGATGAGCCGGAACGCGGGCCGGTCCAGCAGGTGCTCCACGTTCCGCGGCCCTCCGGTGAGGAAGCTGTCCATGCAGACCACCTCCGCACCCTCGTCCAGCAGCCGCTCGCACAGGTACGAGCCGAGGAAGCCGGCGCCTCCGGTGACCAGTGCCCTCATCGGGTGACCTCCATGGTGGCGGCGACTTCGATCTCCGGCCGACGTGTGTGTCCGCGGGCGTCCACGATCAACCGCCCAGGGCGGCCAGGCGGCAGGTCTTCCCGTCGATGGCCTGCGTGTACACCGCCTCCGTACGCTCGGCCACGCGGGGCCAGCCGTAGCGCTCGCGGGCCCTTCGGGCGCCGTCCGCGCCGAGCTCCGCCCGGCGGCCGGAGTCGCCGAGCACCTCCCTGAGCGCCCTGGCCAGGGCGCGCGGCCGGCGCGGCGGCACGAGCACGCCGCAGCCCTCGACCGTGTCCAGGTGGCCGCCGACCGCCGAGGCGATCACCGGCACCCCGCACGCCATCGCCTCCAGCGGCACCATGCCGAACGGCTCGTACCAGGGCACCGCCACCACGACGTCGGCCGAGCGCATCAGCGACGGCACCTGCCGCCGCGCCACGGAGCCGATGACGCGCACCCGCCGCCCCATGCCGAACCCCTCGGCCAGCTCGCGCAGCCTGACGGCCTCGGTGTCGTCCCGGCCGCCGCCGGCGATCACCAGGTCGGCGCCGGGGACCTGGCGCATCGCCTTGAGCAGGGTGTCCACGCCCTTGCGCGGCACCATGCGGCCGATGCTGAGCACCAGCGGGCCGTCCCCGCGCGGCGCCACCGGCCCCTGCGGGCAGAACGCCGCCAGGTCCACCCCGCACGGCACGACCGAGATGCGCTGCTCGGGGACGCCCATCGCGCGCAGCTCGTTCACCTCGTCGCTGCAGGTCGCCAGCACCGCGTCGGCTCGCTCGCCGATCTCGAGCTCGGTCGCGACCCGGTGCGCGGGGCTGGTGTCGGCCCCGCCCTGCCAGCGCCGCTTGACCGTGCCGAGCGCGTGGAACGTCTGCACCACCGGCACCCCGAGGTCCGCCGCCGCCCGCAGCGCCGCCTGCCCGCTCATCCAGAAGTGCGCGTGCGCGATGTCCGGCCGGTGCTCGGCCCAGCGCCGGGCCAGCCGCCCGGCGAACTCCGCCATGTACGGCGGCAACTCGTCCTTGGGGACGGGCGCCGCGGGACCGGCCGCGACGTACTCGACCGTGACGCCCTGCGCCAGGCTCACCGAGTCCGGCTGCGAGGCGGACGAGCGCCGGGTGTGGACGACGACCGTGTGCCCGCGCCGCGCGAGGGCCACGGCCAGCGCGGCGACGTAGACGTTCTGGCCGCCGGAGTCCACGCCGCCGACCGCCGCCAGCGGGTCCGCGTGCTCCGAGATGAGATCGACCTTCACTGCGTCAGCTCCCTCACTGCCTTTGACCGCGTGCTCACTTGCTGTTTCGGGACGGGCACGGGCATCCCGGTGCCGCCGCGCTGCCATGGCTGGGCGGACCGGTGCGTGACCCGTGTGCCGGTGGGCGCTGCCAGATGTGCGGGGCCGGTGCCGGTCGCTCGGTCGCGGGGTCGGCTCGATCACGGTGGCCGGGTCCGCGGATGTGGTCGCGCCCGTGGTCATGCCTGTGGCCACGCCTGTAGCCACACTCGTGGTCTCGCCTTGGGTCACACCTGTGGTCACGCCTGTGGTCACGCCGCTCAGGCCAACGGTGACGTCGCCGGTGACGTGGGCGGTGGGGTCATGTTCCGTGCCGGTCATGGCGACCGGGTGGCCGCCTTCGGCCGGTGCCCGTACGGACTGCCGGTGCCCGTCGGCAGGCCAGGTGCGGGTGGGGGCCGATGTCTCTGGGGGCACCACGACATACGCGCCTTTGTCGGCAGCGCCGCCGACGACTACCCATTGCCCCATAAATTTGGCTATATCCGGCAATGGCCGTTGAGCAGCGGGTTTGCCGTCATCGCTGTCATCGCCGCCCGGAACCCGGACCCCGGCCGCCGCGCCACCGGGGCCGGGCGCGACGCTTCCGTCGGCCGTCAGGGCGGCGGCGGTGGGATCGTGGAAGATCGCGTTGATGCCGGGCAACCTCATGCTTCCTCCCCGATGACGTGGAGCACCGCTACCGAGAGGAGCGATGCTCAAACATTCGGTCACCCCGCAAGGGAGGAAAAAGCGGGATATCTCAGGTTTTTGACCACTCTGTGTGCTTGTTTGCCGGATCGGGCGCCGGGTAGCTGCCGGACACGCGACGGAGGTGACAGGTGTTCGAAAAGCGGCGTCCCGGGGCCGTGCTCTTCGACCGGGACGGAACCTTGATCAGGGACGTGCCGTACAACGGAGACCCGGACCTCGTCGAGCCCATGCCCGGCGCGATCGAGGCGCTGGGCAGGCTCAGACGCGCCGACGTTCCGCTGGCCGTGGTCACCAACCAGTCGGGCGTGGCCAAGGGCCTGCTGTCCCCCGACGAGATGGACCAGGTGAACGCCAAGGTGGAGGAGCTGCTCGGCCCGTTCGACGCGTGGGCGATCTGCGTCCACGACGACACCGACGGCTGCACCTGCCGCAAACCCGCGCCCGGCCTCGTCATCAGGGCCGCCGCCGTGCTCGACGTCAGCCCCCGCGACTGCGTGGTCGTCGGTGACATCGGCCGCGACATGGAGGCGGCCAGGGCCGCGGGGGCCAGGGGCATCCTCGTCCCGACCGCGCAGACGCCGCAGGAGGAGATCCAGCAGGCCGCCGAGGTCGCCGACGATCTCACCGACGTCGTGGACCGGGTGCTCAGCGACGCCGAGGGGCCCGTGCCGGCCGCCGCCGCCCCCTGGGCCCGCGCCATGGGCTGGAGCCGCTGGTAGGCATCTCCTCGGGCGCGTCGGCCGGCACGGGTGCCCGGCAGGGCGACCCGGCCGGAGTTGTGCTGCCCGGCACCCGCCGCCCCGCCCACGGCGAAACCGCGCCCACGGCCAAGGAGCCGGCGTTCACGGGCGGCGAATGAGGCCGCGCCGTCCGCCCAGGTCGACGCCACACGCCCGCCGAAAGCGCGGGTCCGGCCCCGCGACCACCCCGCCGCACGGTACTGCCGTCCGGCGAGGTATGAGGCCCGGACCCATGGGTAGGCGCCAGAGGCATGATGATGCTCGACTGGACACGCAGGGCCGCCTGCCTCGACCTGGACCCGGAACTGTTCTTTCCCATCTCCACGGAAGGGCCGAGCCAGTCGCAGGTCGAGCAGGCCAAACAGGTGTGCGCCGGCTGCCCCGTACGCGAGCCGTGCCTCGAGTACGCGCTGCGCACGCGGCAGGCGTACGGCGTCTGGGGCGGCACCGACCCGGCACAGCGGCGTGAGCTGGGCCTGCCCGCCGAGACCGCCGCACGGCACTGACGAGCGCCGCCGCCCGCAAGCGTGGGCTCAGCTCGCGGGCAGCGCCTCGGCGAGGAACCGCTCGCGCTCGGCCGCCTCCAGATGGTCGCTGAACAGCACACCGTCGAGGTGGTCGATCTCGTGCTGGAGCACCCTGGCCAGCACGCCGAGCGCGCGCACCGTGACGGGCTTGCCGAACATGTCGCGACCACGCGCCGTGACCAGGTAGGAACGTTCCAGTGGCCACCACACGCTGGGCGCCGACAGGCACGCCTCGTCGGCGGTGATCTTCCGCTCCGACAGCTCCAGCCGCGGGTTGACCAGGTGGCCCGACTTGCCGTCGTAGGAGTAGACCACCACCCGTACCGGCTCGCCGATCTGCGGAGCCGCCAGACCGGCCCGGCCCGAGCCCGCCCGCATCGTGGCGGTCAGCGCCTTGACCAGCAGCCGTAGCTCCCGATCGAAGTCCTTCACCGGGGCCGCGACCACGCGCAGCACCGGATCGTCGAACGTGCGAATAGGCCGGACCGTCACCCGAACTCCCCCATAGGCGGCGTCGTCACGATGGACGTTTCCCAGGAGTGCGTCTCGTCAATCGCGAAGGTCGTGCCTTGTAGCACAGCGGTAACAGAAGAGACCCAGCGGTGAAACCACCCGAAAGCAGTATCGGAGGGTGATCTCACTTGTGTCACACGCGCCTGTGATGCCTGGCCGGGTGCTCGGGGCCCGGCCAGGCGTCCTTGACTACCTGGAGGTGCAAGCATGAGCGCGCTTCCCCAAGAGGGCTCATCGCCGGAAACGGCGCCGGACGCCCTGGCGGGCTTCACCGTCGGCGTGACGGCCACGAGACGGCGGGAGGAGTTCGGGGCGCTGCTGGAGCGCCGCGGCGCCCGCGTGGTCAGCGCCCCCGCGATCCGTCTCGTCCCGCTGGCCGAGGACACCGACCTGCTCGCCGCCACCCGGCAGGGCCTGGAGGCCCCGCTCGACGACGTCGTCGTCACCACCGGCGTCGGCTTCCGCGGCTGGATGGCCGCCGCCGAGGGCTGGGGCCTGTCCGCCGACCTGGGCGAGCACCTGTCCAAGGCCCGCCTGCTCACCCGTGGCCCCAAGGCCAGGGGAGCGGTGCGCGCCGCGGGCCTCAACGACCACTGGACCCCCTCTACCGAGTCGTGCTCGGAGGTCAAGGAGTACCTCCTGGCACAGGACCTGCGCGGGCGGCGCATCGCGGTGCAGCAGCACGGCGAGCCGCTCAGCGACTTCGTGGCCGCACTGCGCGAGGCCGGGGCCGAGGTGATCGAGATCCCGGTCTACCGGTGGCTGCCCTACCGTGACATCTCGCCGCTGCGCCGCCTCATCAGCCAGACGATCTCCGGCTCGGTGGACGCGGTCGCCTTCACCAGCGCGCCCGCCGTGCACGCCATGCTCGGCTCCGCCAGGGCGGAAGGGCTGGAGGAGGCGCTGCTGGCCGCGTTCAGCGGATCGGTCGTGGCCGCCTGCGTGGGGCCCGTCACCGCCGAGCCGCTGACCTCACGCGGAGTGCCGACCCTGCAACCCGACCGCTCCCGTCTCGGCGCGCTGGCCCGCGCCCTGGCCCGGCACCTGCCCGAGCACGGCGTCACCCGGCTCACGGCCGGTGAGCACCGGCTGGAGATCCGCGGCCACGCCGTGGTCGTGGACGGCGAACTGCGTCCCCTGCCGCCCGCCCCGATGGCGGTGCTCAAACGCCTGGCCGACAAGCCGGGACACGTGGTGTCGCGGGCCGACCTGCGTACGGTGCTGCCCGGCAGCGTCGCCCGCGACTCGGCCGAGCACGCCGTCGAGATGGCCATCACCCGGCTGCGCCGCGCCCTCGGACCCAGCGGCATCGTCGAGACGGTGGTCAAGCGCGGCTACCGGCTCGCCTGCCTGTACGAGGCAGGCTTTTGACGGGCCGCCCGGCTCCCGGGCGCCACCCCTACCACGAGGAGACCACCACCATGCCCTGGGGCAGCACCTTGACCGGCCGCGCCGGAGCGGGCCGGTGACGCCCGCGCTCGTCCTGGCCGCGCACGGCACCCGCAGCGCCGACGGGGAGCAGACCCTGTCGGCGCTGGCGGAGACGGTCAGGAGGGCCCGTCCCGGGCAGCGGGTGGAGCTGAGCTACCTGGAGATCAGCTCGCCCGCCCTGGCCGAGGTGCTGCCCGTGGTGCGCGGGCCCGTGGTCGTGGTGCCGCTGCTGCTGGCGGGCGGCTACCACGTGCACATCGACCTGCCCGAGGTCATCGCCGAGCACCGTCCGGACGCGGTGGTGGCCGGCTGGCTCGGCCCGCACCGGCTGCTGACCTCGGCGCTCGCGCGCAAGCTGGCGCGGGCCGGCCTGCGTGCCACGGACGCCGTGCTGCTCGGCGCGGCCGGCTCGTCCGACCCTTCGGCGCTGGCCGACGTGCGCGCCGCCGCCCACCTGCTCGCCGTGCGCCTGGCACGCCCGGTCACGGCCGCCTTCGCCTCGTCCGGCACGCCGTCGCTGGAGGAGGCCATGCGACGACTCGGCTCGCCGCCCGCCGCCCGGGTGGCCGTCGCCTCGTACGTGCTGGCGCCCGGCTTCTTCCACGACCGGCTCGCCTCGGCCGGGGCGGACCTGGTCAGCGACCCGCTGGGCGCGGACCCGGACGTGGCGGCGCTGATCTGGCACCGCTACGACGAGGCCCTGCACCGCCCCCGTACGAGCGCCGAACCGCAGCCGCTGAGCCGCGCCTGACCCAGCCGGCCGCCGTTCAGGACCCGGCCGGGCCAGACGTTCAGGATCCGGCCGGGCCGGCGTTCAGGCGGGCTGGGGGACCGGCTCCAGGCGCAGTTCCCGCACGATCTCGCGGGCGCTGGCGTCGCGCGACGGCCCGGCGTCGGAGCCGACGAACATCTCGACGTAGGCCCGGTGGAAGCAGCCCGCGACCAGCAGTCGCGCGCTCGCCTCCGGGTCCACGTCGGGCCGCACCCGCCCCAGCCGCTGCTCGGCCGCCAGGTACGCGGCCAGCGGCGCGGTCTCCGTACGCGGCCCGAGTTCGGCGTCGCGGACGGCCTGGCGGAACCGGACGGTCACATTCGGGGAGGTGAAGGCGGGCAGTGCCGCGCTCTGCACGTCGAGGTAGTAGTCGATCCCCGCACGGGCGACCGGAAGAAGGTTGTCCGACACGGACGCTTTTCCGATGCGATGCGTGAGATCATGGAGAATGCTCATCCAGAGGGGGAGCCGGTCCTGCAGCAGGGCGAGGAAGTAGTCGACCGAGCCGCCGGCGCGGTCCTCCCTGAGCGAGACGGCCATCCCGAGGACGCGCCGCCTGGTGTCCTGACTCCTCTGGTGCGGATCTACGTGGGGTGTCGCCATGACATGCCTAACGTGCGCGGTCGGTTGATCAGGCATCACGTTGCGAAGCCGGTTGTTCGGGTGGCTCCGGGCTTGAGGGTGGCTGGATCCAGGGATCCCGATTTAGTGGAAAGTCATTCAGGTTCCCGATTATTACGCGAACCGCGGAGAGATGTCGGGTGTTTGCCGGGCCTCGGGGGTCAGCCGTCGGTGTCGCGGTCCCTGCGCCGCAGGTAACGCTCGAACTCGGCCGCGATCGCGTCGCCGCTGGCCTCGGGCAGCTCGGCGGCGTCCTTGCGCTCCTCGAGCTCCTTGACGTACTCGGCGACCTCGCTGTCCTGCGAGGCGAGCTCGTCGACGCCGCGCTCCCACGCGCGGGCCTCCTCGTCGAGGTCGCCCAGCGGCATCGGGATCTCCAGCATGTCCTCCAGGCGGCGCAGCAGCGCCAGCGTGGCCTTCGGGTTGGGCGGCTGGGCCACGTAGTGCGGCACCGACGCCCACAGCGAGATCGCGTCGAGCCCGGCCTGGGCGAACGAGTGCTGCAACACCCCCACGATGCCCGTCGGGCCCTCGTAGCGGCTCAGTTCCAGGTTGGTCGAGCGGGCCAGCCCGGCGTCCGTCGCACCGCCCAGGATCGGCACGGGACGGGTGTGCGGCGAGTCGTTGAGCAGCGCGCCCAGCATCACGGCCAGCTCGACGCCGAGCTCGCGGCAGACGTAGATGATGTCCTCGCAGAACGAGCGCCAGCGCATGTTGGGCTCGATGCCGCGCAGCAGCACGACGTCGCGCTCCAGCCCCGGCGGGCGGGCGCGCAGCAGCCGGGTCGTGGGCCACACGATCGACTGGGTCAGCCCGTCGTTCATCTCCACCACGGGACGGGTGACCTGGAAGTCGTAGTAGTCGTCGGGGTCGAGCGCGACGAGTGGCTCGGCCTTCCACGCGGACTCGAGATGGGCGATCACACCGCTGGAAGCCTCACCCGCGTCGTTCCACCCTTCGAACGCGGCAATGAGCACCGGGTCGACGAGCTCGGGGAGCCCTTCGAGCTCTATCACGTGTCGCCTCCTCTCTCCATCGTCCCGCTTAGCCTATGCGGTAAGCAGGTACCACCGTCACCGATCTCCCCCCGAACACGCCCCTCCACGCACCCGTGCCCCGCCTTTCACACCGGCGTCGTGACGGCCCCTCCGGACGGTCGAGCGGGAGGGGACGACGGGGTCAACGGCGGCGCAGGGGTGTGAAAGGCGCGTAACGGCTGGTCAGGGCACGGATCCGGACGCGGGAGACGCGGCGTTGCCCCGTCCGTCCCGCCGTGCCGGACGTCCGGGACCCGCGTACGGCGGGCGTTCGCCGCGCGCGAACTCCAGCCGGGCGCGCCGCGATCACGCCATCCCCCTGACCTCCGCGGCTTCCCGTGGCCACGCCGTCCGTGGGGCCCGTCGCGTCGGCGAAGGGCCGGTCAGCAGCGGCCCCCCGGTGTCGTGCGGACGACGAGCACGTCGCACGGGGACCGGTGCGTCACCCCCGACGGCACCGAGCCGAGCAGCCGCCCCGCCAGGCTGTTGAGCCCCCGGTCGCCCACCACCGGCAGGTCGGCCCCGTGCCGCCCGGCCGGCGCGACGAGCACGTCCACCGCCTCCCCCTGCTCGGCGGCCGGCACCCGTCGGTGCCGACGAAGACGGTGTGCGGTAGGCCATGCGAGCCTCCCGGCGAACGGGCCGCCCGGGGGCGCCGCGTACGGCCGCGATCAATGGACGCCGCGTACAACAGCGTTTCCGCCATCGTGCGGAAAAGGGCCGTTCACCCGCGCGCGAGCATCGCTCGAGGCGCAGCCGATAAGCTCTATCCCATGAGCATCTCCTCCCCGTCCTTCCGAGAAGTGCTGGCCCAGCGTGTCATCGTCGCCGACGGGGCGATGGGCACGATGCTCCAGGCTCAGGACCCGACGCTCGACGACTTCCATGGTCACGAGGGCTGCAACGAGGTGCTCAACGTCACGCGCCCCGACATCGTGCGCGGCGTGCACGACGCCTACTTCGCCGTGGGCGTCGACTGCGTGGAGACCAACACCTTCGGCGCCAACCTGGCCGCGCTCGGCGAGTACGACATCGCCGAGCGCGTGTTCGAGTACTCCGAGGCCGGCGCCCGGATCGCGCGCGAGGCCGCCGACCACTGGTCCACGCCCGACCAGCCGCGCTTCGTGCTCGGCTCCATGGGCCCCGGCACCAAGCTGCCCACCCTGGGCCACATGCCGTACGCTCGGCTGCGCGACGCCTACCGCGACAACGCGGCCGGTCTGATCGCGGGCGGCGCCGACGCCCTGATCATCGAGACCTGCCAGGACCTGCTCCAGGTCAAGGCCGCCGTCATCGGCGCCAGGCGGGCCATCGCCGAGTCCGGCCGCGACGTCCCGGTCATCGCCCAGGTCACCATCGAGACCAACGGCGCGATGCTGCTCGGCTCCGAGATCGGCGCGGCGCTGACCGCGATCGAGCCGCTCGGCGTCGACGTCGTCGGCCTCAACTGCGCGACCGGCCCGGCCGAGATGAGCGAGCACCTGCGCTACCTCGCCCGCCACTCGCGGGTCAGGCTGTCGTGCATGCCCAACGCCGGCCTGCCCGTGCTGACCTCCGACGGCGCCTACTACCCGCTGTCGGCGGGAGAGCTGGCCGACGCCCACCAGACCTTCACCCACGACTACGGCCTGTCCCTGGTCGGGGGCTGCTGCGGCACCACGCCCGAGCACCTGCGCCAGGTCGTCGAGCGGGTCAGGGGCCAGGAGATCGTCCAGCGCCGCCCGCACCCCGAGCCGGGCGCCTCCTCGCTCTACCAGAGCGTCCCGTTCCGCCAGGACACCTCCTACCTGGCCATCGGTGAGCGCTGCAACACCAACGGCTCCAAGGTCTTCCGCGAGGCCATGCTGGCCGGCCACTGGGACGACTGCGTCGAGACGGCCCGCGACCAGGCCCGCGACGGCGCCCACATGCTCGACCTGTGCGTCGACTACGTCGGCCGCGACGGCGTGGCCGACATGAAGGAGCTGGCCTTCCGCTTCGCCACCGCCTCCACGCTGCCGATCATGCTCGACTCCACCGAGCCCGCCGTGCTGCAGGCCGGTCTCGAGATGCTGGGCGGGCGCGCCGCGGTCAACTCCGTCAACTACGAGGACGGCGCGGGCCCCGACTCCCGCTTCCAGAAGATCATGCGCCTGGTGCAGGAGCACGGCGCGGCCGTCGTCGCCCTGACCATCGACGAGGAGGGCCAGGCCCGCACCGCCGAGTGGAAGGTGCGCGTGGCCACCCGCCTGGTGGAGGACCTCACCGCCAACTGGGGCATGCACGTCGAGGACATCATCGTCGACTGCCTGACCTTCCCCATCGCCACCGGCCAGGAGGAGACCAGGCGCGACGGCCTGGAGACCATCGAGGCCATCCGCGAGCTGAAGCGCCGCTACCCGGGCGTGCAGACCACGCTGGGCCTGTCCAACATCAGCTTCGGCCTCAACCCGGCCGCCCGCATGGTGCTCAACTCGGTGTTCCTCAACGAGTGCGTCAACGCCGGGCTCGACTCCGCCATCGTGCACGCTTCGAAGATCCTGCCGATGGCGCGCATCCCCGACGAGCAGCGCCAGGTCGCCCTCGACATGGTCTACGACCGCCGCCGCGAGGGCTACGACCCGCTGCAGCGGTTCATGGATCTGTTCGAGGGCGTCGACGCCGCCGCCCTGCGCGCCGGCAAGGCCGAGGAGCTGGCCGCGCTGCCGCTGTGGGAGCGGCTCAAGCGTCGCATCATCGACGGCGAGCGCAAGGGCCTGGAGGCCGACCTCGACGCCGGTCTGGAGCAGCGTCCGGCCCTGGAGATCATCAACGACGTGCTGCTCGACGGCATGAAGACGGTCGGCGAGCTGTTCGGCTCCGGCCAGATGCAGTTGCCGTTCGTGTTGCAGTCGGCCGAGGTGATGAAGGCCGCCGTCGCCCATCTCGAACCCCACATGGAGCGCGTCGAGGGCGAGTCGAAGGGCCGCATCGTGCTGGCCACCGTCAAGGGCGACGTGCACGACATCGGCAAGAACCTCGTCGACATCATCCTGTCCAACAACGGCTACCACGTCGTCAACCTCGGCATCAAGCAGCCGGTCTCGGCCATCCTGGAGACCGCCGACGACCAGAAGGCCGACGTCATCGGCATGTCCGGGCTGCTGGTGAAGTCGACGGTCATCATGAAGGAGAACCTGGAGGAGATGAACTCCAGGGGCCTTTCCAGCAGGTACCCGGTGCTGCTCGGCGGCGCCGCGCTCACCCGCGCCTACGTCGAGCAGGACCTCGCCGAGCTGTTCGAGGGCGAGGTGCGCTACGCCCGCGACGCCTTCGAGGGGCTGCGGCTGATGGACGCGTTCATGGCCGTCAAGCGCGGCGTGGCGGGCGCGACGCTGCCGCCGCTGCGCGAGCGGCGCGTCAAGACCGGCGCGACGCTCGTGCGCACCCCCGTCGAGGAGCTGCCCGCCCGCTCCGACGTCGCCGCCGACAACCGCCTGCCGAGCCCGCCGTTCCACGGCGACCGGGTGGTCAAGGGCGTCTCGCTGAACGAGTACGCCGCCTTCCTCGACGAGCGCGCCCTGTTCCTCGGCCAGTGGGGCCTCAAGCCCACCAGGGGCGGCGACGGGCCCGGCTACGAGGAACTGGTCGAGTCCGAGGGCCGGCCGCGGCTGCGCATGTGGCTCGACCGCATGCAGACCGAGGGCCTGCTGGAGGCGGCCGTCGTCTACGGCTACTTCCCGTGCGTCTCCGACGGCGACTCGCTGATCATCTTCGACGACGACGGCGGCGAGCGCACCCGCTTCACCTTCCCGCGCCAGCGCCGCGACCGCCACCTGTGCCTGTCCGACTTCTTCCGCTCCAAGGACTCCGGCGAGGTCGACGTGGTCGGCTTCCAGGTGGCCACCATGGGCTCGAAGATCTCCGAGGCCACGGCCGAGCTGTTCGCCAAGGACGCCTACCGCGACTACCTCGAGCTGCACGGCCTGTCGGTGCAGCTCACCGAGGCGCTGGCCGAGTACTGGCACGCCCGGGTGCGCGCGGAGTGGGGCATCGGCGGCGAGGAGTCGCTCGACGACATGCTCAAGGTCAACATCCAGGGCTGCCGTTACTCCTTCGGCTACCCGGCCTGCCCCAACCTGGAGGACCAGAAGCAGCTCTTCGAGCTGCTCGCGCCCGAGCGCATCGGGGTGACACTGTCGGAGGAGTTCCAGCTCCACCCCGAGCAGGCCACCTCCGCGCTGGTGGTCCACCACCCGGAGGCGAAGTACTTCAACGTCTGACAGCCAGACGTCCGCCCGCCCGCCGTTCCCGCGCGGGCAGGCTTCATCACGCCCGTCGTTCGGCCCGGACGTCCACCATGGCGGGCGGCGGCACCGAACGGGGGCAGGGATGCAAGCGGTCTTCTTCGACATGGACGGCCTGCTGGTCGACAGTGAGCGCGTCTGGCTGGAGATCGAGACCGGGGTGATGGCCAGGCTGGGCGCCGAGTGGACGCCCGCGCACCAGGCCCACCTCGTCGGCGGCTCCATGGAGCGCACCGTCGACTACATGCTGGCCGTCTCGCGGGCCGATGTGCCGCCCGCCACGGTGCGCGACTGGATGACCGCGGGCATGGTGTCCCGGCTGGCGGCGGGGGTGCGCGTGCTGCCGGGCGCGGCCGAGCTGCTCGACGCCCTGCGCGCCGAGGGGGTGCCGGTGGCGCTGGTCACCTCCTCGCTCAAGGAGATCGCCGACGCCGTGCTCGGGAGTTTCGGCCGGGACCGCTTCGACGCCGTGGTGACCGCCGACGACGTCACCCGCACCAAGCCGGACCCCGAGCCGTACCTGACGGCCGCCCGGCTGCTCGGCGTCGAGCCGGTCCGCTGCGTGGTCCTGGAGGACTCGCCGAACGGCGTGGCCGCCGCGACCGCCGCGGGCTGCGCCGTGGTGGCCGTGCCGAGCCTGCTGCCCGTCGAGCCGGCGCCGGGCCGGCTGGTCGTCGCGTCGCTGACGGAGGTATCGGTCGCCGATCTCAGGGATCTTCTGCGGTCCTGACGCGTTACCCCTAAGGGAGAAGTGGTTCTCGCGGAGGAGGCGGAGGAGCCACCACGTGCCAGGATGGATGGCACGGACGATGACGAGGGGCGACGACATGGGTAACTTCCAGGACTTCGGCTGGCTGCCGTTGTGCGCGGGCGCGAGCATCGCCGGGCTGGTGCTGGCGTTCCTGGCCTTCAGACGCAGGGGAGTGGCGGCGGGCCTGCGGGTGACGGCGTGGGCGCTGCTGCCGATCGCGGCCTATCTGACCCGCGCGCTGCAGACCCTGTGGACCATCGGCGCGACCATGGTGAGCTTCGTGACCAGCCTGGTGTTCAACCCCGCGGTGTGGGCCGGGGTGGCCGTGGCGGGGCTGTCGGTGGTGCTGTTCGTGGTGTCGGGCGTCCTGCGCGGCCGGACGCTGTCAGCGGGGCGTAAGAACAAGGACACCGGCGACACGCCGGCACCGCAGCCTGCGGCGCGGCCCGGCCCGGCCCAGCAGTCCGGCCCGGCCAAGACGCCTGCGGCGGGCAAGCCGCAGCAGCCGGCGGTGTCCCAGAAGCCGGCGGGCAAGGACGACGACTTCTCCGACATCGAGGAGCTTCTGAAGCGGCGTGGCATCAGTTAAACCGATTGTCGGATGTGACTATGTCACGATTCCGAGATGTGATCGGGACGCGTCCCGGACATTCCTTCACGATCGATACAAATGAGTTTCGCATCAATCACAGATTAGCCACATAGCGGTCAGAGGGACTGGTCAGCGCAGCTCAGGCCATAGATTCTGCCTCCTGAGGTCGCGACTCGCGGTCTAAAGTCAGTACGCGTAGACAGCGTCGTCTGGGTACCAGGGGGCTATTCGGCATGACCGCACCGCTAGACGTTTCCGGTTCCGCCGCTGAAGCGCGGCCGGAGTCTGTGCTCGCGGGAGCGGGCAAGGCCATCCAGGGCCGGTCGCTCACCAGAATCGCGTGGATGCGGCTGCGCCGTGACAAGGTCGCGCTGGGCGGCGGCATCGTCGTGGTGCTGCTGATCCTCGTGGCCGTCTTCTCCTCGCCGATCATCGCCGTGCTCGGGCATCCGCCGCTGGAGTTCCACCAGGACCAGATCGACCAGAGCACGCTGCTGCCCAAGGGCGTCTTCGGCGGCATGAGCGGGGAGTACCTGCTGGGCGTCGAGCCGGTCAACGGCCGCGACATCTTCAGCCGGATCGTCGCCGGGGCCTGGGTCTCGCTGCTGATCGGTTTCCTGGCCACGCTCGTCTCGGTCGCCATCGGCACCACGCTCGGCGTCATCGCCGGCTACTTCGGCGGCTGGGTCGACCAGCTCATCGGCCGCCTCATGGACGTCTTCCTGGCCTTCCCGCTGCTGATCTTCGCGATCGCGCTGGCGGGCGTCATCCCCGACAAGGCGTTCGGCCTGGAGGGCAACGGGCTGCGGATCGCGATGCTGATCTTCATCATCGGCTTCTTCAGCTGGCCCAGCATCGGCCGCATCGTGCGCGGCCAGACCCTCTCGCTGCGCGAGCGGGAGTTCGTGGACGCGGCCAAGAGCCTGGGCGCCCGTCACGGCTACATCCTCTTCCGCGAGGTGCTGCCGAACCTGCTGGCGCCGATCCTCGTGTACGCGACCCTGCTCATCCCGACGAACATCCTGTTCGAGGCGGCGCTGTCCTTCCTCGGCGTGGGCATCAACCCGCCCACCCCCACCTGGGGCGGGATGCTCTCCGAGGCGGTCCGCTTCTACACGCTGCCCCATTTCGTGCTCTTCCCAGGCTTGGCGATCTTCATCACCGTCCTGGCGTTCAACCTGTTCGGTGACGGGCTGCGGGACGCCTTCGACCCCCGGGCGCACTGACCTTCGCTCACGCTCCATCCCCCAACTCACTCACCAAGGGGTTAGTCAATGAGAAGGAAACACGCACTGGCAGGAGCCGCGACAGCGGCGCTGGCCCTGGTGCTCTCCGCCTGTGGCGGCGGCGGTGGCGGCACGCCACAGCAGCCCGCCCAGTCGGCTTCCGGCGGCGCCGCGCAACCCGCGTTCGATGCCGCTCTCACGCAGGTGTTCAACCCGTCCACGAAGAAGGGCGGGACGCTCAAGGCGGCTCACTCCGCCGACTGGGACAGCCTCGACCCGGGCGACACCTACTACGGCTACTCGTTCAACTTCGGCCGGTACTACTGGCGGACGCTGACGACGTACAAGACGGGCCCCGGCCCCGATGGCAACACCGTCGTCCCCGACCTGGCCGAGGGGCTCGGTGAGCCCAGCGCCGACGGCAAGACCTGGACCTACAAGCTGCGCAGCGGCCTGAAGTTCGAGGACGGCTCGCCGATCACCGCCAAGGACGTGGCGTACGCGGTCGCCCGCTCCTACGACAAGAAGCGCTTCCCGCACGGCCCCTCGTACCTTAACGAGCTGCTCGACTGGCCCAAGGACTTCAAGAGCGTCTACGACACCCCCGACGTCGAGTACAAGTCGGCGGTCGAGGCCACCGACGACACCACGGTCGTCTTCCACCTGAAGAAGCCGTTCGCGTCGATGGACTACATCGTCCAGATGCCGATGACGGCCCCGGTGCCGCAGGCCAAGGACACGGCCGAGAAGTACAAGGAGAAGGTCGTCTCCTCCGGGCCGTACAAGTTCGAGACGAACGAGATCGGCAAGCGCTTCGCGCTCGTCCGCAACGACCAGTGGGACGCGGCGACCGACCCGAACCGTCCCGCCCTGCCGGACCGGATCGAGGTCCAGCTCAACGTCAACGCCGACGACCTGGACAACCAGCTCATCTCGGGCAGCGTCCAGCTCGACATCCCCGGCACCGGCATGCAGCCGGCCGCACTCGGCAAGGTCCTGCCGGACCCGGCGCTGAAGGCCCGCACGGACAACCCGACGATCCCGAGGCTCTGGTACGTGTCGGTCATCCCCGACACCAAGCCGCTGGACAACATCGACTGCCGCAAGGCCGTCATGTGGGCCGCCGACCGCGTCGCCAACCAGACCGCCTTCGGCGGCCCGCTGGCCGGCGGCGACATCGCCACGAACGTCATGCCGCCGCCCATCGTCGGCCAGGAGAAGTTCGACCTGTACACCACCCCCGAGAACAAGGGTGACGTCGCCAAGGCCAAGGAGGCGCTCGCCGCCTGCGGCCAGCCCAACGGCTTCGCCACCACGATGACGTTCCGCGCCGACCGTCCGCGCGAGAAGGCGCTGGCCGAGTCGATGCAGCAGGCGCTGGACCGGGTCGGCATCAAGCTCACGCTCAAGGGCTTCCCCGGCTCCAGCTACTTCTCCGACTACGCCGGCAACGTGAACTACGTCAAGCAGAACGGCGTCGGCCTCGCCACCCACGGCTGGGGCTCCGACTGGCCCGACGGCTACGGGTTCATGCAGGCCATCGTCGACAGCCGCACCATCCGCGACGCCGGCAACTACAACCTGAGCGTCAAGAACCCCGAGGTCGACAAGCTCATCGACCAGGCCTCGGCCGAGCTCGACGCCGCCGCGCGGGCGAAGCTCTGGGTCGACGTCGACAAGAAGGTCATGGAGGACGCCTCCATCCTCCCCGTGGTGTGGGCGAAGTCGCTGCTCATGCGCGGGCAGGGCGTCACCAACCTCGCCTACAACGAGGGCCAGAGCATGTACGACTACATGCTGCTCGGCGTTCAGTGACCAGGCGAGCGCAGGGGAACTAGCGAAGGCAGGTGAAGGCAGGAGTGGCCCGCCCGTGACGGGCGGGCCACTTGGCCGGTAGCGGTGGTCACATACATCATCAGGCGTCTGATCGGCGCGATCGCCATGCTGATCGTGATCAGCATGGTCACCTTCGGCATCTTCTACGTGGTGCCGCAGTGGGCGGGGGCGACTCCCGAGGCGCTGGCGTCGCGATACGTCGGCCGGGCGGCCACCCCCGAGACCGTCCACCTGGTGGCCGAGCGGCTCGGGTTCTACGACCCCGTGGTCGTGCAGTACGGCAGGTTCCTCAAGGGCATCTTCGTCGGCGCCGAGTACGACTACGGCGCGGGCGTCGAGCAGTGCCCCGCGCCCTGCTTCGGCTACTCGTTCATCAGCGGCCAGCCCGTCTGGCCGGACCTGGTGGACCGCATGCCGGTGACCTTCTCCCTGGCTCTCGGCGCGGCCCTCATCTGGGTGGTGGCGGGCGTGTCGGTGGGTGTGATCTCCGCCCTGCGCCGGGGCAGCCTGTTCGACCGGATCTCGATGGGCACCGCGCTGGCCGGCGTCTCGCTGCCCATCTTCTTCACCGGCATGATCTCCCTGGTCGTCTTCAGCTACGGCCTGGGCTGGACCCCGCCGGGCGGCGCGTGGACGGACTTCACCGTCAATCCCGCCCAATGGGCCTACAACCTGCTGCTGCCGTGGATCACCCTGGCGTTCCTGTTCGCGGCCGGCTACGCCCGGCTCACCCGGGCCGGCATGCTGGAGACGATGGGCGAGGACTACATCCGCACCGCCAGGGCCAAGGGCCTGCGTGAGAACCGGGTCGTGGTCAAACACGGCCTGCGGGCCGCGCTGACGCCCATCCTGACCCTGTTCGGCATCGACTTCGGCCTGCTCATCGGCGGCGCCGTGCTCACCGAGACCACCTATACTCTGCCCGGACTCGGCCAGTACAGCATCCTGGCCATCAGGAACCAGGACCTCCCGCAGGTCATGGGCGTCACGCTGGTCGCCGCCGGATTCGTGGTGGTGGCGAGCCTGATCGTCGACCTGCTCTACGCCGTGGTCGACCCGAGGGTGAGGTTGTCGTGAGCTTCCTTGACGTCAAGGACCTGAAGATCCATTTCCCGACCGACGACGGCCTGGTCAAGTCCGTGGACGGGCTCTCGTTCGGGGTCGAGCGCGGCAAGACCCTGGGCATCGTGGGTGAGTCCGGCTCCGGCAAGAGCGTGACCAGCCTGGGCGTCCTGGGCCTGCACAAGGGCGGGCGCGCCCGGATCTCCGGGGAGATCTGGCTCGACGGCGAGGAGCTCAACGGCGCCAGCGCCGAGCACGTGCGGGGGCTGCGGGGCAAGAAGATGGCGATGATCTTCCAGGATCCGCTGTCGTCGATGCACCCGTACTACACGGTCGGCCACCAGATCATCGAGGCCTACCGCATCCACCACGACGTCTCCAAGCAGGTCGCCCGCAAGCACGCCATCGACATGCTGGGCCGCGTCGGCATCCCGGAGCCGGCCGGCCGGGTCGACAGCTACCCGCACGAGTTCTCCGGCGGCATGCGCCAGCGCGCCATGATCGCCATGGCGCTCTCCTGCGACCCCGAACTGCTCATCGCCGACGAGCCCACCACGGCGCTCGACGTGACCGTGCAGGCCCAGATCCTCGACCTCATGCGGGACCTGCAGCGCGAGTTCAACTCCGCGCTCATCATCATCACCCACGACCTCGGCGTGGTGGCCGAGCTGTCCGACGACATCCTCGTCATGTACGGCGGCAGATGCGTCGAGTACGGCAGCGCCGAGGACATCTTCTACCGGCCCGAGCACCCCTACACCTGGGGCCTGCTGGGTTCCATGCCGCGCCTCGACCGCGAGCCCACCGAGCGGCTCATGCCGATCAAGGGCTCGCCGCCGTCCCTCATCAACGTGCCGTCGGGCTGCGCCTTCCACCCGCGCTGCCCGTACACCGACCGCACCGACGGCAGGTCCCAGACCGAGGAGCCCAAGCTCGCCGAGACCGAGGGCGGCCACCTGGTGCGCTGCCACATGGGCAGGAGCGAGCGGCAGCAGCTCTGGGAGAACGAGATCAAGCCAATGCTGGAGAGCCAGTGAGCCAGAACGAGCTGCTTCTTTCGGTACAGAACCTGGAGAAGCACTTCCCCGTGACCAAGGGCCTGCTCAAAAGGCAGGTCGGCGCGGTCAAGGCCGTGGACGGCATCAGCTTCGAGGTGTTCAAGGGCGAGACGCTCGGCCTGGTGGGGGAGTCCGGCTGCGGCAAGTCCACCACCGGACGGCTGGTCACCAGGCTGCTCGAACCCACCGGCGGCACGATCGCCTTCGAGGGCCAGGACATCACGCACATGGGTCAGGGCCGCCTGCGGCCGCTGCGGCGTGACATGCAGATGATCTTCCAGGACCCGTACTCGTCGCTCAACCCCCGCCACACGGTCGGCGCCATCGTCGGCGCCCCGTTCCGCATCCAGGGCGTGCAGACCGAGAACGGCATCAAGAAGGCCGTCCAGGACATCCTGGAGCTCGTCGGGCTCAACCCCGAGCACTACAACCGCTACCCGCACGAGTTCTCGGGCGGCCAGCGCCAGCGCATCGGCATCGCCCGCACGCTCGCGCTCAAGCCCAAGCTGATCATCGCCGACGAGCCGGTCTCCGCGCTGGACGTCTCCATCCAGGCCCAGGTCGTCAACCTGCTCGAAGACCTGCAGAACGAGCTGGACCTGACGTACGTGGTGATCGCGCACGACCTGTCGGTGGTGCGGCACATCAGCGACCGGGTCGCCGTCATGTACCTGGGGAAGATCGTCGAGGTCGCCGACCGCAAGCGGCTGTACGGCTCGCCCATGCACCCGTACACCAACGCGCTGCTGTCGGCCGTGCCCGTGCCGGACCCGGCGACCAGGAAGGACCGCGACCGCATCCGGCTGACCGGCGACGTGCCCAGCCCGCTCAACCCGCCGCCCGCCTGCCGCTTCCACACCCGCTGCTGGAAGGCCAAGGACGTCTGCAAGACGGTCGAGCCGCCGCTCACCGAGCTGGCCGGCGGGCACCAGGTGGCCTGCCACTTCCCCGAGAACGCCCCCCAGGAGGCGTCCGCGACGCCCGCCACCGGCAGCGGCACCGACTGAGGCCGAGCCGACCCGTCCGGCGATATCCACCGGCCGGACGGGTCCGGCCCGCTCAGCGCCTCAGGAGACGCCGCCCGGCCGGATCAGGCCCGTCTCGTAGGCCAGCACCACCGCCTGCACGCGGTCGCGCAGCCCCAGCTTGGTCAGCACGTTGCCGACATGCGTCTTGACCGTGGTCTCGCTCACCACCAGCTTGGCCGCGATCTCCGCGTTCGACATGCCCTTGGCGATGAGCCGCAGCACCTCCAGTTCCCGCTCGGTCAGCCGGTCGAGCCGGGCCGGCGCCGCCTGCTCGTGCGCCGACGGCAGCCGCGTGGCGAACCGGTCGAGCAGCCGTCGCGTCACGCTCGGCGCCACGATCGCGTCGCCGGCCGCCACCACCCGGATCGCCTGCACCAGCTCGTCGGGCGGCACGTCCTTCAGCAGGAACCCCGACGCGCCCGCGCGCAGCGCCTCCACGATGTACTCGTCGAGGTCGAACGTCGTCAGCACCAGCACCTTCGGCACGTGCGCCGACGGCGCCGCCTCCCGCACGATCCGGCGGGTCGCCTCGATGCCGTCGACGCCGGGCATCCGGATGTCCATCAGCACCACGTCGGGCAGCAGCGCCCTGGTCTGCTCCTGGGCGCCCTTGCCGTCGCCCGCCTGGCCCACCACCGTGAGGTCGGGCTCGGCCTCGAGAATCAGGCGGAAACCGGTACGCAGCAGCGGCTGGTCGTCCACCAGCAGCACTCTGATCGTCATTGGCCGTCCTTCAACGGGAACCTCGCCCGCACCTCGAAACCGCCCCCCGGCAGCGGACCGATGTTGAGAATTCCACCATAGAGGGCCACCCGCTCGCGAATCCCCACCAGACCGTGGCCCGACGGGAGGGCCGCCGCCAGGTCGCGTGCCGCCCCCTTGCCGTCGTCCTCCACCCGCACGTCCAGCTCGTGCGGGTCGTTGCGGACCGTCACCACCGCCTTGGTGCCGGCCCCGGCGTGCCGCAGGCTGTTGGTCAGCCCCTCCTGCACCAGCCGGTAGGCCGCCAGGTCCACCCCCGCGGGCAGCGGCGCCGGCTCGCCCTCCACCCGCAGCGACGTCGGCAGCCCCGCCTCCCGCATCTGCTCCACCAGCGCGGGCAGATCCCGCACCCCCGGCTGCGGGCCCAGCTCGGCCCGCGAGTCCGTGCGCAGCACACCCACGATGTTGCGCATCTCGGTCATGGCCAGCCGTCCGGTGTGCTCGATCGCCGACAGCGCCTCACGCGCCAGCTCCGGGTCGGCGGCCAGCACCCGCCGCGCCGCCGCGGCCTGCACCGTCATCACGCTGACGTGGTGGGCGACCACGTCGTGCAGCTCACGCGCGATCCGCGACCGCTCCTCCGCCCGCGCCGCCCGCGTGTCGGCCGCGTGCGCCCGCTCCAGCCGGGCCGCCCGGTCCTTCAGCTCGTCGAGGTAGGCCCGCCGCAACCGCAGGCTGCGGCCCGCCCCCCACACCGCCGCCAGCACCACGGCGGTGACCACGTACTCGCTCCAGCTCGCCGTCCGGACCGAGCCCGAGACCGCGTCCGCCACGTACGTCACCAGCGCCAGCACCAGCGCCACCAGCGCGACCGCCAGCCCACGGAAGGACGCCACCGAGTACAGCAGCACGATCGTGGCCAGGCTCGACAGGCCCGTGCCGTAGCCGAGCCCGCTCAGCAGCATCTCCGGCACCAGCCCCGCGCACAGCGCCGCCAGCGGCCAGCGGCGGCGCACCGCCACCGGCGCGGACGCGGCGACCAGCAGCAGCGTGCCCAGCACGTCGGGGTGCCGCACGCCGCCGACCTGCAACCCGCCGGCCTGCAGACGCTCGGGACCGTAGAACACGAACAGCGCCACCGAGGCCGCTGCCACCACCCCGGCGAGCACCGTGTCGTGGAGCCTGCTCCGATCTATGCGCACCGCTTCACTGTAAGACCAGGTGAAAGCCCGGAACCTCCTCCCACGGGAGGATTAACCGCTCCTGCTCACAGCTCGTCGGTGGCCGACCGGCGGCTGCCGCGCAGCCGGTCGCCCGGCCGGCGGACCGGCACCGGCGGCGGGGTGCCGCCGAACTCCGGGCACAACGCCTGATGATCGCACCAGTCGCACAGGCGGCTGCGCCGCGCCCGCCACTCGCCAGACTCCAGCGAGCGCTCGATCGCCGACCACAACGCCATCACCTTGCGCTCGGTGGCCAGCAGGTCGGCCTCGTCGGGCGCGTAGCGCAGCACCTCGCCCTGCCCGCCCAGGTAGACGAGCTGCAGCAGCCGCGGCACCCGGCCGCGCAGCCGCCACAGCACCAGCGCGTAGAACTTCATCTGGAACAGCGCCTTGGCCTCGAAGTCGGGCCCCGGCGCGCTGCCGGTCTTGTAGTCGACCACCCGGACCTCGCCGGTCGGCGCCACGTCGAGCCGGTCGACGTAACCCCGCAGCATCAGGCCCCCGTCGAGCACCGCCTCCACGTAGAGCTCCCGCTCGGCCGGCTCCAGCCGGGTCGGGTCCTCCAGCGTGAAGTAGCGCCGCAGCATCTCCCGCGCCTGCCCGAGCCACTGCGCCTGCTCCGCCTCGTCGGCGAACATGCCCGCGTACTGCGGGTCGTCGGCCAGCAGCCGCTCCCACTGCGGGTCGAGCAGGTCGATCGCCGCCTCCACCGAACGCCGCGGCGCCGGCAGGTCGTACAGGCGTTCCAGCACCGCGTGCACCACCGTGCCCCGCACCGCCGCCTGCGACGGTTTCTCGGGGAGCTGGTCGATCACCCGGAAGCGGTAGAGCAGCGGACAGGTCATGAAATCGCCCGCCCGGGACGGGGAGAGAGCTCCGATGATCACCGGCTCGGTCAACGTCATGCACCGCACTCTAGGTCAAGAGCCCGACAGAATAACCGCCGCAGGACAAGGATCACGTGATCGGGCGCGTAGCATCAAAGTCAGCGACACGAACTTACGTACGTACGAGGAGTGCGGTGAGCGAGCAGAACCCGCGGCAGGAGTTCTCCGGTATTCGGATGGGCAGGCCCTTCGGCATCCCGGTGTACGTCTCCTGGACGTGGTTCATCGTGGCGGCCTTCATCACGCTGATGTTCGGGCCGCGGGTGCGCCAGATGCTG
The DNA here is from genome assembly GCF_021699195.1 of Nonomuraea sp. MG754425. Classification (GTDB taxonomy): domain Bacteria; phylum Actinomycetota; class Actinomycetes; order Streptosporangiales; family Streptosporangiaceae; genus Nonomuraea. The sequence continues at coordinate 1,913 of NZ_SSXE01000040.1, read as the reverse complement.
CCCGGGCTCGACAGCACGCTGGCCTACGCCGTCGCGTTCGCGTTCGCCGTGCTGCTGTACGTGTCGGTGCTGCTGCACGAGCTGGCGCACAGCATCCTGGCCAAGTGGTACGGCCTGCCCGTCCGCAGGATCACCCTTTACCTCCTGGGCGGCGTCTCGGAGATCGAGAAGGAGCCGCCCACGCCGGGCAAGGAGTTCATGGTCGCCGCCGCGGGCCCGGTGCTGTCGCTCGGGCTGGCCGCCGGGGGCCTGGCCCTCGACGTCTACGTGGTCCACGACGGCGGCATCCTCGAGGTGCTCGTCTGGCAGCTCTGGGTGGCCAACCTCATCGTCGGCGTGTTCAACCTGCTGCCCGGCCTGCCGCTCGACGGCGGCAGGATGTTGCGCGCCGGCGTGTGGAAGCTGACCAAGGACCCCGGCTCCGGCACCATCGTGGCCGCCTGGGGCGGGCGGGTGCTGGCCATCGCCCTGGTCGTCTTCCCCGTCGCCACCGCCCTGTCGGGCGGCCGGGAGCTCGACTTCACCGACCTGCTGTGGCCGATGGTGCTGGCCTCCTTCATCTGGATGGGCGCCAGCCAGTCGCTCCGCGTGGCCAAGATCAGGGCCAAGATCCCGCAGGTGAACGCGCGCGCCCTGGCCCGCAGGGCGATCCCGGTGAACGCCGAGACGCCGCTGTCGGAGGCGCTGCGGCAGGCCGCCGAGCGCCATGCGGGCGCCCTCGTCGTCGTCGACCACGACAGCGAGCCCGTCGCCATCGTCAACGAGGCCGCCGTCCAGGCCACCCCCGAGCACCGCCGCCCCTGGGTGAACGTCGGCTCCATGGCCAAGGCCCTCGAACCCTCGATGGTGCTGCCCGCCCACCTGACGGGAGAGGAGCTCATCGACGCCATGCGCGAGGCCCCCGGCAGCGAGTACCTCCTCGTCGAGGACGGTGGGGAGATCTTCGGGGTGCTCGCCACGGCCGACGTGAACAAGGTTTTCACTGGCGTCTGATTTGTCCCACTCGTTTAACCGGCTGCCCCTCGATAGGGTCATGTCCAGCGGTTTCGGGTGGCCGGAGCCGACCCCGGCGATTTCTGCGATGTCACGAGTGGCCGATAGTGTGCTGTTTGGCCAAACTTGCACAGTTGAGGGGTTTGCTGCGGCCCACCGGTTCACCGAATCGAGACGAGGGGGCCGCGAGACGGCCTCGTCGGCTGGGTATGCGTATGGCTGGTGGCCAGCACGGCAGTGCGGGGTGCCGTAACAACGCCGGCTTCCGGGGAGGAGAGTTGAGTGACCGAGCGCAGCGAGGGCACCGATGAGCGCAGCACGGTCGGCCTGAGGGAGGACTCATGACCGACCAAGGCTTCGGAGTGGTGCGTCCGCTTCCTGGAACCGGGCTGGTCGCCTACGAGGGCGGGCTGCTGCTGGTGTGCGACTCCGCCGAGTCGGCCGCCGACGCCCTGATCGAGGCGCTGCGCGAGACCGCCGCCTCCGGCGGCGACGGCCGTGCCCTGGCCCGCCGTGCCGCTCAGGTGCTCGCGGCCAACATGGCGGCCGACCCCGCCACCTGCGCGGTCGCCGGCCCCGTCGGCGGCGGCGTCGCCGTCCTGGTCAGCGGCTCGGCCTCGGCCACCATCGCCACCGCCGCCGGTGAGACCCGGCTGGCCGGCAACGACTCCCTGACCTGGGCCGACCGCCTGGTCAACGGCCCCGTCGAGCGCGTCGAGCTCAGCCTGCCCGGCGCCGGCAGCCCCCACCCGGCGGTCCGCTTCGAAGGCGGCATCGTGCACGGCGGCGGCCTCGTCGGCGACTTCACCGGCGAGTTCCCCGGCCGTCCCGCCGCCCAGCCGGCCCGGGTGCTGACCAGCGAACTGCCCGCCACCGGCCTGCACCTGGAGCCCGAGCTCATCCAGCAGCCGCCCCAGCAG
>NZ_SSXE01000390.1 GCF_021699195.1 Nonomuraea sp. MG754425 | reverse complement strand
CACCCGGTAGACGGTGGTGGGCGTCAGGCCCGGCCCCGTCCGCCTCCCGGGCCTGACGCCCACCACCGTCTACCGGGTGCGCCCGCTGATGCCTGTGCCCTCCCACGGGGCCCCGCCCGCCTGGGTGTCCGGCGAGCTGTCGCTCCCGGGCTCCGCGCTGGCCGCCTCGGGCATCTCGGTGCCGCCGCTCTTCCCGGACGAGGCGGCGCTGGTGCACGTCGTCGCGGCCGGATAGCACGGGACAGCACCGGATAGCACCGGATAGCACCGCCGAAACCCCGGGCACCGGCCGTCCGGTGCCCGGTTTTCGACGTTCAGCACCAGAACGCAGCACGATGCCGCTTGAACGGCGGCGCTTTCGAGCGGATCCTAATCACAAGTCCGATCATGACGAGTGCGGCTCCCCCCAGCAGCCGCCCGACCCCTGTGGAGGACGCGTGACACAGGCCGATCACGCGGTTCACCGGCCGGCGGGCCATCCCGCCCTCCTCGGCCTTCGACGCTGAACACCCCGGGACGGGGGCGTCCCGGGAGCGAAGGAGACCTCATGAGAACGGGAGCCTGGCTGCTCGGCGCACGCGGTTCGGTCGCCGTCACCAGTCTGATCGGAGCGCTCGCCATCCGGGCCGGCCTGACCGGGCCGACCGGCTGCGTCCTGGAGTCGCCCGCCCTGCGCGAACGGGTCCGTCCCGGCATCGGCGACCTGGTCTTCGGCGGGCACGACGTCACCTCCGTCCCGCTGGAGAAGAAGGCCGCGGAACTGGCCGGCGCCGGGGTGGTGCCCGCCGCGCTCGCGCTGGCCGTGAAGGACGACCTGGCCGCCGTCGAGCAGCAGGTGCGCCCGCTGCCCGCCGCCGCCACCCAGGCCGCGACGGCCGCGGCCATCGCCGCCGACCTCGACCGCTTCCGCCGCCGGAACGACCTCGACCGCGTCGTGGTGGTCAACGTCTCGACCACCGAGCCCGTCCCGTCGCCGCATCCCGCGCACGGCTCGCTCGACGCGCTGCGCGCCGCCCTGTCCGAACCCGGAGCGGTGTTGCCGCCCAGTTCGCTGGCCGCGTACGCCGCCCTGACCGCCGGCTGCCCCTACATCGACTTCACCCCCTCGACCGGCGCGCGCCTGCCCGCGCTCGACGCGCTCGCCCGCGAGCACGGCCTGCCGTACGCCGGGCACGACGGCAAGACGGGGGAGACCCTGGTCAAGTCGGTGCTCGCGCCCATGTTCGCGCAGCGCAACCTCAAGGTGCGCACCTGGTCCGGCGTCAACCTGCTGGGCGGCGGCGACGGCGCCAACCTCGTCCGGCCGGGCGCGAACGCGGCCAAGTCCGCCAGCAAGCAGCGCGTGCTGCCCGAGACGCTCGGCTACCTGCCGCAGGGCGAGACGCGCATCGACTACCTGGAGGACCTGGGCGACTTCAAGACCGCCTGGGACCTGGTCACCTTCGAGGGCTTCCTCGGGACCGGCATGCGCATGGAGTTCACCTGGCACGGCTGCGACTCCGCGCTGGCCGCGCCCCTCGTCCTCGACCTGGTCCGCCTCACCGCCGCCGCGCACCGGGCCGGACGCGCCGGGCCGCTGCCCGAGCTGGCCTTCTTCTTCAAGGACCCGCTGGGTGAGGTGCCGCACGGGCTGGCCGAGCAGTGGCGGGTGCTGTGCGACCTCGTGACCGCCCTCGACCCGGAGCACACCCCGTGACCCCCTCCCACGGGAGCCCCGCCTTACGACCGGCCGGGAAGCGGGTTCGTGTGAAGGGCGGCCTGGCGGGAATCAAGCGTCACTTGAGAGGCGGCGCGGGCGTGCGGCGGGACGGCACGGCCGCAGCCCGCCCCGGGGCGAGGGAGGCCGGCCGATGACCGCGCTGCGGGACCTGATCGAGCTGGTCCGGGCCCCGGCCGCGCTGTCGGTCCCCGGCGACGTGATCGCCGGCGCCGCCGCCGGGCAGGTGCTCGGTCCCCGGACGCTCGGCCTGGCCTGCTCCTCCGTCTGCCTGTACTGGGCGGGGATGGCCGCCAACGACTGGGCCGACCGCCATCTCGACGCCGCCGAACGTCCCGAACGTCCGATCCCCTCGGGCCGGGTGCGGCCGGGGGCCGCGCTGGGCCTGGCCGCCGGGCTCACCGCCGCCGGCCTCGCCGTCGCCGGGCTCAGCGGCGGACGCCGGGCGCTGCTGGTCGCCGCGCCGCTGGCGGGGGCCGTGTGGACGTACGACCTGGTCGCCAAGAACACGCCCGCCGGACCCCTGGCGATGGCGGTGTGCCGCGGCCTCGACGTCCTGCTCGGCGCCACCCAGCCCC
>NZ_SSXE01000389.1 GCF_021699195.1 Nonomuraea sp. MG754425 | reverse complement strand
GGCGGGCCGATGGGGCCGGGCCCGGCACCCGGCCGGAGCCGCGGCGGGTGCTGCTGGGCCGGATCGCCGCGGCCGTCGCGGGCGGCCTGGCGTTCTTCGCCGCCTTCCCGCCGCTCGACTGGTGGTTGTGCGCCCCGCTCGGCATCGGGCTCATCGCCGCCGCCCTCTACGGCACGCGTCCCAGGCGGGCCGCCTGGATCGGCTACCTGGCCGCCGTCGTCTTCCTGCTGCCCTCGCTCGCCTGGGTGCGCAGCATCGGCGACGACCTCTGGGTCGTCCTGGTCGTCGTCGAGAGCCTCTTCTACGCCGCCATGGCCGCCCTGGCCGCGCTCGTGTTCCGGCTGCGCGCCTGGGCGCTGTGGTTCGGCGGGCTCTGGGTGCTCATGGAGTGGGCCCGCAGCCTGGTGCCCATCGGCGGCTTCCCATGGGCGCGGGCCGCCTTCAGCCAGGGTGAGTCGTTGTTCACCCCGTACGCCGCGCTCGGCGGGGCCCCGCTCGTGTCGTTCGCCGTCGCCCTGTGCGGAGCGCTGCTCGCCCAGGCGGTCCTCATGGGCAAGGCTCCCGGCCTCGCGCGCCGGGCCGCGCCCCTCGCGCTGGCGCTGGCCGTGCCTCTGCTGGCGCTGGTCGTGCCCAGGCCGGGCGACGAGGGCCGCACCGTCAACATCGGCATCGTCCAGGGCAACGTCCCCGGCCAGGGCATGTACGCGCTCGGCGACGAGCCCGCCGTCGTGCTGCGCAACCACGCCAACGAGACCAAGCGCCTGGCCCAGGCCGTCCGCGACGGCAAGCTCCCCAAGCCCGACCTGGTCGTGCTGCCCGAGAACTCCACCGACATCGACCCCTACCGCGACGAGTACGCCCGGCAGACCATCCACGACTCGGTCCAGGACGTCGGCGTGCCCACGCTCGTCGGGGCCGTCGTGGCGATCGGCGAGGAGAACCGGGCCACCCGCAGCCTCGTGTGGGACCCGGTCACCGGGCCGGGCGCCTACTACGACAAGCAGCATCTGGTGCCGTTCGGGGAGTACACGCCGTTCAAGGAGATCGTGCTGGCGCTGTCGGAGCGGGCGAACCTGGTCGGACGGCAGTCCGTCCCCGGTGACAGGCCGGGTGACCTCACGATGGGCCCGGTCACGATCGGCGCGGTCAACTGCTACGAGGTCGCCTACGACGACACCGTGCGCGGCACCGTACGCGCCGGCGGCACCCCCCTCGTGGTGCAGACCAACAACGCCTCCTACGCCCTGACCAACCTGCCGCCGCAGCAGCTCGCCATGTCGAAACTGCGCGCCGTGGAACACAACCGGGCCGTCGTCACCGCCGCCACAACCGGAATCTCGGCATATGTCACGCCTGACGGTAAGGTCTCCTGGCAGACCCGCGAGCGGGTCGCTGACATGAACGTGGTCACGGTGCCCATACGCACAAAGGAAACAATTGCCACAAGGGTCGGCGTGCTTCCCGAATGGGCATTGATGGTGATGGGAGCGGCGGCTGCCGGAGTCGCCGCATGGCGTGGCAGGCGGCGTGCCGTGGGTGATCGGATGAGGAACGACGGATGATGGAGTCTCTCGGCAGGGTGCTCGTCGTCGTGCCGACCTACAACGAGCGCGACAACCTGCCGGCGATCGTCGAGCGGGTGCGGGCCGCCGTGCCCGACGCGCACGTGCTGGTGGCCGACGACAACAGCCCCGACGGCACCGGTGAGGTCGCCGACGGGCTCGCCGACGGCGACGACCACGTGCACGTCCTGCACCGGCCCGGCAAGCAGGGGCTCGGCGCCGCGTACATCGCCGGGTTCCGCTGGGGCCTGGAGGAGGGCTTCGACGTCCTCGTCGAGATGGACGCCGACGGCTCCCACCAGCCCGAGGAACTGCCGAAGCTGCTCGAGGCGCTCGCCGAGGGCGCCGACCTGGCGATCGGCTCGCGTTACGTGCCCGGCGGCCAGGTCGTCAACTGGCCGCAGCGGCGTGAGCTGCTGTCGAAGGGCGCCAACATCTACACCCGGGTGATGCTCGGCCTGCCCGTGCGCGACGCGACCGCCGGGTTCCGCGCCTACCGGGCCGCCACGCTGGAGAAGGTGGGGCTGTCGGGGGTGGAGTCGCAGGGCTACTGCTTCCAGGTCGACCTGACGCTGCGCACGTCCAGGAACGGGCTGCGGGTGGTGGAGGTGCCGATCACGTTCGTGGAGCGCACGGTCGGCAAGAGCAAGATGAGCGGCAAGGTCATGTCCGAGGCGCTGTGGCGGATCGGGATGTGGGGCGTCACCGGGCTGCCCAAGCGACTGAAGGGCACGGGCCGCGACTGAAGCCCGCCCCGCCTGAACC
>NZ_SSXE01000388.1 GCF_021699195.1 Nonomuraea sp. MG754425 | reverse complement strand
GTCCGGGGATGCAAGGACGACGGTGGCCGCAGGGTCCGGGGGTGTGACGACGACGGTGGCCGCGGGTTCCGGGGGTGCGGCGAGGACGACGGTGGCCGCCGGCTCCGGGGGCGTGGCGGCGGCCCGCCGCAGTTCCGTGGCCCACTGCTCGGGGGCGGGCCGGTCGGACGGCGGGCGCTCCAGCGCCGCCCGCGCGAGCTCGCCCAGCGCGGGCCCGGCGGCGGCGAGCCGGCCGGGGTCGGTGGTGACCTGGTCGCGGGCCAGGAGCCGGATGGCCAGCAGCGCCAACGCGTGGGCGTCGCCCTCCGCCGTGCCCCGCTCCTCACCATCGGGGAGCTGCCAGCCGCGTTTGCCCGGCCGCGGCAGGACGTCCGCGCCGTCCAGCCGCATGGTGTCGCAGCCGATCAGGAAGCACTCCGGGGGCGCGGCGGTGGAGAAGAGCACGTTCCTGGGTGACAGGTCGCCCACGACGACGCCCATCGTGTGCAGGCGGGTGAGCGTGTCGGCCAGGTCGGCCAGCAGCAGCAGGCGGTCGCGGTCGGCGGCCCGCAGGCCGATCCTGGCGGTGTGGGCGTCGTCGTTGAGCAGGATGTCCAGGGTGGCCGCCGTGGGCGAGGGGCCCGACGGGGTCGGCAGGTCGAACAGGTGGCGCCGGGGCGCCGACCGCATCAGGAAGCCGGTGACGTCGCCGTCCGCCTCCACGAGCTCGGCCGGCCAGGCCGCCTTGCCGGCCAGCCAGGCCGCGTCCCATCCCGGGAGCCGGCCGATCAGCTCCGCCATCGCGGCCAAGGCGGTGGCGTCGAGGTCGCTCAGGGCGTCGGGGTCGTACTCCTTGTAGGCGACGTCCCACTGGCCGTTGATCTTGCGTTCGAGCACCTCATGGACCGTCCCCTGACCGCCTCGGCCGAGATGCCGGCCGAGCGTGAGGGTGGCGCGTTCCGTGCGGCTCATCCGGCCTCGTTCCGATCGACGGGCGTGCGGCGCGGGCGGCCTCCCGGGAACCACGCCACACGGCGGCGTCGGCTCGCCTCGGTCACGTGTGCCCACCGTCCTCCGTGTCCCTTATCGGGAGACATTAGCGTCCTTGTCGTGAAGATCAAAGGCGACGGAGGCTACCGCGCCGGGACGGGGAGCGTCACCTCCACGGTGGTGCCCGCGCCGGGACCGCCGTCGATGAGGCAGCTCCCGCCCAGCTCCGCCGTGCGCTCGCGCATCGAGGCCAGGCCGACGCCCGGACGGCGCCGCGGCGGCAGGCCCACGCCGTCGTCGGCGATCAGCAGGCGCACCGTCCCGGGCTCGCGGCGCAGCTCGACCCGGACGCGGGTGGCGCGCGCGTGCCGCCGGACGTTCGTCAGCGCCTCCTGCGCGATCCGGTAGAGGGCCACCTCGACTGCGGCGGGCAGGTCGTCCAGGTCGCCTTCGGCGCTCACCCGCGCGACGAGGCGCGGCTGATCAGGGAGCGGCTCGGGCGCGCCCTCCGCGAGTTCCCTGACGGCGGCGGCCAGGCCCAGCTCGTCCAGGGCGGGCGGACGCAGGCCGTGCACGAGCCGGCGGATGTCGGACGTGACCGCGTCCATGCCGGAGCGCAGCTCGCGCAGCAGCGCGTCCGCCGCCTCCGGGGAGCTCTTCAGGCTCAGGCGGGCCAGGTTCACGGTCATCGCGAGCGCGCCGAGCGTCTGGCCCAGGCCGTCGTGCAGGTCGCGGCGCAGCCGCCGCCGTTCCTCCTCCCGCGCGGTCAGGATGCGCTCCCGGGAACGTTGCAGGTCGGCTGCCATCCGCACCGCGTGCGCCACGTCGGCCGCGTACGGGACCAGCGTGGCCAGCACCCGCTCGTCGTGCGCCGCGGGGAACCGGCGCGGGGCGGGCGGGCCGACCAGCAGCCGTCCCACCCGCTCACCGTGCCAGACCAGCGGCACCTCGCGGGGGTGAGCACCGACCCGCCCGCTGACCTGCCCGCTGACCTGCCCGCTGACCTGTCCACCGGCCTGCCCGCTGACCTGCTCGCTGATCGGGCCGCCCGCGGGGTGACCCGGCTCGCCGCCGGTCACCTCCACCGCGACCCCCTGCACCGCGAGGCCCGTGCGAGCCCGGCGAGCTGGTCGTACCCGGACACCACGAGGCTCGACAGCGCGGCCACGCCGAAGTAGATCCCGCTGGCCACGGCCACCAGCCCCGCGGCGACGAAGGCCCGGCTGATGAGGGTGTCGATGCCGTACAACCGGTGGCGCAGCACCGAGAACACCAGCGCGACCGGGATGAGCGCCGCCCACACCACCGACAGCCAGTACAGGTCCGGCAGGACGATGCCGACCAGCATGAACACGATGTACCCGGCGAACGCCGACAGTGGCCAGCCGATCTGCCGCCGGCCCGCCGGGTCCGCCCGCCGCAGGCGCAGCAGCAGGGACAGCGCCGCCAGCGGCAGCGTCAGCAGGATCCCCGTCCAGGTCACCACCCCGAACGCCGGGAGGTACGGCCCCAGCGCGGGCAGTTGCAGCGGGTTCGGGATGACCGCGGGCAGCGGGTAGCTCTCGATCGGCGGGTCCGGACGTACGCACTGGCGCGCGGTCTCGGCGGCGATGGAGACCACCCCCAGCGCCACCACCGCCCGCCAGCGCCTGGCGGGCAACCTGCTGTCGGGGGTGTACAGCGGCAGCAGCATCTCCAGCGCCAGCCCGGACACCGCCCAGCCCGCCTGCGCGAGCAGCCTCAGCGTCCCCGCCGTCGCGAGATCGCCGTGCGCCGCGGACGCCAGCATCGTCGCCTGGCAGAAGTCGTAGACGGCGCCGCCGAGCCCGCCCGCGCACATCAGCCAGGCCAGGGTGAACCGGGGCCGGTGCGCGACGAGGAACGCGGCGATCGCGGGGAAGGTCAGCCCGGCCACCGTCAGCGGGCTGAGCGTCCCGGACAGCCGCCACTCGGCGGGGAGCCCGGCGAGCTGGTCGTACCCGGACACCACGAGGCTCGACAGCGCGGCCACGCCGAAGTAGATCCCGCTGGCCACGGCCACCAGCCCCGCGGCGAC